>NZ_JBSSGJ010000009.1:0-174329 GCF_054063535.1 Sinomonas sp. RB5
CAAAGCTCGAGGGCCTGAGCCCGGTCCGATACCGGGCCCAGGCCCTCGCAGCCTAGACTTTCACTTCACCAGTCCAACTCTCGGGGACCAGTTCATCTGCCGGGCGGCGCCCCCTGTTGTCGGTGCGCGGTGCGCTGGGGCGCGCTACTCGCCCTGGCGGGAGTCGCCGTCGTGCCGCGGCCGGCCCTCGTCGTCGCGGGCCTCCTGCTCGCCGGCGGCCCCCTCGCCGAGGGCGTGGGAGCCGTGGGACTCCTGGTGACCCTGGGATTCCTGGTCGCCCTGGGCCTCCTGGCCACCGTGGGCCTCCTGCCCCCCGGCGCCGTGGGCGGGCACTGCGCCCTGGTGCTGCTGGGTGTGCTCCGGCTCGATGCGGATCCCGTACTGCGGGCGCCCGTCAGGCAGGTCGTGGATGCCCGGACGCGACTCGGGTGCGGGCTGCGGGGGCTGCTGCGCCTGGGGCTGCCCCGGCTGGCCCGCGGGCTGCCCGGCGTTCACCCCGTACGGGTCCGTCCAGCCGGTGGGGCGCTTCGGCTCCTCCTGCTGCGGGGGCTGCCACTGCTGGCCGTAGCCCTGGTCGCCGTAGCCCTGATGGCCCTGGCCGCCCTGGTGGTAGCCGCCGCCCTGGCCCCAGTCCTGCCCGTGCTGGCCGTACTGGCCTCCTTGCCCGTACTGGCCTCCTTGCCCGTACTGGCCTCCCTGCCCGGACTGGCCCTGGCTGTAGCCGCCGTGGCCCCAGCCGCCGTGGGCCATGCCCTGCCCCATGGGCAGCTGGGCGAGGAGCCGGCGTGCCTCGTGGGCCACCTCGTGGCCCACCACGACGTCGTAGTTGCTCGCAATGACCTGGCTCGTGGAGGTGAAGTCGCGCTTGCCGCGCTGCATCGCGTACGTGACGATGCCGAAGAGCATGAAGAAGGCAGCACCCATGAGCACCGAGGTGATGATGGAGAAGTAGCTGCCGTTCGGAGTGAAGAAGGAGAGCAGCACCCCCACGAAGAGGCCGAACCACATGCCGCTGAGGGCTCCGTTGAGCGCGACACGCGGGTAGCTCAGCCGCCCCGTCACCCGCTCGACGAGCTTGAGGTCGTTGCCGACGATGGCGACCAGCTCGACGGGGAACTGCTGGTCCGCGAGGTAGTCCACCGCCTTCTGTGCATCCAGGTAGGAGGTATAGGAACCGACGGTTTCGCCCTGCGGGAGGGTGCGGGCCTCGTCAGCGGGCTTGGCGGAACCGAACATGTTGGACATGTCCCTATTCTTACCCGTCTTGCTGCACGGCGTGCCGCTTTCCGCTCAGAGTGAGCGGTGAGATTGCTCTGGAGTAGCCTAGACGGGTGAGTTGGACCCCCACCCGTGTCTTCGTCGCCAGGCTGCTCGGCCTCGACGTCTTCGACCCTGCCGGAGACAGGGTCGGGCGGCTGCGCGACGTCGTCGTCCTTCCCCGCGGCGGCCGCCCCCCGCAGGCGGTGGGGATCGTCGTCGAAGTTCCGGGCAAGCGCCGGGTGTTCGTGCCGATGACGCGCGTGACCAGCATGGACCAGTCCCAGATCATCACGACCGGGCTGATCAACCTGCGCCGGTTCGAGCAGCGCGGCGCGGAACAGCTCGTGCTGGGCGACATGTTCGACCGGCACGTGGTCCTCGTCGAGGACGGCAGCCAGGCCGCGATCGAGGACCTCGCGATGGACCAGCAGCGCAACGGCGACTGGCTCGTGAGCAAGCTCTTCGTCCGCCGCCTCATGCCCGGACGCGGCCTCCGGAGCCTCCGGCGCGGCGAGACGGTCCTCGTCGACTGGGAGGACACGCGGCACGCGGCCGGGCTGGCCCGCGGCGCCGCGCAGTTCCTCGCCACGCACGAGGACCTCAAGCCGGCGGACTTCGCCGACGCCATGCAGGAGATGAGCGACCAGCGGCGCTTCGAGGTCGTCGCCGAGCTGCAGGACGAGCGCCTCGCCGATGTGCTCCAGGAGCTCCCCGAGGACGACCAGGTGGAGATCCTCTCGGCCCTCGACCTCGAGCGTGCCGCGGACGTGCTCGAGGAGATGGATCCGGACGACGCCGCCGACCTCCTCGCGGACCTCCCCGCCGAGAAGGCCGAGGAGCTGCTCCAGCTCATGGAGCCCGAGGATGCCGAGGACGTCCGCCGCCTCCTGCAGTACGACGAGGGCACCGCCGGCTCCGTCATGACGCCCGTCCCGGTGATCCTGCCCCCCGAGGCGACCGTCGCCGAGGCGCTGGCCCACGTGCGGCGCGAGGAGCTGAGCCCTGCCCTGGCCTCCGCGATCTTCATCTGCCGGCCGCCGCTCGAGACACCCACGGGCCGCTACCTCGGCACGGTGCACATCCAGCAGCTCCTGCGCAGCGCGCCGCCCGAGCAGCTCGGCTCGATCGTGGACAAGAACCTCGAGCCGATGAAGGACCTCGACTCGATCAGCGATGTGGCCCGCACGATGGCCCAGTACAACCTCAATTCGCTGGCCGTAGTCAACGCGGACGGCCGTCTTGTGGGGGCGGTGACCGTCGACGACCTCCTCGATCACCTCCTGCCCGACGACTGGCGCGTGCACGAGGACGGCGAGCCTGTGAAGAAGTTCGGAGGACGCTTTGGCTGAGCCCCGCAAGCTGCCCGGTCTGGACACACCCCTCGAGCAGCGAAGCAGGCTCCTCCCCCGCCTCAGTCCCGACCCGGATGCCTTCGGCCGCTTCGCCGAGAGCTTCGCCCGCTACATGGGGACGCCGCGCTTCCTGCTCTACATGACGCTGTTCTGCGTGGTCTGGCTGGGCTGGAACACCTTTGCCCCCGAGACGATGCAGTTCGACCCGCGGTCGCTGAACTACACCCTGCTCACCCTCCTGCTCTCGCTCCAGGCCTCGTACGCCGCACCCCTGATCCTCCTGGCGCAGAACCGGCAGGATGACCGGGACCGGGTCCAGATCGAGCAGGACCGTTCGCGCAACGAGCGCAGCCTCGCCGACACCGAGTACCTGACGCGGGAGCTCGCGTCGCTGCGCCTCGCCCTGCGCGAGGTGGCGACCCGCGACTTCGTGCGCGGCGAGCTGCGCTCCCTCCTCGAGGACCTCTCCGCCGACCAGGACGAGCCGGACGTCGAGGATCGGTCCGAAGGGGCCAAGGCCCGCAGGGACCGCCGCCAGCGCGGCCCCCGGACGCAGCACATCCCCCGGGTGCGCGAAAGCGGGGTCGCCGAATGAGCCGCGTGTCCGAGGAGGCCGTCCGCGCGGCCCTGCACGGCGTCCTCGATCCGGAGCTGCGCCGGCCCATCGACGAGCTCGGCATGCTTCGCTCGGTGACGGTCGACGGCGGCCGGGTCACCGTGGGCGTGCTCCTCACCATCGCGGGGTGTCCGCTCCGGGGCACCATCGAGCAGGATGTGACCGCCGCGCTCCGTTCCGTCCCCGGCGTGGAGGAGACCGCCGTCGACCTCGACGTGATGACCCCCGAGCAGCGCAAGGAGCTCAAGGAGCGCCTCCGCCCCGGGCGGGGCATCCCCTTCAGCCGGCCGGACTCGCTGACCAAGGTCTTCGCCGTCGCAAGCGGCAAGGGCGGCGTGGGCAAGTCATCGGTCACCGTGAACCTCGCGTGCGAGCTCGCCGCGCGCGGGCTGCGGGTCGGGATCGTCGACGCGGATGTGCACGGCTTCTCAGTGCCCGGCCTGCTCGGGACCACGGGCACGCCCACCCAGGTGGACGACATGATCCTGCCTCCTCTCGCGCACGGCGTGAAGGTGATCTCGATCGGCATGTTCGTCCAGGGCAACCAGCCCGTGGTGTGGCGCGGACCCATGCTGCACCGCGCGCTCGAGCAGTTCCTCGGCGACGTGTACTTCGGTGACCTCGATGTCCTCTTCCTCGACCTGCCCCCGGGCACCGGGGACGTGGCCATCTCGGTCTCGCAGCTGCTGCCGAACGCCGAGCTGCTCGTCGTGACCACGCCGCAGACGGCCGCGGCGGAGGTCGCCGAGCGGGCGGGGACGGTGTCGGCGCAGACCGGTCAGAGGGTCGCGGGCGTGATCGAGAACATGGCGGGCCTGACGCTCCCGGACGGGACCGTGATGGAGGTCTTCGGCTCCGGCGGCGGGCAGCGGGTGGCCGAACGGCTGACCGCGGCGCTCGGCACCCCGGTCCCACTGCTGGGCCAGGTGCCGCTGGACGTAGGGCTGCGCGCGGGCGGCGATGCCGGCACCCCGATTGTCCTCAGCGATCCGGGCTCCCCGGCGGCCGTGGCCCTGCGCACCATCGCGGACCGCCTGGCCGCGGTGCCCCGCAACTTGTCAGGACGCCGTCTGGGCGTGACCCCAGCCGTCTGAGGCCCGCCCATCCGAGGCTTGGCCGTCAGGTCGCCTCGGAGTCGAACGGGGCCTTCTCCCCCGCCTGGAGGCGCTCCACAAGCGGGGCGGGAACGCTGGCGGCGGCAGCGGTGGCGCCGGCGGCCGCAGCCAGGGCGGGCGCGGGAGCCGGCGTGGCGCTGGGGGCGTCGTCGTCGAGCAGCGCGTCCCGGATGATCTTGCGGGGGTCGTACTGGCGGGGATCGTACTTGCGCCAGTCCACCTCGCTGAGGTCGACTCCGGTTTCCTCCTTGAGCTGCTCCTTCGCCCCGGCGGCCATGCGGCGCAGCTCCTTGACGATGTTGGCGAGCTTCTGGGTGTATTCGGGCAGCCGCTTGGGGCCGATCACGAGGATGCCGATGACCAGCAGGATGAGGAATTCCGGGCCGTTGATTCCGAACACGCGTGCAACACTACCTTCTGCCCGAGCGGGCCAGCGATTCCAGCGGGGAGCCTTCTGTCAGGGGCGTCCGGAGGCGCCGACGACCACCAGGAGCCCGCGCCCCAGCCGGTCGAGGGGGTCATCGGAGTGGGCAGCGGTCTGGGCCGTGGCACCCGGTGCGGGGCGCACTGCGGGCCCTCCGCCGGGTGCCGTCCGCACCAGCGCAGCGGCGCCGTTGCCGGCGGCCGGGCGGGAGGCGGGATCGCCGGCCACGGCGTAGGCGGTCACCGCGAGCGCAGCGGCGCACGCGGCCGCGCCCGCCAGGGCCGTGAGACCGAGGCGCACAGCGCACCGGGCCCGGGACCGCGGGGCCGCCCGCTCTGCCAGCTCGGCCTGGGCGGCGAGGTACTGGGTGCGTTCGAGGAGCCGCTCCTGCAGGGCATCGGAGGCGTTCGGAACCTGCACCTGCCTCAGGGACGCGAGGTAGCGGCGCTCGGTCTCGAGCCGTCCCCGGCAGTCCGGACAGCCGCGGACGTGGTCGCCGGAGGCGGGGTGGTCATCGGGGAGCAGGCTGCTCCAGCGTGGCATGCCCATCCGGCCGCCTCAGCGCGTGCCGCGGGCCACACGCGGGAGCGCGAGGCGCTTCTTCGCGGAACTCCGTCGGGGGTCGCGGTGCGCCAGCTTCTCGCGCAGGAGCGTCCTGCCCCGATGGATCCGGCTGCGGACCGTGCCGAGCTTCACGCCCAGGGCATCGGCCACCTCGTCGTACGAGAGGCCTTCGAGGTCGCAGAGCACCACGGCGGCGCGGAAGTCCGGCGGGAGCTCCTCGAGGGCAGCCTGGACGTCGAGGTCCAGGTTGTTCATCTCGTAGCTGCGCTCCGGCCCGGGCTCCCGCCCGGGTAGGCGGGACTCCGCGTCCTCGGCGAGGGCATCGAAGCGGATGCGGCCCTTGCGGCGGGCCTGGTCGAGGAACAGGTTCGTGGTGATGCGGTGCAGCCAGCCGTCGAGCGTGCCGGGCTTGAAGTTCTCCAGCGAACGGAACACCCGCACGAAGACCTCCTGCGTGAGGTCCTCGGCGTCGTGCTGGTTGCCGGTGAGACGGTAGGCGAGCCGGTACACCTTCGCGGAGTGCTGGGCTACCACCTCTTCCCACGTCGGGGGGACCCAGGGCTGGCCTTCTGGGGTCTGGCCCTCTGGGGCCTGCCCGTCGTGGGCCTGGGTGGCCGCAGCCGATCCAGCTGACACGTCCACGCACCTGCCTTCGCTCCGTTGGTGATCGGAACCCCATTCTTCCAGCGCAGGCTGGGAGTTGGCTCGGCGTTCCGCCGCCAGCGTACAGGCTCCCGGGACGATAGGCTTGATCAGCTCCCCCGTCACCGCGGAGTCCCCGCGTGAAGCGAAACTGAGGCGAAAGCAGGCATGACCTCCGACAAGTCCACCAGCTGGTCCTATACCGAGGCGTTCGCGTCCGAGGACATCGTGATGGACCGGGCCCGGGAGCGCTCCTACGACCTGGGCGTGACGGCCGTGAGCGCCGGGGTCGGCGCGGTGCTGACAGTGCTCGCCGCGTCGTCGAAGGCGCATGCCGCCGTGGAGGTCGGCTCGGGCGCCGGCGTCTCGGGGCTGTGCATCCTCAGGGGTCTGGCGTCCCATGCCGTGTTCACGACGATCGACCGGGACGTGGAGCACCTCAAGGCCGCGCGCGAGGCCTTCGCGGAGGCCGGCCTGCTCACGAGCCGGGTGCGCACCATCCCGGGGCGGGCCGCCGCGGTCCTCCCCCGCCTCACCGACGGCGCGTACGACCTCGTCTTCATCGACGCCGACAAGCCCAACGCGCTCCTGTATGCAGAGCAGGGGATCAGGCTCCTGCGTCCCGGCGGGCTGCTCATCGTCAATGACGCCCTCGACCGCGACCGCGTCTCCAATCCTGCCCACCGCGAGCCCACCACGGTCCGCCTGCGCGAGCTCCACCGGGCCCTCCGCGCGGACGAGCGCCTGACCACCGCGATCCTGCCGACGGGCGACGGGCTCATCGTGGCGGCGCGGGGGGCGTGATGCACTCCGGCGGCCCGGCGAAGGCGGAGGCTCCGGGCACGACAAAGGGCCGGTCCCCTGGGACCGGCCCTTGAACGTTCCTCGGCCGTTCGGCGACCCTACTGGGTGACGCCGACGAGGCACTCCCGCAGCTCGGCAGCCTCATCGGCGTTGAGCTCGACGACCAGCCGACCGCCACCCTCGAGGGGCACCCGCATGATCAGGCTCCGGCCCTCCTTGGTGACCTCCATCGGCCCGTCCCCGGTACGCGGTTTCATGGCTGCCATGTGCTCTTCCCCTCCAGTCGGTCATCCGCACGATGTGCTGCTGACAACATTACCAGCCGGCCCCCCTTGCACCCGCGAGCGACCGGAACGGGCGTGCCGATCGCACGGGGCCCTACGGTGCCCAGTCGCCACCGCTCGGAAGCGGGAACCAGACCCACAGCCACACGACCCAGACGATCTGCAGCAGCACGAACATCACGAGCGCCGTCCACCGGTAGGCACGCGAGCGGGACAGCCCGGCCGCCGCGAGCGCCAGCGGGACCAGCGGCAGCATCATCCGGAACGTGCTCGTCTGGGGGTAGAGGAACGCCAGCAGGTAGAGCGCATAGGCGGCGCACCACAGCTGCATCTCGAGACCCACGCGGCGCACGTGGGCGCTCGTGAGGTAGAGGGCGCCCAGCACCACCAGGACGAACGGGGCGATCGGCCCCATGACCGGGCCGAAGAGGTACTGGCCCGTGTCGAACCACGGCAGGAACGGCACCAGGTCCTGGCCCCTCCACACCGCTTCCGTGGTCGTGTAGGCGTCCGGGACTCCCGTCACCGCCCACGCGATGGCCGGCCAGGCCGCGGCTGCAGCACCTCCGACGACGGTGAGGGCCCCCAGCCGCGCCAGCTCGCCCGCCGTCGTGCCCTCCCTGCGGCACCGCACCAGCCGCACCAGGAAGACGGCGGCGAGCATGAGCGCGAACGGCACGCCGACGGGCCGGGTGAGGGCCATGACGGCGACCACGGGCATCGCGGCGAGGTAGCGGCGCTCGACGACCCACAGGAGTGCCCAGGCGAGGAACAGGAGCCCGAGGGACTCCGCGTACGGGATCTGCAGGATGGCCGAGACCGGGAAGAACGCCACGAACGCCACGCCCCACAGCGCCGTGTCATGGCCGGCGCGCAGCCGGAACAGCCGGTAGAGGACCAGGGCGGCAGCGAACCCGGCGACCAGGGCGACGATCTGCGCCCAGGCCTGCCACGGCAGGCCCGAGACGCTGCTGAGGGCGCGGATGACCAGCGGGTACACCGGGTAGAACGCCCATGCGTTCTCCTTCACGGCCCCGGTCGGCGTGTGCGGGAGCGTGGACGGGTAGCTGTTCTGGACGATCCGGCCGTACCACTCCGAGTCCCAGATCTGCACGAAGTGCCAGTAGTCCGGCTGCGCCGGGAACCACGGGTTGTGGCCCTGCTGGAGCGCTGCCGCGGAGATGATGCAGAAGCTGACCACCCGGCTCACGGCGTACACCGCCACGACCTGCACCCACCACGGCAGCCCCCCGAAACGGGCCGCGCCGGCGCGCACCAGGCCGGCCAGGGCGCGGTGGAGGGCGCTCGGCCGGGCGGTGGCCGGGCTGTCCTCGACGCCCGTCATCGCGTCAGTCATCATCACGGGGCTCCCTCGCGGACTTGAGCTGCTCGGTGAGCGCGTGGATGAGGGCGGCCTGGACGCCGATCCGGTCCCGCAGCCGCGCGAGCACCTCGTCGACCTGGTCCATGCGGTAGCCGCGGAACGCGAGCGCGAACCGGACGGCGTCCACGTCCTCGGGGTTGGGATGCTCGGGCAGGTAGACCGGCGGAAGCCCTGTCGGGGGTTCCTCGAGCCCCCGAGGTGCGGGCGCCGTCGCGCCGCTGCCCTCCGCTCCGGGCCGCCGGGCCGAGGAGGCGCGGCCGACGTCGACGGCGAACCACGCGAGTCCCCCGGCCAGGACGATCGCGACGAAGACGAGGAAGAAGCTCACGCGCCCTCCGCCGTGCCCTCGATGTCCGGGTCCTCGTCGAAGTCGGGATCGGCGTTGCCGAACATGCCCCCGCGGCGCTCCACGGCGCCGAGGCCCCTGAGCACGTGGTCCACCGCGGTCTCCGGGTCATCCACCACGGCGATGAGGTCGAGGTCCGACTCGGAGATCATGCCCTCGCCCACGAGGGTCGCGCGGATCCAGTCGACGAGCGGATTCCAGAACTCGGAGCCCACCAGGACGATCGGGAACTGCGTCACCTTGCCCGTCTGGACCAGCACCATGGCCTCGAACAGCTCATCGAGGGTGCCGAGCCCGCCCGGGAGCACGATGAAGCCGTGGGCGTACTTGACGAACATCGTCTTGCGCGCGAAGAAGTAGCGGAAGTTCACCCCGAGGTCGACCCACGAGTTGAGGCCTGTCTCGAAGGGCAGCTCGATCCCGAGTCCCACGGACGTGCCCGATCCCTCGACCGCGCCGCGGTTCGCCGCCTCCATCGAGCCCGGGCCGCCTCCGGTGATGACGGCCACTCCGGACTCGGCGAGCAGCCGCCCGATGGCCACCCCGGTCTCGTAGTAGGCGGTGCCGGGCTTGGTGCGGGCAGAGCCGAAGACGCTCACCGCCGGCCCCAGCTCCGCGAGAGCGCCGAAGCCCTCGACGAACTCGCTCTGGATCCGCATCACCCGCCAGGGATCGGTGTGGACGAAGCGGCCGGCCCCCTTGGTGTCGAGGAGATGCTGGTCCGCGGTGCCCTGCTGCGTCTGGCGCCTGCGCAGCTCGATCGGGCCCTTCCGCCGCCACGGGACGTGGCCTCCGTTGCGTGCGGGGGTCTGCGCGGCGCCCGGCTCGCTGCCCGGCTGGGATTCGGTGCTCATGCACCCAAGGCTAGTCTCGCTTCAATCACGATTCAGGCATGCGGTCGGAGGCGGTCGCGCCGCACTGTTCATTGTCCGATACATTTTCCCTATGACTACCGACACATCGGCGACTGCGCTCGTCTCTGTCAAGGGCGTGAACAAGCATTACGGCCAGCTCCACGTGCTCCAGAACATCGATCTGGACGTCAGCAAGGGCGAGGTCGTGGTGGTCATCGGCCCCTCGGGCTCTGGCAAGTCGACGCTGTGCCGCGCGATCAACCGCCTCGAGACGATCGAGGACGGCGAGATCTTCATCGACGGCAAGAAGCTCCCCGAGGAGGGGAAGGAGCTCGCCCGCCTGCGGGCGGACGTCGGCATGGTGTTCCAGTCCTTCAACCTCTTCGCCCACAAGACGATCCTCGAGAACGTCACCCTCGGCCCGATGAAGGTCAAGGGTGTGGACAAGGCCACCGCCGAGAAGGAGGCCATGGCACTCCTCGAGCGGGTCGGCGTGGGGCATCAGGCCCCGAAGCTGCCCGCCCAGCTCTCCGGCGGCCAGCAGCAGCGCGTGGCCATCGCGCGGGCCCTGGCAATGAAGCCCAAGGTCATGCTGTTCGACGAGCCCACCTCGGCGCTGGACCCCGAGATGATCAATGAGGTGCTCGACGTCATGGTGCAGCTGGCGAAGGAGGGCATGACGATGATTGTCGTGACCCACGAGATGGGGTTCGCGCGCAAGGCCGCGGACCGCGTCGTCTTCATGGCTGACGGCCAGATCGTCGAGCAGGCCAAGCCCGAGGAGTTCTTCACGAACCCGCAGAGCAGCCGCGCGAAGGACTTCCTCTCCAAGCTGCTCACCCACTGACCCTCCATCACTTCCGCCTGCACCCGGGCCACGACGGCCCGAGAAGAAAGGAACGCTCCACCATGGCACTCTTCCGCACCAAGAAGGCCGTGCTGACTGCCGCCACGGCGGCCCTCGCACTCACCCTGTCCGCCTGTGGCGGATCCGGCGGCTCCGGCGGCTCCGGCGACGGCTCCTCCGCCTCCGCCGCCCCGTACAAGGTCGCCACCAACGTCTCCCTCTCCGGCAGCCCGACCTTCGACAAGATCAAGTCGGCCGGCAAGGTGACGATCGGCGTCAAGCAGGACCAGCCCGGGCTCGGGTTCAAGGACGCGGCCACCGGCGAGTACAGCGGCTTCGACATCGAGATCGCCAAGTGGATGGCCGCCTCGCTGGGCTACGGCACGGACAAGATCGAGTTCAAGCCGATCCCCTCGGCCAACCGCGAGTCCGCCATCCAAAACGGCGACATCAACTTCTACGTCGGCACGTACTCCATCACCGACAAGCGCAAGAAGCTCGTCGACTTCGCCGGCCCGTACTTCGTCACCGGCCAGGGCCTGCTGGTGAAGAAGGACAACACGACGATCAACAGCGAGAAGGACCTCGCGGGCAAGAACGTCTGCTCGGCGACGGGTTCGACGCCGATCCAGAACATCAAGGCGAACTTTCCGCAGACCAAGACCACGGAATTCGACACGTACTCGCAGTGCGTCGAGGCCCTCAAGAACGGCCAGACGGACGCCGTCACGACCGACCAGGCCATCCTCCTCGGCTACGCCGCCCAGGAGCCGGACACCCTCAAGGTGGTCGGCCAGCCGTTCACGACCGAGAAGTACGGCATCGGCCTGCCCAAGGGCGACACGGCGCTGCGGAAGTTCTTCAATGACACGCTGACCAACGGCAAGGACACGTGGCAGAAGATCTACGACTCGACGCTCGGCAAGTCGGGCACGAAGGTCTCACAGCCCGCCGTCGACAACTACTGACAGGCACGGTGGGCGGGGCGTTCGGCGCCCCGCCCACCGCCGTTTCGGCTAGAAAGCGAAGGCTGCCGTGAGCACCCTGCTCGACAATCTCGACCTCTTCACCACCGGATTCAAGAACACGGTCATCCTGTTCGTGGTCTCCGGGCTGTTCGCCCTGATCCTCGGAACGATCGTGGGCGCCATGCGTGTCTCCCCCGTGCCGGCCCTGCGGGCCTTCGGGACCCTGTACGTCAACGTCATCCGCAACACGCCGCTGACCCTCGTGCTGTTCTTCTTCGCGCTCGGGTACCCGAAGCTCGGCCTCCCGGAGATCGACTTCATGACCGCCGCGACCATCGGCCTGAGCCTCTACACCGCGACCTATGTGGCCGAGGTGCTTCGCTCCGGCATCAATACGGTCCCCGTGGGCCAGGCCGAGGCCGCACGCGCCATCGGCCTGCCGTTCACCCAGACCCTCACGCTCGTGATCCTGCCCCAGGCCTTCCGCTCGGTGCTGCCGCCGCTCTTCAGCGTCCTCATTGCCCTTCTGAAGAACACGACCGTGGCCGCAGGCTTCTCGGTCGCCGAGGCCGGCGCGATCCGGGCGAACCTCTCCGAGCGCGGCTATCCCGCGATGGAGGGCCTGCTCTGGGTGGCCCTGTTCTTCGTGATCCTCGTCCTGATCCTCGCCCAGCTCCAGCGCTACTTCGAGAAGAAGTGGAAGGTGGCCCGATGAGCTCCGTCCTCTACGACGCCCCGGGCCGCAAGGCCCGTACCCGCCACCTCGTGCTCGGGGTTGTGGGCACGCTCGTGATCCTCGCCATCCTCGGCTTCATCGTGTGGCGCTTCGCGGAGACCGGCCAGTTCAGCGCCGCGAAGTGGAAGATCTTCACGTTCCCGCTCGTCCAGCGGACCCTCCTCAACGCCGTGGGCGCGACGCTCTCCGCGTTCGCGGTGGCGGCCGTGGGGAGCCTCGTGCTCGGCATCGTGCTGGCCATCGGCAGGCTCTCCGACCGCGTCTGGGTGTCCCGGCCGTTCCACTGGTTCACCGAGCTCTTCCGCGCGATCCCCGTCCTGATCCTCATGATGATGATCTACTACGGGCTCCCGCCGCTCTTCCACGTGAACTGGCCGCCGTTCGTGGCCGTGGTCGTCGCGCTGATCCTCTACAACGGCTCGGTGCTCGCCGAGGTGTTCCGCGCGGGCATCGAGGCCCTCCCCAAGGGCCAGCGCGAGGCAGGCTTCGCGATCGGCATGCGCAAGTCCCAGGTGATGCAGTCCATCCTGCTGCCGCAGGCCGTGCGCTCGATGCTGCCGGTGATCATCTCCCAGCTCGTCGTGACGCTCAAGGACACCGCCCTCGGCTTCATCGTCACCTACAACGAGATCCTGTTCCAGGCCAAGTACTTCGGCTCGCAGGCACAGTACGGCTCGCCGATCGTCCCCGCGGCGATCGTGGCCGGCGTGCTCTACGTGGGCATGTGCCTGATCCTCTCGGGCCTCGCGAAGTTCGCGGAGAGCCGCCTGCGCCGGAGCCCGCGCGTGTCCGGCGGACGCAAGGGCACGGCCATGGTGGCAGCGCAGGACGCCGCAGCGCAGATCTGAGCCGGCCCCTTCTGGGAGTCACCTTCTGGGAGTCACCTTCTGGGAGTCACCTCCTGCGGTCCACCCGCTGGAGGTGACTTCCAGGACGTGACTCCCAGACGGCTTTAACGGCTCCCTGACGGCTTCAGGCCCGGAGCCAGGCCTCGAGGGAGGCGAGGCACTCCCTGATGGCCGCCGCCTCGACCCGCTCGTCGTCCTTGTGGGCCAGCAGCGCGTCCCCGGGACCGAAGTTGACCGCCGGCACCCCGAGCTGGGAGAACCTCGCCACGTCCGTCCACCCGTACTTGGGCAGCGGGTCGCGGCCCACGACGGCGACGAACGCCGCCGCCGCGGGGTGGTTCAGGCCCGGCCGGGCACCAGGAGCGCCATCGGTGCGGACCACCTCGAAGCCCTCCAGGAGGGTCCGCACCGCAGCCTCGGCCTCCTCGATCCCCTTGTCCGGCGCGAAGCGGTAGTTGATGGTGACGGTGCAGCGGTCGGGGATCACGTTCCCCGCCGTCCCGCCGGAGATCCCCACGGCGTTGAGACTCTCCCGGTAGTCGAGCCCGTCCACGGTCACGGTCGCCGGAGAGTAGTCGGCGAGACGGGCGAGGATGGGGGCGGCCGCGTGGATCGCGTTCCGGCCCATCCAGGCGCGCGCTGAGTGCGCCGCCTCGCCCACCGTCGTCGCCTCGACACGCAGCGTGCCGTTGCAGCCGCCCTCCACCGTCCCGTTGGTGGGCTCGAGGAGGATCGCGAAGTCGCCGGCCAGCAGGTCGGGGTGGTTGGCCGCGAGCCGTCCCAGCCCGCTCTTCGAGGCCTCCACCTCCTCGTGGTCGTAGAACACGAAGGTGACGTCCCGGGCGGCCGACGCGGGTGTGGCAGGCGAGGCGCCGGCGTCGTGCGTCCCGGCGGCGGGGAACAGGCGGGCGGCGAGGGCGAGCTGGACCGCCACGCCTCCCTTCATGTCGGTCGCGCCGCGCCCCCACAGCGTCCCCTCCCCCGGCTCCCCGTCCCACGACGACGGCACGGTTCCCCGTGCACCGTCAACGGTGGGGAGCGGAACGGTGTCGATGTGCCCGGCGAGGATGACCCGCTCGCTGCGGCCGAGCCCGGAGCGGGCAACGATCGCGTCGCCGTCGCGCACGACGGACAGCGACGTCTGGGCGCGCAGCGCGCGCTCGATCGCGTCCGCGAGGGCCGTCTCCTCGCCCGACACGCTGTTGGCATCGATGAGCGCGGCGGTGAGGAGGGCGACGTCCTGCGTCAGGTCAAGGTCCGCGGAGGCTGGTGAAGTCACCCGCCCAGCATAGTTTCTGGCACCCCCTGCGGTGCGGACCGCGGGCGCGGCCGCCGATAGACTGGGAACCATGACTGAGACCCCTGCCGCACCCCGCGCTGCCCACGGCTTCGGCCTCGCCACCATCCACGTGGCCACCTCTGCGACCGGAGCCGATGAGGCCACCGTGCTCGACGTCTGGTTCCCCGCCCCTGCGCTCGGAGAGGCCGCCGAGCACCTCGCGGACGCCGTCGTCGACGCCGCGCCGGCCGAGCTCGTGGACGCCGCGGAGAACGGGGCCGACGCCGATCGGAGCACGCAGACCAAGGTGGTCTTCGTCCAGATCGACCTCGACCAGGCTCCGGCCGACACCGCGGACGCCTACCTGCGCCTCCACCTGCTCTCCCACCGGCTCGTGCGCCCGAACACGGTCAACCTCGACGGCCTGTTCGGCAAGCTGCCGAACGTCGTGTGGACCAACTTCGGCCCGTGCCACCCGGCCGGCTTCGAGGCCACGCGCGCCCGTCTGCGGCGCCGCGGCGCGGTCACGGTCTTCGGCGTGGACAAGTTCCCGCGCATGGTCGACTACGTCGTGCCGTCCGGGGTCCGGATCGCCGACGCCGACCGCGTCCGCCTCGGCGCCCACCTCGCCGAGGGGACCACGGTGATGCACGAGGGCTTCGTCAACTTCAACGCCGGCACGCTGGGCACCTCCATGGTCGAGGGCCGCATCTCCGCGGGCGTCGTCGTGGGCGACGGGACGGATGTGGGCGGGGGCGCGTCCATCATGGGCACGCTCTCCGGCGGCGGCCGCGAGCGGATTGCGCTCGGCGAGCGCGTGCTCCTCGGCGCCAATTCGGGCGTGGGCATCTCGATCGGCGACGATTCCGTGGTGGAGGCCGGACTGTACGTGACGGCCGGCACCCGCGTGCGGATCGGCGGCTTCAAGGACGCGTTCGGCGAGAACGCGGAGAAGGTCGTCAAGGCCGTCGAGCTCTCCGGCCAGTCGAACCTCCTGTTCCGCCGCAACTCGACGACCGGCCAGGTCGAGGCGCTCCCCCGCAACGGCCAGACGGTCGAGCTCAACGAGGCCCTGCACGCCAACTGACGCTCCCCGCGTCCTGGGGCGGCCCGCGCACGTCGCTGGGCCGCCTGTGTCCCCACGCCCACAGCAAGGAGTCGCCGGATGGCCAACGCCCGCAGACTGCGGCGCACGCTCACCGTCCTCGTGGCCCTCGCACTGGCCGGCGTGGGGATCTACATCACCTCACTCGTGCTGAACCGCAACGACAAGCCCATCGTGGAGGGCTGCACGGCGCCGCTCGGCGACTCCCCGCAGCAGCTCGCCACCGACCAGACGGCGAATGCCTCGCTCATCGCCGCCATCTCGGTGCGCCGCGGCCTGCCGCCCCGGGCCGCGACGATCGCGATCGCGACGGCCCTGCAGGAGTCCAAGCTGCGCAATCTCAGCTACGGCGACAGCGCCGGCCCGGACTCCCGGGGCCTCTTCCAGCAGCGCCCCTCCCAGGGCTGGGGCACCGAGGCGCAGATCATGGACCCGGAGTACGCGACGAACGCGTTCTACGACGGGCTGGTCAAGATCAGCGGCTACCAGGACCTGTCCATCACGGAGGCCGCGCAGAAGGTCCAGCGCTCCGGCTTCCCCGAGGCGTACGCCCAGCACGAGGACACGGGCCGCGCCTTCGCCTCGGCGCTGACGGGCCAGTCGCAGGCAGCGCTGACCTGCACCCTCCGCAAGCCGGACGCCGCGGGCGACCCCTCCGCCGTCAAGTCCCAGCTCACGCGGGCCTTCGGCGCGCTGCCCGCGACGGCCGGCGGCCGCACGGTCACCGTGCGGGCGCAGGGCACGCAGGGCTGGTCGGTGGCGCAGTGGGCGGTGGCCAACGCCAAGGCGCTGGCGATCACCCAGGTCGACTGCTCGGGACACAGCTGGATCCGGGACGGGAACAAGGGCTGGACCGACTCGGCCGCGCCCGATGGCACCGTGACCGTGACGGTGGCCGCCGCGCCCTGACGCCGGGCTCTCAGACGAGGATTTCGACGACCGGCGTGAGGTAGCTCCTGAACGCCTCGCGGTCCTCGAGAAGCCCCTGGCTCATGATGACCTTGTCCGCATTGACGAGCCACGCCCGGTCCTCGGACAGCGGGAGCTCGATGATCGTGAGGGTGAAGTCCCTGGCAGACGGGCCCACCTCGAGCTGGCGCTCCTCGACGATCTCCCGCAGCACCGAGGTCGCATCGCTGGCCTCGCGCTCCTTCTCGAGACGCTCGTACTCAGCCCGCCGCTCGCGCGCCCAGGTGAGCGCCGCCCCGAAGTGGGCCTGGAGGGACCGCTGCAGGGCCGGGGTCGTGCCGAAGGCAGGGAACTCGGGCGGCTCGACTGCGGGGCTCATCTCGGGGTGGTTCTCGATGAGGTGCTGCCACCAGGCCTCCCACTCGCGCCGGAGGGCAGGGAGGCCGCCCACGTGCTGCATGAGCTGGTGATGGTCTGCCTCGCGGACCCGGGGCTGCGCAGGGGCCACCGGGGGCATCCCGGCCCCTGTGAGCCCCGCGTGGTCCTTCAGGTAGAGCGCGAGAAGCAGGGGGCCGGACGTGTCCATCGTGATCCGCCAGCCGGGTCCTCCGGTGTGGTGCATGGGTTATTCGCTTCCTTGCCGGTCTTCTCTCAGTGTATTCCCGCCGCGGCACCCGCGGCCCCGGCACCGGCGAGTCCGACGCTGGCGACCTGGGCCCGGACCACCTCCGTGCACAGGTCGGCATCGAGCCACCTGCCGTGCAGCATGGCGTGCAGGCCGAGGCCCTCGACCGTGGCCAGGAGCCGCTCGGCCTCCCGGACGAGGTCCTCCTGCGCGAGCGCGGGACACAGCCGCACCAGCGCGCGGCCCAGCGCCGCCGCGACGGCACGGTGGCTCCGCTCCGCCGGGGGTTCCAGCTCGGGCCGGGTGCGGGCCGCGAGCTTGAACTCGGTCCACACGCACAGGTCCACGGCCCGCGCCTCGTCGAGCGGCAGGAGCTGGCACAGCTGTGCCACACACCCGTCCTCCGCCGTCCCGTGCGCGGCGGCCCCGGCGGCCTCGAGCCGGCCGAGCACACTGTCGGTAACCGCATCGAACGCATGGGCCGCGAGTTCCGCCGACGAGCCGAAGTAGTGCCGCACGGAGCCGACGACAAGGCCAGCCTCGGCCGCGACCTCCCGCAGCGAGACGCGCCCCAGTCCGTCCGCGATGACGATCCTCTTGACCGCCTCCACGATCTCCTGGCGGCGCAGGGCCGCGTCCACGTTTCTGGGCACCCCCTGTTCCTAGCACACTTGTGCGTCCGCGCGCCTCGGGGCGCGGTCCGGGGCACCGTCTTCGGCCCAGTAATGTTCGGGGATCTCGATAGGATGGGCGCATGCGCATCCTCGTCACCGGCGGCACCGGCTACATCGGCTCCCACACGGTCCTGACCCTCCTGGTGGCCGGGCACGACGTGGTGGCGGTCGACAATCTGTCCAACTCGAGCCCCGAAGCGCTCCGGCGCGTCGGGGAGCTGGCCGGGCGCGAAGCCGCCTTCGTCCAGGCAGACATCACGGACGAGGACGCCCTGGACACGGTCTTCGCCGAGCACTCCCCCGAGGCCGTCATCCACTTCGCCGGCCTGAAGGCCGTCGGCGAGTCGGCGCAGATCCCCCTCGACTACTACTTCAACAACGTCGCCGGCACGATCGCGCTCCTGCGGGTCATGGAGCGCCGCGGCGTGCGCACCATCGTCTTCTCCTCCTCCGCCACGGTCTACGGCGACCGCAACCCCATCCCGTACGTGGAGTCGATGGAGATCGGCGCCATGAACCCCTACGGGCGCACCAAGGAGCAGATCGAGGACATCCTCACCGACCTCGGCGCCTCCGATCCGACGTGGCGCATAGCACTGCTGCGCTACTTCAACCCGGTCGGCGCACACCCCTCCGGCCGCATCGGCGAGGACCCGCAGGGCATCCCGAACAACCTCGTCCCCTTCATCGCGCAGGTCGCGGTGGGCCGGCGCGAGAAGCTCATGGTGTTCGGCGGCGACTACGACACGCCGGACGGCACGTGCCAGCGCGACTTCATCCACGTCGTCGACCTCGCCGAGGGCCACGCCGCCGCCCTGGACTACCTCGGCGACCACGACGGCGTGCACCGGTGGAACCTCGGCTCCGGAACGGGCACCAGCGTGCTCGAGATGCACCACGCCTTCGAGAAGGCCGTGGGCGAGCCGATCCCCTACGAGATCGCACCCCGCCGCGCCGGCGACCTCCCGGCCTTCTGGGCCGACGCCTCCGCCGCCCACGCCGACCTCGGCTGGTCGACCTCGAGGACCATCGAGCAGATGTGCGAGGACCACTGGCGCTGGCAGAAGAACAACCCGATGGGCTACCAGGCCTCCTGACCGGCCCCGGCTCCGAACCGTTTCGGGTACGCATCTCGTCGCCCATAACCCGTTTCGGGTACGAGGAGCGGCGCGGCTTCCGCTCGTGAACCGCGCCCTGCTCGCGGATCCACCAGGGCTCGGCTCGCATTCCGGCACATACGACGACGGCCGGCGCCTTCCAGCGGAAGGCACCGGCCGTCGTCGTACCCGAAACCCCCGAATCCCGACGAGATGCGTACCCGAAACGGGCGGTGGGCCGGGGCGGGCGCGGAGGGCGGGAGCGGGGCGGGGGGGAAGGGTCAGCGCGCGGGGTAGTCCCGGTGCGCCTCGCCCACGTAGAGCTGGCGCGGGCGCCCGATCTTGGTCTGCGGATCCTTGATCATCTCGCGCCACTGGGCGATCCAGCCCGGCAGGCGGCCGATCGCGAAGAGCACCGTGAACATCTTCTCCGGGAAGCCCATCGCCTTGTAGATGAGGCCCGTGTAGAAGTCCACGTTCGGGTAGAGCTTTCGCTGGATGAAGTAGTCGTCCGCGAGGGCCTTCTCCTCGAGGCGCATCGCGATCTCGAGGAGCTGGTCGTTGCCGCCGAGCTTGCCGAGGATCTCGTGCGCGGTCGCCTTGATGATCTTGGCGCGCGGGTCGTAGTTCTTGTAGACACGGTGCCCGAAGCCCATGAGCCGGACGCCGTCCTCCTTGTTCTTGACCTTCTCCATGAAGTCCTCGGGCTTGATGCCGTCGGCCTGGATGCGGCGCAGCATGTTCAGCACGGCCTCGTTGGCGCCGCCGTGGAGCGGGCCGAAGAGCGCGTTGATGCCGGCCGAGACGGAGGCGAACATGTTCGCGTTCGCGGAGCCGACGAGGCGCACGGTCGAGGTCGAGCAGTTCTGCTCGTGGTCCGCGTGCAGCACGAGCAGGAGGTCGAGGGCCTTGACCACGAGCGGGTCGAGCTCGTAGGGCTCGGCGGGCAGCCCGAAGGAGAGGCGCAGGAAGTTCTCCACGAGGTTCATGGAGTTGTCCGGGTACAGCAGGGGCTGCCCGATGGACTTCTTGTGGGCGTACGCCGCGATGACCGGCAGCTTCGCCATGAGGCGGATGGTGGAGAGCTCCACCTGCTCCTCGTTGAACGGGTCCAGCGAGTCCTGGTAGAACGTCGACAGCGCGGAAACGGCCGAGGAGAGCACGGGCATCGGGTGCGCGTCCCGCGGGAACCCGGCGAAGAAGCTCTTGAGCTCCTCATGCAGCAGGGTGTGCCGGCGGATGCGCTGGTCGAACGCGTCGAGCTCGGCCGGCGTCGGGAGGTTCCCGTAGATGAGGAGGTAGGAGACCTCCAGGAAGCTCGAGTGCTGTGCCAGCTGCTCGATCGGGTAGCCACGGTAGCGGAGGATGCCCTCATCGCCGTCGATGAACGTGATCGCGGAAGTCGTGGCTGCGGTGTTCATGAAGCCCGGGTCGAAGGTGACGGCGCCCGTCTCCTTCAGCAGCTTCGAGACGTCATAGCCGTCATTTCCCTCGACGGCGGCGATGCGGGGAAGCGGGAGCTCTCCCCCTTCGTGGCGCAGGACGGCGCCATTCATCTCAGTCATGGTTCCCCTTCATGGGTAGCTCGCAACCCTCTAAAGCTACTCCGAGATCCTTCTCCGGACTAATTGATACCGGCGGTCCGGTGGTCCCGGACGGGCCCCGGGGACGGTGCCGGGGCCCCTGACCGCTAGCGCTCGGTGAGCCTCTCGACAGCCGCGTCGATGCGCTCGTCGCTGCCCGTGAGGGCCACGCGGACGAACCCCTGGCCGGCCTCCCCGTAGAACACGCCGGGGCCGACGACGATGCCGAGGCCGGCGAGCCGGCCCACGGTCGTCCAGGTGTCCTCCCCCGCGGTGCACCACAGGTAGAGGCCGGCTTCCGAGTGCGAGAGCGTGAGGCCGAACGCCTCGAGGGCAGGCAGGAGCCGTTCGCGCCGGGACCGGTAGAGGTCCTTCTGGGCGAGGACGTGCGCCTCGTCGCCGAGGGCCACGCGCATGGCCTCCTGCACGGGGTACGGCATGATCATGCCGGCGTGCTTGCGGCTGTTGACGAGGTTGGGCATGAGCTCCGGGGCGCCGGCAACGAACGCCGCGCGGTAGCCGGCGAGGTTGGACTGCTTGCTCAGCGAGTACACGCTGAGCAGGCCCGTCAGGTCGCCGCCGCTCACCCGGGGGTCCAGCACGGACGGAACGGGCTCGCCGCCGCGCTGCACGTCCCACGCGCCCCAGCCGAGCTCCGCGTAGCACTCGTCGGAGGCGACGACGGCGCCGAGCTCGCGGGCACGGTCGACGACGTCGCGCAGCTGGGCGGCATCCCGCACCGACCCGGTGGGGTTGCCGGGCGAGTTGACCCAGACGAGGCGGACCCGGGCCCGGGTGGCCCCGTCGAGCTCGTCGAGGCTGTCCGCGGCGACCGCCGTGGCGCCGGCGAGGCGCGCGCCGATGTCGTAGGTCGGGTAGGCGACGGTGGGCCGGACGACGACGTCGCCCTCGCCGAGCCCGAGCAGGAACGGCAGCCAGGCCACGAGCTCCTTCGAGCCGACCGTGGGCATCACGGCCTGCTCGTCCAGCCCCGTCACGCCGCGACGGCGGGCGAACCACTCGACGACGGCCTCACGCAGCGCGATCGTGCCGTGCACGGTCGGGTAGCCGGGGGCGTCGGCGGCGGCGCGCAGCGCCTCCTGCACCACCTCGGGGGTGGGATCGACGGGCGTGCCGATCGAGAGGTTGACCACGCCGCCGGGGTGCTCGGCCGCCGTCGCCCGGTAGGGCGCCATGGCCTCCCACGGGTAGTCGGGCAGGTCGAGGCCGAACTGCCTCGTAGAGCTGGGGCGGTTCCGCACGCTCAGCTGTCGGCGCTCTGCGGCGGCAGGGCCGCCACGAGGGGATGGTCCTTGTGGGTGTTGCCGAGCTTCGCGGCGCCGCCGGGCGAGCCGAGGTCGTCGAAGAACTCGACATTGGCCTTGTAGTAGTCGCTCCACTCGTCCGGGACGTCGTCCTCGTAGTAGATGGCCTCGACCGGGCACACCGGCTCGCACGCGCCGCAGTCGACGCACTCGTCGGGGTGGATGTACAGGGACCGCTCGCCCTCGTAGATGCAGTCGACGGGACACTCCTCGACGCAGGCCTTGTCCTTCACATCCACGCACGGCTGTGCGATCACGTATGTCACGGTGCCACCCTCTCTTCCGCCACTACTACCGGGCCGATTGAGCCTATTATCTCTCGCCCGGCCGCCGCCACTCCAACGTCACACGGGGCCACCCCGCCCCGCGCCTACGATGGAGCATGCCTTCCACCCCGGCGGACCTCCTCCGTTCCCTCCCGCTCGGCACGCGCGTGGTCGTGCGGGCCAGGGTGCCGGGCGGATTCAGCGATGCGCTGGGGGATCTGGTGGCGGCCGACGGCGATGCCGTCACCGTGCGCACAAGGCGCGGCACCGCCGTCGTGCGCCTCGGCGACGTGGTGGCGGCGAAGCCGGTCCCGCCCGCGCCGGAACGCCGCGGGCGGCGGCCGCAGGAAGGCTAAGGCTAGGGCTGCACCATCCGCTGGTTGGTGTTGGTGTAGCTGATCGAGTCCGCCGTGGCACCGACCAGGCCCATGGTGACCCTCAGCAGGCCGGGTGCCACGTCGTCGAGCGGTGGAGGCGTGTCGGTGCCGAGCGCCAGGCTGCGCCCGTTGGAGGTCGTCGCGGTGGCCGATCCCAGGTACACGCTGACATGCCCGCTGAGCACCATCTTGTCCGCGGAGGTGACGAGGCCGGGGCCGTTCGCGTGCCGCACTGTGAGCGAGAACCCCGTGATGGTGATCGAGTCCGCCGTGATCTTCAGCACGCGTTCGCCGCTGCCGTCGGCGGTCGGCACGGTGACGATGCCGACCGAGCTCAGCCCAGTGAACGAGATGCTCTGCGAGCCCATGGAGGCCGGGGTCTTGGTGAAGATCGGCGTCCCGCTGTCCCGCGGCGCCGCCACCGGCGCGGTGGACGTCGGGTCGGGGGTCGCGGTCGAGCTGGGGCTGGACGTCGGTCCCCCGCCGGGAACCGCCGGGAGGCTGGGGCTCGCCCCCGTGCCCGGCAGCAGGGTGCCGGGCAGGGCCGGGAGCCCGGGGACGGCCGGGGCCTGGGTCGGAGAGCCCGGCGCCGGCGCCGACGGGCTCGGCGTCGAGGTGGGGCAGGAGACTAGGAGCGGCACGCACAGCGCCGTCGGAACGCTGTCCGGGGCCCGTGCGGCGCCGAGGGTGAAGGGCAGCGCCAGGACCGAGCCGGTCAGGACGGCGGCCACGGCGCGGGTGCGGCGCATGGTCACTCTGCTCTCTTTCCTCGCGTCACTCCCGGGCCCATCCACGCGACGACCAGTACCCCGCCTGCTCCCGCGAGGAGCATGCCGACGATGAAGCCGCCCATGTTCACCCCGACGAGGGAGTAGATCGCGACCACGAGGGTCAAGACCCCGTAGAACACGTGGTGCGCCGGCATGGTGACCGACAGGACGCCCAGCAGCACCAGCGCGATCGGGATGACGGTGGCCTGGAGTCCTTCGATCCCGAGCTGGATGTGCAGGTGGCCGAGGTCGAGCTGCCCGGAGAAGAACATCTCCACCCCGCCGAGCGCGGCCAGCAGGCCGCCGACGAACGGCCGACTCCGGCGCCACTCCCGGAATCTGCGGGTCCGTCCGGGGGCCTCGCCGGTCACGGGCTGCACGGGGATGCCCTGGTCCGTGGTCATCGCGGCGCGACGGCTCAGAAGCATCCCTTGGACCCATCCGTCAGCTGCATGCTCATCCCGGTCAGGGTGAACACCGAAGCCTGCGTGCTCCAGGCCGTCTGCTGCAGGTTCGTGATGGAGATGCTGCCGGAGTCCTGCGCGAAGTCGCCGGCCGAGCCCTTCGCAGCCGTGTTGACCGTCGAGGCGTCCACGCCGATGCGGATGTTGCCGAAGGCCGCATCGCCCTTCAGCCCGGTCATCCCGATCTGCAGGTCGGAGGCCGAGGCGGGGTTGCCGCCGCCGCCGGCCTTGATCAGCACGCCCACCTTGCCCAGCGGGGTCTCCGTGACCACGGCCTGGCACAGGTCAGAGAGCGTGGCGCTCTTGATGTTGGCGATCGCGACGGCGTGCTCCTTGCCCTCGGTGTCCTTGGCGACGCCGGCGTACTGGGAGAACCCGGTTCCGTTGAGCTTGGAGGCGCCGATCTGGAACTGGCTGCCGGACACGGCGAAGGAGACCGGCACCGCACCCTCGGCAACGCCTCCCATCAGGAGCGAGGCGGCGAGCGCAGCGGGCACCGCGACGAGGACGATGCGGCCAGCGTGGGAGGCGCGCATCCTGCGGACGCGCTGCGAGACGGGGAACTTCATTGATCCTCCTGGAACAGGGCCCACCCCGAGCGGCGGGAACTTGGACGAAGATACCGAGCCTATTGACCACTAGTCAATAGGCGTCCGGGGTGCCTTTCCGCAAGTCAGTAGACTTTCTTCTGTGTCCGAACCGCACCGCGCCCGCCTCAGCCCCCAGGACCGGAGGGCGCAGCTCGTCGCGGTCGGAGTGAACTTCCTGATCGACCACACGCTGGACGAGCTGACGATGGACGAGCTGGCCCGGAGGGCCGGCGTGTCGCGCCCGCTGGTGTTCCACTACTTCGAGACCCGCCAGGGCATGCACCTCGCGGTGGTGACGACGGCGCGGGACAGCCTGCTCGTCGCGAGCGCTCCCCGCCAGGACCTCGCGCCGCGCGAGCGGATCCGGGACACGCTGCTGAGGATCACCGTGTTTGTGCAGGAGCACCGCGGCACCTTCTACTCGCTGGTCAGGGGCACCGCCAGTGGGGACCCGGCGGTCCGGAAGATCGTGGACGAGTCACGGGAGCTGAACGCCGAACGCCTGTCGGATTCCTTCATCGAGCTGGGCCTCGCGGACACCGCGGTGCTCCGCATCGCGCTGCGGTCCTGGGTCGCCTTCGCCGAGGAGACCCTGGTCAGCCTCGCGATCGAGCGGGACACGGGTGCCGACGACGTGGTGCGGTTCCTGGAGGCCTCCCTGCACGGCATGGTCAACGCGGTCCGCGACCAGAGGCTCTGACGGCCCCGGCGCCGGAAGCCGCCTACTCCTCGACGGCGTCGGGCAGCGTGCGCAACCGGAAGAAGGGACCGGCCGCCACGGGGAGGACGGCCAGGAGCTGGCCCGCGATGCCGGTCCACAAGGTCGGGACGAGCCCCCACTGCTCCCCGAGCCAGCCGCCGAGCAGCGAGCCGAGGGGCATGACCCCCCAGACCGCGCAGCGGATCGAGGCGTTCATCCGGCCGAGAAGCCGCGGGGGGCACACCCGCTGCCGCATGCTCACCTGCATGACGTTGTAGACGATCACGCCGAAGCTCATGGCGAACTCGCCCACGCTGAGCAGCACCAGCGCCACCGGGCCGGGCCCTGCAGCGAGGGCGAGCGGGAAGAGGACCACCCCGGCGCCGCCCACCATGAGCCCGAGCGGCAGGAGCGGGCCCTCGCCGATGCGGGCGGCGAGACGCGGCGTCGCGAGGGCGCCGAGGAGGCCGCCCACGGACCCGATCGAGAGCATGACGCCGAGCCCCGCCGGGCCGAGGCCGAGTTCCCGCAGGATCACCAGAGGCATGAGGACATAGGCGAGGGAGGAGAACAGGTTGCTGGTGGCCGTGCTGGCGACAATACGCCGGATGAGCCGGTGGGAGGCCACGAACGCGGCCCCCTCGCGGATCTCCGCCGCCAGGCTGCTGCCCTCGCGGGGCACGGGGGGCTCCTCGGTGTCGTGGACCCTCGTCAGGCACAGGGCGGAGGCGAGGTAGCCGCCGGCCTCCGCGGCGAACAGCACGGGCGCGCTCACGAGGGTGAGCAGGAATCCCCCGAGCGCAGGACCGCCCATACGGGCCACCTGCGCGGTCGCTTCGAGCTTGCCGTTGGCCTCGGCGACCTGCGCACGGTGCACGAGGAGGGGGATGTAGCTCTGGTACGCCACATCGAAGAACACGGTGGCCACACCCACTACGGCCGCGACGACATACAAGTGCCACATCTGCAGCGCCCCAGCCCACCACAGCACGGGCACCGCGGCCATGGCGGCCATCCGGACCAGATCGGCGCGGACCATGGTGCGCCGCTTGAGCCAGCGGTCCACCCAGGCGCCCGCGGGAAGCCCCACCACGAGGAACGCGGCCATCGCGGCGGCATTGAGCACCCCGAGGTCCATCTCGTCGGCACCGAGCAGGCTCACGGCCAGCACGGGGAGGGCGAGCTGGCCCAGCTGGACGCCGAGCTGGCTGACGCCCTGCCCTGTCCAGAAGGCGAGGAACGAGGGGCTGCGGACAAGGGCGGGAGCCACATCGCCCGGGGTGCGGGAGGCCATGCGGCCAGTGTGGAGCCAGTGATTGAGAACTGTCAATCACTCGCGGCTAGAGTAGGCCCATGACCGAGTCGGACGAGGCGGCCAAGGGCCGCGCGCTCAGCTCCCCGCTGCGGCTGCGCATCCTGCGCATGTGCCTCCACCATCCCCGCACCAACAAGGAGATCGCCGACCTCCTCGGCATCAATCCCGCCACCTGCCTCCACCATGTGCGCACCCTCGTGGGCACCGGATTCCTCGAGGCGCTCCCGGCGCGGCGCGGCAACCGGGGGGCCAAGGAGGTGCCCTACCTCGCGACGCGGAAGTCGTGGGGCCAGCAGGTGGAGGACGTCTCGCCCATCCTCATCGAGACCTTCGTCCAGGAGACGGCAGCCCTTCCTCCCGAGGACATCGAGGTCTGGAGGCTCGGGCTCAGGCTCAACGAGCAGCACCGGTCCGAGCTCATGGCACGGCTGCGCGAGGTGGTCGACGAGTATGTGGCCATGCCGAGCGACCCCGATGGGGAGGCCACGTCCCTCATGATCGCCCACCACAGGGACCCCACGGCGGACTGACCCCGCTCCCCCGCCCCACTCCTTGCGTTTCGGGTACGCATCTCGCCCCGGTTTTCCCGCTTCGGGTACGCAGACGACGCCGGCCGGTGCCTTCCGCGCGGAAGGCACCGGCCGGCGTCGTACCCGAAACCCCTAAAAGGCGACGAGATGCGTACCCGAAACGGGTTGGGGGTCAGGCGCGGGCGCGGCTGCGGGCGGCCTTGAGGCGCTCGTTCGCGTCGAGGATGACCTTGCGGATGCGGATCGCCTCCGGCGTGATCTCCACGCACTCGTCCTCGCGGGCGAACTCGAGGGACTCCTCCAGCGTGAGGGTCTTCGGCGGGGTCAGGCCCTCGAAGTTGTCCGCGGTGGAGGAGCGCATGTTGGTGAGCTTCTTCTCCTTGGTGATGTTCACGTCCATGTCGTCGGCGCGGGAGTTCTCGCCCACGATCATGCCCTCGTACACCTCGGCCGTGGGCTGGATGAAGAAGGTGCCGCGTTCCTGGAGGTTGATCATGGCGAACGGGGTCGCCACGCCGGCGCGGTCGGCCACGAGCGAGCCGTTGGTACGGTACTCGATCTCGCCCTGCCACGGCTCGTAACCCTCCGCGATCGAGGACGCGATGCCCGCGCCGCGCGTGTCCGTGAGGAACTTGGTGCGGAAGCCGATCAGGCCGCGGGACGGCACCATGAACTCCATCCGGACCCAGCCCGTGCCGTGGTTGGCCATGTTGGTCATGCGGCCCTTGCGCGCGGCGAGGAGCTGCGTCACGGCCCCGAGGTACTCCTCGGGCACGTCGATCGTCATGTGCTCCATCGGCTCGAGCACGTGCCCGTCGACCTTCTTGGTCACGACCTGCGGCTTGCCGACCGTGAGCTCGAAGCCCTCGCGGCGCATCTGCTCGACCAGGATGGCCAAAGCCAGTTCACCGCGGCCCTGGACCTCCCACGCGTCCGGACGCTGGGTCGGCAGGACGCGGATCGAGACGTTGCCGATCAGCTCCTTGTCGAGGCGGTCCTTGACCTGACGCGCGGTGACCTTGGCACCCTTGACCCGGCCGGCCAGCGGCGAGGTGTTGATGCCGACGGTCATGGAGATGGCGGGGTCGTCGACCGTGATGAGCGGCAGCGGGCGCGGGTCGTCCACGTCGGTGAGGGTCTCGCCGATGGTGATGTCCTCGATGCCGGCGACGGCCACGATGTCGCCGGGGCCGGCGGACTCGGCGGGGACCCGCTCGAGGGCCTTCGTGGCGAGCAGCTCGGTGACCTTGACCGTCTTGAGCGACCCGTCGTGGCGGGCCCACGCGACCTGCTGGCCCTTGCGGAGCGTGCCGTTGTAGATGCGCAGGAGGGCGAGGCGGCCGAGGAACGGGGACGCGTCGAGGTTGGTCACGTGCGCTTGGAGGACGCCCGCGGGATCGTACGTCGGAGCCGGGATGTGCTCGAGGATCGTGGCGAAGAGCGGCTCGAGGTCGCTGTTGCCGGGCGCCTGGCCGTTCGCGGGCTGCTCGAGCGACGCGGCGCCGACCTTGGCGGCGGCGTACACGACCGGCACGTCCAGCACCTTGTCCAGGTCGAGGTCCGGGACCTCGTCCGCGAGGTCGGAGGCGAGGCCGAGCAGGAGGTCCATGCTCTCGTGGACGACCTCGTCGATGCGCGCGTCCGGGCGGTCGGTCTTGTTGACCACGAGGATGACGGGCTTGTGGGCCGCGAGCGCCTTGCGGAGCACGAAGCGGGTCTGCGGGAGCGGGCCCTCGGACGCGTCGACGAGGAGCACCACGCCGTCCACCATCGACAGGCCGCGCTCGACCTCGCCGCCGAAGTCGGCGTGGCCCGGGGTGTCGATGACGTTGATGGTGATGCCCTCGGGCTCCCCGGCCTTCGCCGCGGACGGGCCGGCGTAGCGCACGGCCGTGTTCTTCGCGAGGATGGTGATGCCCTTCTCGCGCTCGAGGTCGCCGGAGTCCATGACGCGCTCCTCGACCTCACCGTGGGAGGCGAAGGAGTTCGTCTGTCGCAGCATGGCGTCGACCAGGGTGGTCTTGCCGTGGTCGACGTGCGCGACGATGGCAACGTTGCGGAGGTCGGTGCGGGAAGCGGTGGACACAGTTTCAGTCATACGCGTGAGGCTCGATTCGGGTGGTTCGCGACTTGTCCGGCGCCCGACGCGTGACCCGTCAGGTCGGGCCGGAGGCACAGCGGAACAGACCCCGTTGAGGGCCAGCACCTACAATTTTACTCTCTCGCCGGGGTCTGCCCGTCCGCCGGGTCCTTGGACATTGGCGCGACGGGGCCCGCGCCCCGCATGATAGGGATGATCGACTCTCACAGAGGACAGGCATGGACCGAGCCCGACGTCGCGCGAACCGCCCGGCCGCGGCCGTGCTCGTGGCCCTCCTGGCGGTCCTCCTCACCGGCTGCGAGGCTTCGCAGGTCCTCCCCCCGCCGTCCCCCGAGCCGTCCGTCCCGGCACCGGCCCCGGCACGGGCCGTGGACAACCCGGCACCCGTCCTCTTCGGCAGCGCCCCGCTCGTCCTCTCCCCGCGCACGACGACGGCCAGCCGGCTCACGCCCGCAGCGTACCTCCCGCTCGGGTCGCTCTCGAGAGATCCGGTCACCCAGCGCATCGAGCCGGTCCTCGGCAGCCTCTCCCGCACGGCAGTGCTCATCGGAGACTCGCAGTCGGTTCCCCAGGACAGCTGGGTGCGGGGCGGGCTCCGGGGCGCGGGCTACTCGGTCTACTTCGCCGGCGCCGGCGGCACCGGGTACACGGTGGGCAACCGACGCGTGCACGCCTATGTCGACGCGCTGCGGCGGGGCGACTGGCGCCTGCCGGCCGGGGCCCCGCGGCTCGTGGTCGTCGAGGGTGGCGGCAACGACGCCACCCGCGGTTCCAGCAACGCGGCGATCGCCGCCGGCGCCAGGAACCTCATCGCCGAGCTGCGCCGCACCTACCCCGGGGCGCGGATCGTCATGGTGGGCACGCTCGCCCGCGCGGCGGCCGACGGAGGCGGGCGCCGCACCCGTGTCGACACCCTCCTGCGGCGCACCGCCGACGGCCTCAAGGTGCCGTTCGTGAGCTGCGGCGACTGGATCTCCCGCTACCACCTCAAGGGCGAACTCGCCGACAGCGTCCACCTCAAGCCCGCTGGGCGTGCCCGGCTCGCCCCGGTGCTCGCGGCGGCGCTGAAGGCGCGGGGCCTGGCCATCACCTAGCCAGGCCCCGGAGCGTGGGTCAGTCGATGCCGCTCGTGGCGAGCAGCTCGCGCAGTTCACGCCTCTCGCGCTGCTTCTCCGGATCGGGCAGCGGGACCGCCGCGAGCAGGCGCTGCGTGTACGCCTCCTGCGGATTGCGCAGGATCGCATCGCGCGAGCCCTGCTCGACGATGCGGCCGCGCTGCATGACGCAGATGTAGTCCGCGAGCACGTCGATCACCGCGAGGTCGTGGGTGACGAAGAGGCACGCGAAGCCCAGCTCCTTCTGGAGCGCCTGGAACAGCTCGAGCACCTTCGCCTGCACCGAGACGTCGAGGGCGGACGTGGGCTCGTCCGCGACCATGAGCTTCGGCTTAAGCGAGAGCGCACGGGCAATGCCCACGCGCTGCTTCTGGCCGCCCGAGAGCTCGTGCGGGTACCGGTTGCGGTACGCGCGCGGGAGCTCGACCTGGTCCAGGAGCACCTCGACCTTCTTCTGCAGCTCGGCGCCCTTCGCCACGCCGGCGAGGAACATCGGCTCGCCGATGGACTCGCCGATCGGCAGGCGGGGGTTGAGGGACGACGACGGGTCCTGGAACACCATACCCACAGAACGCCGGATCTCGTGGAGCTCCCTGGAGTTCTTCTTCAGGTTGGAGATCTCGCGCCCGGTGACCTTGAGCGAGCCCTCCGCGACGGGGAGCAGGCCCACGGCGGCACGGCCGATCGTCGTCTTGCCCGAGCCCGACTCGCCCACGAGGCCCACAACCTGGCCGGGGTAGACCGTGAGGTTGGCTCCCTCCACCGCCCGGAAGGCCGCGACGCGCCCCTGCTTGGGGTACTCGATCGCGACGTTCTCGAGGGACAGGACCGGTTCCCCGCGCCCCGCGGCCGCGGCGGCGTGCGACGCCAGCGCGCGCTCGTTCTCCCGCTCGCGGGCCGCAAGCTCGGCCGCGTCCACCGCCTCGAGCTCAGCGCCGGTGGCCGCTGCGAGCGCGGCCGTGATGTCGACGTCGTCCGCGTCGCCTTCCCCGCCCTGCCCGAGGTGCGGGACCGCGGCCAGCAGCGCCTGGGTGTAGGGGTGCTGGGGCCGGTGGAAGATCTCCTCGGCCGAACCGGTCTCCACGATCAGGCCACGGCGCATCACAGCGATGCGGTCGGCAAGGTCCGCGACCACGCCCATGTCGTGGGTGATGAGGATGACGGCGCTGTTGAGCTTGTCCTTGAGGTGGCGCATGAGGTCGAGGATCTCGGCCTGCACCGTCACGTCCAGGGCCGTGGTCGGCTCGTCGGCGATGAGCAGCTTGGGGTCGCAGGAGAGCGACTGGGCGATCATGGCGCGCTGGCGCTGGCCGCCCGAGAGCTGGTGGGGATAGGACTTGAAGGCCTTCACCGGGTCGGGCAGCTCGACGAGCTCGAGCATCTTGATCGCCTTGGCCTTGGCCTCGTCCGGGGAGACGGCGCTGTGGAGCCGGATGGTCTCCACGATCTGGTTGCCGATCGTGTAGACGGGGTTGAGCGCCGTCATCGGCTCCTGGAAGATGACCGCGACGTCGTTGCCGCGCACGCTGCGCGTCGCTGCCACGCGGTCCTTGCCCATCAGCTCGCGGCCCATGAGCTTCACGCTGCCCGAGACCCGGCTGTTGGAGGGCAGGAGGCCGAGGAGCGCCATGGAGCTGGCCGACTTGCCCGAGCCCGACTCGCCGACGATCGCGAGGACCTCGCCCGCCTTGACCTCGTAGTTGAGGCCGATCGCGGCGGGCACCCATTCCTTCTCGACGCCGAAGTCGACGCTCAGGTCGTTGACTTCGAGGACCTTCTGGCCCTTCACGAGGTCCGCTGCGACCTTCTCGCCCTTGTTCCGGGACCTGCGGGGCTCCCCCGCTGTGCCGAGGTTCTCAGCCATCGTTGTGCTTCCTTCCGTCCGCCGCCCCGCCCGAGCGCCTCGGCTCGGGGAGCGGAATCCTGCATTCGATCAGACGTCCTGCATCATGGGGGGCATGAGCACGATGCACCATGCCGGCCCGACGGACGTCTACAGGGCCCGCAGCAACAGGCTGCTGGCCCTCCTGCTGTGGGCGCTCGCCGCCCTGGGCCTGGTGGTCACGCTCGTTCAGGCCGGGCTGCCCGGTCTGCGCTTCATCGCCCCGCTCGCCCTCATGGCGTACGCCGGCTGGGCGCTGTTCTGGCGCCCCGCCGTGGTGGTGAGCGATTCCGGCGTCGAGCTCGTCAACCCGGCGCGCCGCATCGGCGTGCCATGGGAGGCCCTCGCGTACGTCGACACGAAGTACGCGCTCACCCTCGGTACGGCGGCCGGCCGATTCGCCGCATGGGCCGCGCCCGCGCCGGGCGCGCTCGGCGCCCGTCGCGCCCAGCCGGAGCACCTCGTAGGCCTGCCCGAGAGCAGCTACGGTCCGGAGCACACGGTCCGCCCGGGCGATCTGGGGAACACCGTCTCCGGCCAGGCGGCCATCCTCGTGCGCCGCCGCTGGGCCGAGCTCATGGAGCGCGGTGCGGTCACCGCGGGCCGCGCCGACGAGACGCCCGTGTCCCACAGGATCGAGTGGGGCATCGTGGTGCTCGGCGTGGTCCTCGTGGCGGCGGCCGCGGTGACGATCCTGGCCTGAGCCCGCGAGCGGGCGCACGGCCGTCAGGGCACGCACGTCAGACGTTCCTGCCGCTCGGGTCCTCGGTCCGACGCTCGGGGGCTCCGCCGAACGCCTCGCTGTCCGGCACGTAGCCGGACACGGAGCTCACGCCCTCGCCGACGTCCATCGCGGCGGCCGGAGCGAGCTCCGGGCCGGCGCTCGCGTGGGTGCGGCGCGACTTGGCCTTCTTGGCGTTGAACTTCTTCTGGCGCGGGTCGAACGCGTCCCGCAGGCCGTCGCCGATGAAGTTGATGCACAGGCAGATGAGCACGATGAACAGGCCCGGCCACCAGAAGAGCCACGGCCGGGTCGAGAAGGCCTCCTGGTTCTCGGAGATGAGCAGGCCGAGCGACGTGTCGGGGGCCTTGACACCGACGCCCAGGTAGGACAGCGCGGTCTCGAGGAGGATCGCGGAGGACATGATGAGCGTGCCGTTCACGATCACCACGCCCACGGCGTTGGGCAGGATGTGCTTGAAGATGATCCGGGCGTTCGAGGCGCCCGAGATGCGCGCCGCGTCGACGAACTCGCGCTCGCGCAGTGAGAGGAACTCGCCGCGGACCAGACGGGCCAGGCCGACCCAGACCACGAAGCCCAAGAAGATGCCGAGCACCACGACGCCGTTGTTCGCCGCGAACTGGGCGAACCACGTGCCGGAGTCGCGGCGGCCTGCCGTCTGGGACATGACGGCCGCGAGGAGCAGGACGGGAATGATGATGATGATGTCGGTCAGGCGCATGAGGACCGCCTCGACCCAGCCGCGGAAGTAGCCCGCGAGGGCCCCGACCACAACCCCGATGATTCCGGCCACGAGGCCGATGATGACCATGATGATGATCGACTGCTGGGCGCCGCGCATCGTCATCGCGAACAGGTCGCGTCCGATCCGGTCCTGCCCGAACGGGTGCTCGCCGAAGCTGAACGGCGCGAACGTCCAGGTGGGGGTGCCGTCGTTGACAAGCGGGGTCACCTGGTCGTGCTGGAACTTCCACCAGCCCGGAATCGGTCCCCAGCCCTCGGACGAGAACGCGAGGACGAAGATGACGGCGAAGACGATCAGGCCGACGAGCGCTCCCGTGTGGCCGAAGAAGCGCTTGCGGACGATCTGACCGAGGCTGAGGCCCTTGGCCTCCACCACGGGCTCGATGCCCGCCGCCGGCTCCGTCCGCTGTGCGGGGGCCGGGGTGCCGGCCACGGTCTCCTGCTGCTGAGACTGCTGGCTCATGTCACTTCACCCTAACGCGAGGATCGAGCGCGGAGTACACGAGGTCCGCGATGAGATTGAAGACGAGGGCGGTGACCGCCACGCACAGGAACACGCCCATGACGGGGTTCGGGTCCACGTGCGAGATGCCGTCGAGGAACATGAAGCCCATGCCCCGCACCGAGAAGACCGTCTCGGTGATCACCGCACCGCCGATCAGCTGGCCGATGTCCAGCGCGACCACGGTGGCGATCGGGATGAGCGCGTTGCGGAACGCGTGGCGCATGACGACGCTGCGCTCGCTCACGCCCTTGGCCCGGGCCGTGCGGATGTAGTCCATGTTCATGACCTCGAGCATCGACGAGCGCGTGTAGCGCGTGTAGCTCGCGAGCGAGACGAGGATGAGGGCCACCGTGGGGAGGATGAGGTGGGTGAACGAATCGATCCCGGAGGTCCAGAAGTCGCCCTGGAGGTTCGGCGTCGAGGCGCCGATGGTTGCGATCGGGCGGCCGCGGATCTTGCTGCTGTCGAAGTAGGCGGGCCAGGACTGCATGAAGCGGTCCAGCATGATCAGGCCCGCGACGATGAACGCGGTGATCGCGCCGACGCGCATGCCCTGGCCGCGGTCGTAGCCGCCCCAGAAGTATCCGGCGGCGAGGCCGAGGGCGACCGTGATCACCGCGAGGATGAGGATCATGAGCGGCGTCGCGAGGTCCAGCAGCGGCTGGATCGGGAAGTACAGGATGGCGCCGACGACGACCATCGTCAGGCCTGCGTAGAGCGCGCGGCGGTTCTGCAGGCCGGCCGCCAGCACGGTCACGCCGAAGGCGATGCCCACGCCCGCGATGAGGATGACGCCGAGGCCCAGGCCCGGGAAGCGGAACCACTGGGTGAGGTCTGCGATCACCAGGACGACGGTGACGAAGGCGAACACGATGCCGCCCACGATCGCCCTCCGCCGCAGCTCGCCGCCGGCGGCGACCGCGGCAATGAGGCCGAGGACGAGCCCGATGCCGAGCGCTACCGGGAGGGGGATGTTCGGATGCGCGAGGAAGTTGTTGAACCCGATGGCGCCGTACTCCTTGAGCAGGACGGCGACCCAGAAGATCGGGAGCGAGAAGAAGAGGAAGGCCATGAACGTCACGCCGTAGTCGAGCGCGCTGTACTGGCGCAGGGCCGTGATGATGCCGAGCGCGACGCCGATGAGGATGGCGAGGATCGTGGCACCCGTGACGAGGGTGAGGGTCTGGACGAGGGCCTGGCCGAGGGCCTGGGTGACCGGCTGGCCTGCGATGTTCTTGCCGAGGTCACACTGGCCGACGAGGCACCCGGCGGCGCCGCCGAGCCACTTGAAGTAGCGGATGGGCGCGGGGGTGTCCAGGTCCAGGAGTTGGGAGCGCGACTGCATGAGCTGCGCGGCGTTGGGGGCAGAGCTGGCGCGGAACTCCGCTAGCGGATCCCCGGAGAGCGCGGTGAGGATGTACACCAGGAAGGACGCTCCGAGAAGGATCAGTGCTGCGGTGATGAGGCGCCGGACGACGTAAGTCACCATGTTGTGTTGTACCTCTAATGTGGTCCGCCCCGGAAGGATGCGGGGCGACGCTTTGGGGGCCGTCGGCTTCGCCACGCGGTCGGCGCGGCGCCCGGCGGCAGGTGGCGGGATCTGCCGGGGGCGCTGCGAAGCGCCGGGACCCACGAGCTCGGTCCCGGCGCTCCGCTGCGCATCAGAACTCCGGAAGCTACTTGGTAGCCCACTCCCAGAAGTTCCACCAGACGCCGGTCTGGTTCGGCATGTACTTCACGCCGGTGACCTTGTCGCTGTACGCGTCCACCCCCACGGACTGGAACAGCGGCAGGCCGTACGAGGAGGCCCAGATCTTCTGGTCGATCTGCTTCTCGAGGTCAACCTGCTTGCTCTGGTCCGTGGTCTGGATCAGCTGGTCCATGAGCTGGTCGGCCGCCGGGTCGGAGAACTTGTTGAAGTTCGAGCCGTTGCCGGTCTTGAAGATCTGCGGGACACCGGAGACGCCCACGCCCGGGTTGATCCAGCCGAAGATGGTGGCATCGTAGCCGCCCTTGCCGAGCGCCTTGCCCCAGTCGGACTTGCCCAGACCGCCGTCGACGATCTTGAACCCGGCCTTCGACGCGCTGGCGGCGATGAGGGTGTAGGCGTCAACGCGGTTCGGGTTGTCCTTGTTGTACATGATGCGGATCGTCGGGGTCTTGCCGGCAAGGAGCTGCTTGGCCTTGTCGATGTTGACCTGCTGGAAGTCGGCCGAGCCGTTGTTCTTCACCGAGTCCGCGTAGGCGGCCTGCTGCGGGACGAAGATCTGCGAGTCGAGCGGCTTGGCGTTCGGATCGAGCTTCTTGATGATCTTGTCGACGATGTCCTGGCGCGGGACGGTCAGCATGAACGCGGTGCGCACATCCTTGTCGGCGAGCGGACCGGAGAAGTTCAGGTCGATGTGGTCGTAGGAGAGCTGGTTGCCCTGGTCGACCGTGACGCCGGGGATGGCCTTGAGCTGCTCGACCGTGTCGGACGAGGCCTGCGGGGCGATGATGTCGGCCTCGCCGTTCTTGAGCGCCTGGACCTGCGCGGGCGCCGAGCCGATGTACCGGACGACGATCGAGTCGACGTTCGGAGTGGGGCCCCAGTTGTAGTCCTTGTTGCGCACCAGGGTCATCGACTGGTCCGGGACGATGTCCTTGACGATGAACGGGCCGTTCGAGAGGAACAGGCTCGTGTCGCTCGGGAGGGTCTTGGTGTCGAAGCCGGTGTTGTAGAAGTCGGCGGCCTTCTTGAGCGTCTCGTTCGCCGGCTGCGGCTTGGACGGGTCGCCCTTCTTGACGCCCTTCATGAGGTCATAGAGCGCCTTGCCGTCGGAGAGGCCCGCGTGCTTCGCCACGACGTTCGAGGGGATGTCCACGACCGAGCCGAGCGCGATCTCCCAGTCGGCGAACGGCTTGGTGTACTTGAGGGTCATCGACTTGCCGTCGGAGGACACCTCCGGGAACTCCGTGTTGTTCAGGCCCGTGGTGTCACCGGCCGTCGAGAAGTAGGAGGTTCCGGTCTTGGCCTTGGGGTCGGCGTCGTCGTACCAGCCGGAAGCTGCCGCCCACTGGAGGGCGACGTCGTACGCCGTGACGGGCGTTCCGTCGGACCACTTCACACCGTCGTTGACCGTGTACTTGACGGTCAGCGGGCTGTCGGAGACCTTCTCGAGCTTGCCGAACTTGTCGTTGTGGACGACGTTCAGCTTGTTGTCGATGTAGTAGAAACCCGAGTGCGTCGGGTAGCTGATCTTCGAGTTGATGTCGGTGTTGCCGTCAGCCGTGTTCGAGTTGAACGTGTTGAACGCGTTCACCTCGACGACCGTGACGGTACCCCCCTGCTTGGCGCCGGCCGATGCGGTGCTGGTATTCGAACCGCCGCCCTGGGTCGCGCAGGCGCTGAGCGCGACCGCGGCAACCGCGGTGACGCCCACCGCCTTGGAAATACGCCCGAAACGCATTCCGCCTCCTCTAGTGCTTCTGTAGACGTGTGCCGGTACCCCGGCCGCAGGCGGACCCGCCTTCCCCAGCGGATGGCGTGGCGCGCCTCACATGACCGACAGACTAGCCCGCCGCTGAGCGGGGTGGCTACGAAAGTTCCGTTTCAGATCACCGTCGTTATCAAGATGCAACATATCTTTCAGGTTCTGGGGGCGTGGGTCTCGTATGCTGCCCGCGATTGGCGTTTCCCAATCGGTCAAGGGCTGCCGAGCGCGACCCTACGCGCGGGTAGGCCGGCGCCGTCAATCACTCGAGCCCGCGTCCTCCCCCAGAGTCCAGTCGCGGATCGCTGCCGGGTCGTCCCCGAACTCGCGGGTGTGCGCCCGCGCCTGCGCGAGCTCGTTCTGGTACCGCTGGCGCAGGCCCGCGCGGCGCTCGGCAAGGCCCGGGACCCGGTCGAGGACGTCGATGGCCAAATGGAACCGGTCGATTCGGTTCAGCATCGCCATGTCGAACGGGGTCGTCGTCGTGCCCTCCTCGATGTAGCCGCGCACATGCAGGTTGCGGTGGTTGGTGCGCCGGTAGGTGAGGCGGTGGATGAGCCACGGGTAGCCGTGGTACGCGAAGACGACCGGCCGGTCGGTGGTGAACAGGGCGTCGAACTCCCGGTCCGGGAGCCCGTGCGGGTGCTCCCGCTCGTCCTGCAGGCGCATGAGGTCGACGGCGTTGACCACGCGGACCTTCAGCTCCGGCAGGTCGCGGCGCAGCATCTGGGCCGCGGCCACCGCCTCGGCGGTCGGGACGTCCCCGGCGCAGCCGAGCACCACGTCCGGCTCCTCGCCCGGGACCTCGTTGCCCGCGAAGTCCAGGATCCCGATCCCCCGGGCGCAGTGCAGCCGGGCCTCCTCCGGCCCGAACCACTGCAGGGACAGGGCCTTTCCGGCGACGACCACGTTGACGTAGTCGCGGCTGCGCAAACAGTGGTCCATGGTGGACACGAGGGTGTTCGCGTCCACCGGGAGGTACACGCGCACCACCTCGGCCTTCTTGTTGACCACGTGGTCGATGAAGCCGGGATCCTGGTGCGAGAAGCCGTTGTGGTCCTGCTGCCACACGTGGCTCGAGAGCAGGTAGGTCAGCGAGGCGACCGGCATGCGCCAGGGCAGCTCGCGGTGGACCTTGAGCCACTTTGCGTGCTGGTTGAACATCGAGTCCACGATGTGCACGAAGGCCTCGTAGGAGGTGAAGACGCCGTGCCGGCCGGTCAGCAGGTACCCCTCGAGCCAACCCTGGCACAGGTGCTCGCTGAGGACTTCCATCACCCGGCCGGCGCGGGCCAGGTGCTCGTCGACGTCCTCGATCCGCTCCTCCCAGACCTTGTCCGTGGCGTCGTAGACGTCCTGCAGCCGGTTCGAGGCGGTCTCGTCCGGGCCGAACAGGCGGAAGTCGGTCGGGTTCGCGCGGATCACCTCGCGCAGCCAGCCTCCGAGGTTGCCCATCGCCCCCGCGCGCACGACGCCGGGCGCCTCCACCGGGACCATGTGCGCCTCCTGCTCGGGCAGCCGCAGGTCCCGCAGCAGCCGGCCGCCGTTGGCGTAGGGCGTGGCGCTCATGCGGCGGTCCCCGCGGGGGGCGAGCCTGGCCAGCTCGGGCGAGCGGGCGCCGTCGTGCGTGAAGAGCTCCTCCGGGCGGTAGGAGCGCATCCACGCCTCGAGCTGGGCCAGGTGCTCGGGATTCTCATGGATGGCGCTCAGCGGGACCTGGTGGGCGCGCCAGGTGCCCTCCACCGGCTTGCCGTCCACCGTGGCCGGGCCCGTCCAGCCCTTCGGGGACCGGAACACGATCATGGGCCAGGGCTCCGGCGTGGAAGACGGCGCCCGCTCCCCCGCCTCGCGCGCCCGGCGCTGGATCGCAGCGATCTCCTCGAGGCAGTCGTCGAGCGCGGCGGCGAAGTCGCGGTGCGCCTGGGCCTGCGCGGACGGGTCGGCCACCGTGACGAAGCGCGGCGCATAGCCGAGCCCCTCGAAGTACTTCCGCACCTGGTCCTCGGGGCGGCGCGCGAGGACCGTGGGATTGGCGATCTTGAACCCGTTCAGGTGCAGGATCGGCAGGACGGCGCCGTCGTGCGCCGGGTCGAGGAAGGCTGTGGACTGCCAGCTCGTCGCCAGCGGCCCCGTCTCGGCCTCGCCGTCGCCGACGACGCACGCGACCACGAGGTCGGGGTTGTCGAACGCCGCGCCGAACGCGTGGGCGAGCGAGTATCCCAGCTCGCCGCCCTCGCTGATCGAGCCCGGCGTCTCGGGCGCCGCGTGGCTCGGGATGCCGCCGGGGTAGGAGAACTGCCGGAAGAGCTCGCGGAGCGAGTCCTCGTCGTCGCCGAAGCGCGTGTAGATCTCTGAGTACGTGCCCTCCAGATAGGCGTTGGCGACGTTGGCCGGGCCGCCGTGCCCCGGTCCGGTGACGAAGAGCATCGCCTGGTCGCGTTCGATGATGGCGCGGTTGAGGTGGGCGTAGATGAAGTTCAGGCCCGTCGTGGTGCCCCAGTGGCCCAGGAGGCGCGCCTTGACGTGCTCTCCGGCGAGCGGCTCCCTCAGGAGCGGGTTGTCGCGGAGGTAGATCTGGCCCACCGAGAGGTAGTTCGCCGCCCGCCACCAGCGGTGGAGGTCTTCGAGGCGCTCGTCGGTCAGGGTCGTCGCTGCGTCGCTGGCTGTCATGGCTCGGGCCCGCCTTCTGCGTCGGCTGCCGCGGCGCACGTGCGCCCTCGGCCGGTCCCTGCCCAGCCTAGCGAGGTGGGCCGACATTGTCGGCGCCGCAGGCGCACGTTTGCCGGCGCCCTCGGCTGGGAACGGTGACACCATGAGCGATGCTCCGGACTACCGCGCTGCCCTCTCCCTGCTCTGCCCGCTCTCCGACCCTGAGACGGGGACGCTGCTGCGGTTCGACGGGACCTTCTGGCCCACCGACGAGCCCACCTCGATGACCGCCCTCGGCCTCCTCCCGGACGCTGCCGTGCACACGCTGGTGGAGGAGTTCCCGCAGGCGGCGCGGCCCGCCCGGCACCACGTCGGCACGGCGGTGGAGATGCTCGCGGCCGCGGTCGAGGACTATCGCGGCACGCGCGGCCGGGACTGGTCGGCGCTCCCGTCCGCCTGCGCCGCCCTGAGGGCAGACGTCGCCAATGCCCTCGCGTACCGGGAAGTGCTCGACGCCGTCTGCGGCGCCGAGGACGACGACGGGTGGCGGGAGAGCGCGCTGCCGGTCGCACTCGCCGCATTCGAGACCGGCGAGGCGCCCACGGAGACCCACGAGGAAGGGACGGCGGCCCTGGTCACGACCGACTACCTGACCGCGGAAAGGGACGTCCGCGAGCGTGCCGGGGCCTTCCTCATGGCCTTCACGCTCGCCCCAGAATGTCCCAGCGCCCCGCCAAGGCTGTCCAGCGCCGGCGAGCCCGACGGTCCAGTCACCGCGTTCGCCCGCGAGCACCTCCACCAGCCGCGCCTGTACGCCGAGGCCGTCCGGGCGCAGCGCACGCTGGATCCGCAGGCGCTCGCACCAGTCATCGCCCAGCGGGCGCCCGTTCCCGCTGCCCTTCCCTGGGGAGCATGAGGCGCTGCCTCCGACTGCTGACGGCAACCGGGAGTTCGAGGCGGCTCCGTCTGGGTAACGGCCCAACGGCGGTGGCAGGCCGGACCGATGTGCAGGACACCGGGGCGCACCGGCGCTGCCACCGCCACCTGCGCGCCGCGCTTCGGCGGTAGGCCGTCAGGGGCTCAGGGTTCTCCGCCGGCGACCAGGGGACCTGCGTGGCCGCCCGCGCACAGCCAGGCCCCGTCTGCACGGACCCAGACCTGCGTCATCATCATCCGGCGCGTTTCTGGCTGACCGCCTCGACTGACCTCGTCCGTCGCCTCGGTCTGCAGCAGCGCCGCGCCACCGAAGAGCCCTATCCGAGGGGACCCGAGGTCCTGCGCCAGCCAGCGCAACTCCCCGGCCGTGTTCCCGGCGATGTAGGAGTCCCGGTCGAACCGCTCCCCCGTGTGCGAGACCCATTGGAAGCCCGGATGCAGCAATCGGCGCAGAGCCTGCGCGTCGCGGGCCACGAGGGCCTCCGCCCGGGCCATCGCGGCCGCGACCACCTCGTCCCTGGCGTCCATGGGAAGACTTTACGTTCCCCGAACAGTGGCCGAACAGGACTCTTTCCGAAGCGCCCCATCATCGCAACGGAGCGGGACAATACGGGCAGGGCGTGGAAGGACAGTGCCGTGAATCCCAGGACGAGGCAGAGACCCAAGGATCCGAAGGCAGCAGCCGGTCAACAGCCGAGCAGGCGCCGGCGCCTGGGGCTGTGGGCGGCCCAGCATCCGTCCCTCGCCGTGCTGTCCGCCGTGGCCGTCCTGGTCCTCATCCTCGGCGGCGGGTTCTTTGCCGCGACGGCCCGCACGGCGGGGGCCGGGCCAGCGCCCATTCCCGGGATCTCGAAGATCCAGCATGTGGTGATCATCATGCAGGAGAACCGCTCGTTCGACAGCTACTTCGGCACGTTCCCGGGTGCCGATGGCATCCCCATGAGCAACGGAGTCCCGACGGTCTGCGTCCCGGATCCGGCGTCCGTCGCGTGTGTACGGCCTTATTACGATCCGGCAGATCGGAATTCGGGGGGCCCGCATGGCCAGGCCAACGCGACGGCAGACGTCGATGGCGGGAAGATGGACGGATTCATCGCCCAGGCCGAGCAGGCAGCCTCCCACTGCGCGGCGAATGAACCCTCCTGCGCGGGTGGCGGCACGACCGATGTCATGGGCTACCACGACGGCAGCGACCTGCCGAACTACTGGGCATACGCGAAGGACTTCACGCTCCAGGACCACATGTTCGAGCCGAACGCCTCGTGGAGCCTGCCGGCCCACCTGTACATGGTGTCCGAGTGGTCAGCCAAGTGCAGCACAGCGGGGGATCCCCAGTCGTGCGTCAACGCCCTGCAGAACCCCGGCAATCCACCCGACTTCGGCAACGGCCTGAGGAACACCCTCATCGGCAAGTGCCGTGCCGGGCTCGGGACCACGGCGTGTCAGAGTGCCCTCAAGTCCGCCGGAATCAGCCCGGATCTGGCAGCCAGCCTGCATACCTTCATCACCCAGCACTGCAAGGCGACCGATTCCTTCGCCACATGCCAGACCGCCATCGACCAGGCCCAGCTCCCGGACAGTCTCAAGCAGAAGCTCCTCGCCGCCGCCCAGCAGATAGCGCCGCCGGACTACGCGTGGACCGATCTGACCTACCTGCTGCACCAGCAGAACGTCTCGTGGGGCTATTACGTCTTCAACGGCACGGAACCGGACTGCCGCGACGACTCCGCCGTCGCCTGCGCCCCGGTCACGCAGAACGCGAAGACGCCGGGGATCTGGAACCCTCTCCCCTACTTCGACACCGTCAAGCAGGACGGCCAGCTCGGCAACATCCAGTCACTCACCAACTTCTACACAGCGGCCAAGGACGGCACCCTCCCTGCCGTGAGCTGGATCGACCCGACTGGGGCGGTCAGCGAGCATCCACCGGCCCTCGTCAGTACGGGGCAGGCCTACGTCACCGGGCTCGTCAACGCCATCATGGCCGGTCCCGACTGGGACAGCACAGCCATCTTCCTCTCGTGGGACGACTGGGGCGGGTTCTACGACCACGTGGCTCCGCCGACCGTCGACCAGAACGGCTACGGGCTGCGCGTGCCCGGCATCGTCATCAGCCCGTACGCGAAGAAGGGGTACATCGACCACCAGACCCTCAGCCACGATGCGTACGTGAAGTTCATCGAGGACGACTTCCTCCACGGGCAGCGCCTCGACCCGGCCACGGACAGCCGACCCGACCCCCGTCCCGACGTCCGCGAGAACAGTCCGCTCCTGGGCAACCTCGCCGAGGACTTCGACTTCAATCAGACGCCGTCTCCGCCGGTCATCCTTCCCAACGCCGCCACCTACTGACGGTCACAGCCATGGGAGGACTGACCGATACGAGCCCGTAGCGAGGCAGAAGGAACGCGGCTAGACGTTGAAGCGGAACTCGACCACGTCGCCGTCGGCCATCACGTAGTCCTTGCCTTCGATCCGGACCTTGCCGCGGGCCTTGGCCTCGCTCATCGACCCCGCGTCGATGAGGTCCTCGAAGTGCACGACCTCGGCCTTGATGAAGCCGCGCTGGAAGTCGGAGTGGATCACGCCGGCGGCCTGGGGCGCGGTGTCGCCCTGGCGGATGGTCCAGGCGCGAGCCTCCTTGGGTCCGGCCGTGAGGTAGGTCTGGAGGCCCAGGGTGTGGAAACCCACGCGGGCGAGCTGGTCGAGACCGGACTCGTCCTGTCCGTTCATCTCGAGCATCTCGCGCGCCTCCTCCTCGGAGAGCTCAACGAGGTCCGCCTCGAGCTTGGCGTCGAGGAAGATCGCATCCGCCGGGGCCACGAGGGCGCGCAGCTCTGCCTGCTTCTCGGGGCTGCCCAGGATGCCCTCGTCCGCGTTGAAGACGTAGATAAAGGGCTTGGCGGTGAGGAGGTTGAGCTCCTTGAGGTGCTCCATGTCGAGCTTGTCCGAGGCGATCGAGGAGAAGATCGTGTCGCCGCGCTCGAGGACCTTCTTCGCGGCCTCGATGGCGGCGAGCTCGGCGGCCTCGCGCTTCTTGATCTTCACTTCCTTCTCGACGCGCGTAAGGGCCTTCTCGATGGTCTGGAGGTCGGCGAGGATCAGCTCGGTGTTGATGGTCTCCATATCGGAGCGCGGATCCACCTTGCCGTCCACGTGCACCACGTCGGGGTCGTCGAAGACGCGGATGACCTGGGCGATCGCCTGGGCCTCGCGGATGTTGGCGAGGAACTGGTTGCCGAGGCCCTCGCCCTCGGAGGCGCCCTTGACGATGCCTGCGATGTCGACGAAGGAGACCGTCGCGGGGAGGATGCGGGCACTGCCGAAGATCTCGGCGAGCTTGTCCAGCCGCGGATCAGGGAGGCTCACCACGCCCACATTCGGCTCGATCGTGGCGAACGGGTAGTTCGCCGCGAGAACCTGGTTGCGGGTCAGGGCATTGAAGAGCGTCGACTTGCCGACGTTGGGGAGACCGACGATTCCGATAGTGAGAGCCACGGTCATCCATCATACCGGCGCGCAGGCCGCCTCCCCCGCCGGGAACGGCGGCCGAGAATTGTCGGTGCCGCGTGCGACAGTGGGCCCATGGACGGAACGCAGATTCTCGTGATGGTGCTCGTGGCGCTGCTCGCCTTCGTGCTCGGGGCGCTGGCCGGGGCCGCGCGGCAGCGGCGGCAGGCCGCGCACGACGGCGGCGACCTCCCCGCGCTGCAGTCCCGCCTCGCGTCGGCGGAGGCAGCCCTGGCCGCCGCGGGCGCGGAGCGGGACCTCTTGGCGCGGCAGAACGCCGCCCTCACCTCGCTCGACGAACAGGAGAACACCGTCCTCCATGCCCTCGCCCCGGTGGCGGAGAAGCTCAGTGCCGTCCAGCGCGCCGTCGCCGTGCTCGAACGCGATCGGGTGGAGCAGTTCGGCCAGCTCGCCCAGCAGCTGCAGGACGCCCGGGCCTCGGACGCGGCGCTGCTGCAGACGGCGCACGCCCTGACCGCGGCGCTCGCGAACAACTCCTCCCGCGGGACGTGGGGCGAGATCCAGCTGCGCCGGGTGGTCGAGGCCGCGGGGATGCTCGACCGCGTGGACTTCGCGGAGCAGGTCTCCACCTCGGGCGACGGCGGTGCAGTCCGGCCCGACCTCGTGGTGCAGCTGCCGGGCGGGAAGCAGATCGTCGTCGACTCCAAGGTGCCGCTCGGGGCCTACCTCAAGGCCCAGGAGCACGCGCAGGACCAGAGCCCTGCGGGCCTCGCGCAGCGGGACCGGCACCTCGCCGAGCACGCCAAGGCGCTGCGGGCGCACGTGGACGCCCTTGGGAGCAAGAAGTACTGGGAGGCCGTCGGGTCCAGTCCGGAACTGGTCGTCTGCTTCCTCCCCGCTGAGTCCTTCCTGGCCGAGGCGCTCCGCGCCGACGCCGGGCTGCTCGACTACGCCTTCGGACGCAACGTGGCGCTCGCATCTCCGGCGACGCTCATGGCCCTCCTCAAGGGGGTCGCCTTCGGCTGGCGGCAGGAGCTCCTCACCGAGAACGCGCGCGAGCTGTTTGACCTCTCCCAGCAGCTCTATGGGCGGCTGAGCACGATGGGTGGCCACGTGGCCCGCCTCGGGTCCTCCCTCAAGGGGTCCGTGGAACGGTACAACGCGTTCATCGGTGCCCTCGAGTCCCGGGTCCTCCCGACCGCGCGCCGGATCAGCGCGCTCGATCTCGGCTCGCCGGAGACCCTGCCGGAGCTGCCTCCCGTCGAGACGACGCCCCGCGTGCTGAGCGCGAGCGAGCTCCTCGACGAGCAGATGTGGAAGGACAACGGGATCACGGCACTGCCGGGCACGCTCGGGGGCACCTCGGCGGAAGCAGCCTCGGGCGAGGGCGCCCAGGAACTCCACGAGGGCGCCGAGGGCTCACGGCGGCATTCGGCCTGAGCCGGCCGGGCCGCGTACCCTCGCAGTGGCGCGGGCCTCCTTGGCGTCAACGGCCGAGCGCACGGACCACGCCGAGGTCAGGGGCGGGGCCCGCCGACGCCGGGGCCGGCGCCGACCGAGGTCCGGGGCCGGGCCGTAAAACCGGCCGTCGGGACGCCACTCCCCCATCCGGCAACTGGAAAAATGCCGTTCTCGTCAGGAAGTCTGCGCCTCGGGGACTTGCCGCGCAGAACGGGACTTCCACCGCTTTGGGCTCGTCCCGGCATCCCCGTGCAGATCGGGCTGACGCGACGTCATGAAGGGCCCCGTCAGGCTCCCGCGGGCGACCTCGGCGTCAGCTCTGGGGGCGGCGCCCCCGGCCACCGAGGCCGCGGCTCGCGTCGCCGGCGTCGCGCAGGGTCGCGCGGAGCTCCTTGGGGAGCGAGAAGAGGATGTCCTCCTCCGCCGTGACGACCTCCTCGACGGTGCCGTACCCGTACTCGGCGGCGAGCCGCAGGACGTCCTGGACGAGCACGTCCGGGACGGACGCGCCGGAGGTCAGGCCGATCGTCTCGACTCCCTCGAACCAGGACTCATCCACCTCGTTGGCGAAGTCGACCCGGTGGGCGGCCTTCGCACCGTACTCGAGGGCGACCTCCATGAGCCTGACGGAGTTCGACGAGTTGGCCGATCCGACCACGATGACGAGGTCGGCCTGCGGGGCGATCTTCTTGATCGCCGCCTGGCGGTTCGACGTGGCGTAGCAGATGTCGTCGCTGGGCGGATCCTGGAGGTTGGGGAAGCGCTCGCGCAGCCGGCGCACCGTCTCCATCGTCTCGTCGACGGAGAGCGTGGTCTGCGAGAGCCAGATGAGCTTGTCCGGGTCCTTGACCTGGATGGTGTCGGCCTCCTCGGGAGAGTTCACGACCTGCGTGTTCTCCGGAGCCTCTCCGTACGTGCCCTCGACCTCCTCGTGGCCCTCGTGGCCGATGAGAAGGATCTCGTAGTCGTCCCGGGCGAAGCGGACGGCCTCGCGGTGCACCTTGGTCACGAGCGGGCACGTCGCGTCGATGGTCCGTAGCCCGCGCTCCTCGGCAGAGCGCACGACGGCGGGGCTCACCCCGTGCGCGGAGAAGACGACGAGGGCGCCCTCGGGGACCTCGTCGGTCTCCTCGACGAAGACCGCGCCGCGCTCCTCGAGGGTCTCGACGACATGCCGGTTGTGCACGATCTGCTTGCGCACGTAGACGGGGGCGCCATAGTGCTCGAGCGCCTTCTCGACGGCGATGACGGCCCGGTCGACCCCGGCACAGTATCCCCGCGGGGCGGCGAGCAGGACCTTCTTCTCGCCGGCGACGGGAACCGCGGCGGCCACGTCCTCAGGCGCGCGGCGCCGCCGCGGGACCGTGGGCATGGACAGGGGAACCGAGGTGACACTCATGGATTCCATGCTACCGGCGCCCGCTGACCGCACGGCGCCGGACGCCGAGCGCGATCGCGAGGATCAGGAAGGCCGCCCCGAAGAGGGCCACGACCCCCGCCCACGGCAGGAACGAGTCGGCGAAGAGCTTCCCTGCCCGCGTCGCGAAGACGGTCGCCACGCTCCCCGAGCCGCCCTGGGCCGAGGCCACTCCCGAGGCGAGGAACGCCCCTGCGGCGAGCACCGCGGCGACCAGGAGCAGGCCCAGGCCGGACCAGCCGAGGGCGACCCGCCGGCGTCGTGCGAAGAGGAGCCCGAGCGCGAAGGCGAGCACGGCCCCCACCGTGAGCGGCCAGGCGTACGAGGCCGCTTCCTGGGCGGCGGTGAGCCAGGAGCGCTGCTGCGCCGTGCCCACCGGGACCTGGATGCTCGGCGCCTGGCCCGCCTGCACGCCGAAGCTCGAGCCGAGCCTCTTGAGCAGGACGTCGACGAACGGCCGCAGCTCGAGCGTGAAGGTGGAGTTCGACGCCGCGGCCTGGCTGAAGTTCAGCCGGTGGCTCTCGCGCAGCGTCTCGTCCCACGCGCCGGGGAAGCCCGGGTCCGTGGTCAGGCCGTTGGTGATCTCATTCGCGAGGCGCGTCGCCGCCGGCTGGAACGCCTGAGGGACGCCGGAGGCCGAGGCGACGGTGGTCGCGAGCGAGTTCGCGAGCGCGGACTGGAACGCAGCGTCGCTGCGCAGCGGTTCGAGGAGGCGGACGAATCCGCCCTCGTCCACCACGTTGCGCTCGATCCACAGCGAGGGGACGGCGGCAGCGGTGAGCACCACGGCGAGGAGGATGGACAGGGCGGAGAGAACGGAGCGCATGGACTTCCCGGGGTCGGCAACCCCACCATCCTAGCGACGCCGGCGGCCGCCGCTTTCGACCCCGCGGCGCCGCCGCTGCCGGGCCGCGGCCCTGCCGGAGTGTCGGAGGGGCGTGATAGTCGTGAACTATGGTGGCAGAGATGGAAGCATCCCCAGATTCCATGAGCCCTGACGCCATGGGCAGCACCGACCGCGCGGACCCGGGCGGCGCCGCCGGCGACGAGGGCCAGGGCCCGGCGGCCGAGGCCTCGGCCTCGACCCTGCCGGCGCGCGCCTCCGACACCAGCCCGGAGAACCCCTGGCCGCTCCACGTGCTCTCCCGCAAGCTCAAGGAGCACATCGAGCGTTCGCCCCACGTGTGGATCGAGGGGCAGGTCATCGAGATGACCCGCCGCGGCCAGACCGCCTACATGACCCTCCGGGACGTCGACGCCGAGATCTCGCTGCCGGCCTCCGCCTGGGGCAGCGTCATGGCCCGGCTCCGCGAGCCGGTCCAGCGCGGCTCCCGCGTCGTGGCCCTCGTCAAGCCCGAGATGTGGCTCAAGACCGGCCGGCTCAGCATGGCCGTGCGGGACATGCGCCCGGTGGGGCTCGGTGACCTGCTGGCCCGCATCGAGAACCTGCGTCAGGCCCTCGGGGCGGAGGGGCTCTTCGCCGAGGAGCGCAAGAAGCGCCTGCCGCTGCTCCCCCACAGGATCGGCCTGATCACCGGCCGCGACTCCGATGCGAAGAAGGACGTCATGCGCAACGCCGCCCTGCGCTGGCCGGCCGTCGCCTTCGAAGTGCGCGAGGTCGCCGTGCAGGGCACCAACGCCGTGGCCGAGGTCCTCGGGGCGCTGAAGGAGCTCGACGCCCGCCCCGAGGTCGACGTGATCGTGATCGCCCGCGGCGGCGGATCGCTCGAGGACCTGCTCGCCTTCAGCAACGAGGCGCTCGTCAGGGCCGTGGCCGAGGCCGGGACCCCCGTCGTCAGCGCGATCGGGCACGAGGCGGACCGGCCCATCCTCGACGACGTCGCCGACCTGCGGGCCTCGACCCCCACGGACGCGGCGAAGCGCATCGTGCCGGATGTGGCCGAGGAGCTCCTGCGCGTGCGGCAGTGCCGCGACCGGATCGACCGGCAGGTGCGCCTCTTCGTGGAGCGGGAATCGGACCGGCTCGCCTCGATCCGGAGCCGGCCGGTCCTCGCCGCGCCGGAGACCATGGTGGCCACGCGGCACGAGGAGCTCGAGCGCCTCAGGGTCCGCTCGCGGGCCGCGGTGAGCGGCGCCGTCGAACGCGCGGCCGACGCCGTGGCGCACCTGCGCGCCCAGGTCCGCTCCCTCTCCCCGCAGCAGACCCTCGACCGCGGCTACTCGGTCGTGCAGATCCTCGACGGGCCGGCTGCCGCGGTGGTGCGCGCCCCCGAGGACGCGCCCGCCGGGACCGCGCTGCGGGTCCGGCTCGCCCGCGGGACGATCGCGGCCCGCAGCGAGGGCCAGCTCGCGGACATCACCCACCCCGCGCCGCAGGGCGCAGCATTCCAGACGGCAGCCCCGCAGGAAGGACCGACCCATGAGTGAGGACACCAAGGAGACCTTCGAGGACCTCTCCTACGAGCAGGCGCGCGAGCAGCTCGTGGCCGTCGTCTCGCGGCTCGAGGCCGGCGGGGTGAGCCTGGAGGAATCGCTCGCGCTGTGGGAGCGGGGCGAGGCGCTCGCGAACCGCTGCGAGGAATGGCTCGAGGGCGCACGACGCCGGCTGGACGCCGCGCGCGGCGAGGGCACCCCGGCGGCGGGGGCTGGGGCGGAAGGCTAGGCCCCGGCGCGGTCAGCTCTGCGCCAGCAGTTCCTTCTGCTCCTCGATATCGAACGCCGGCGCGGGCCACTGCGGGTCCATGCGCTCGAGCGCGGCGACGAGGAGTTCCTGGACCACCATCCGCGCGTACCACTTGTTGTCCGCGGGCACCACGTACCAGGGGGCGTAGGGCGTGCTCGTGCGCTCGATCGCGATCTGGTACGCGTCCATGTAGGAGCCCCAGAGCTTGCGCTCCGTGAGGTCGGAGGGGTTGTACTTCCAGTACTTCGTCGGATCGTCGAGCCGTGCGGCGAGGCGGCGCCTCTGTTCCTCGCGGCTGATGTGCAGCATGACCTTGATGATCTCGGTGCCGGAGGCGTGGAGGTGCGCCTCGAAGTCCTGGATGGCCGAGTAGCGCCGCTCGAGCTCGGCGGCGTCGGCCCAGTTGTGCACGCGGTGGATGAGGACGTCTTCGTAGTGGGACCGGTCGAAGCATCCCAGCATCCCGGGCCCGGGGAGCTGCCTCTCGACCCGCCAGAGGAAGTCGTGCTCCTTCTCCTCGTCCGTCGGCGCCCGGAAGGCGGCGAGCTGGACTCCCTGGACGTCCACGGCGCCGACCACGTGGCTGATCATCCCGCCCTTCCCGGCGGTGTCCATGGCCTGCAGGATCAGCAGGAGCGAGCGGGTTCCCCCGCCCTTGCCCTCGGCGAACAGCCGCTCCTGGAGGTCTGCGAGGTGGGGGTCCCGCTGGGCGAGGATCGCCTCGCCGTCGGACTTGCTGCCGGTGAAGCCGGGGGTGGAGGCCGGGTCGATGCGGTCGAGCCGGAAGTCCGGCCCGACCACGAGGAAGTCCTCGGGTGCTTCGGTGAAGCCGTGCCCCGCCTTGCGCTTGCCCATGCGGCCCCCTCGCCGTCAGACCCGGGCGTCCGGGTCAGTTGCCCCTGTACCTGCTGAGGAAGTCTGCCATACGGCCGATCGCCTCCTCGATGTCCGCCACGGCCGGGAGCGTGACCATGCGGAAGTGGTCCGGAGCGTGCCAGTTGAAGGCCCTGCCGTGGGAGAGGAGGATCTTCTGCTCGCGCAGGAGGTCCAGGACGAACTTCTCGTCGTCCCGGATCCGGTAGACCTCCGGGTCGAGCCGCGGGAACAGGTACAGGGCCCCCCTGGCCTGTTTCGTCGAGACGCCCGGGATCGCGTTGAGCATCTCGTAGGCCTTGTTGCGCTGCTCGAGCAGCCGGCCCCCGGGCAGGATGAGGTCCTTGATGCTCTGGTAGCCGCCGAGCGCGGTCTGGATGGCGTGCTGGGCGGGGACGTTGGCGCACAGGCGCATGTTGGCCAGGAGGTTGATGCCCTCGAGGTAGTCCGCGGCCTCCTTCTTGGGCCCGGAGATTGCCATCCACCCGGCCCGGTACCCGCAGACGCGGTAGGCCTTGGACAGGCCGGAGAAGGTCAGGCAGAGCACGTCCTCGCCGGTGAACGCGGCCAGGTTCGTGTGCGTGGTGTCCTCGTAGAGGATCTTCTCGTAGATCTCGTCGGCGAAGATGATCAGGCCGTGCTTCTCGGCCAGCTCGACGATCCGGCGCAGCGTGGAGTCCGAGTAGACCGCCCCGGTGGGGTTGTTCGGGTTGATCACCACGATGCCCTTGGTCCGGGAGGTGATCTTGGACTCGAGGTCCTCGAGGTCGGGCTCCCAGTCGAGGTCCTCGTCGCAGAGGTAGTGGACGGCGCGGCCGCCGGCCAGGGACACGGAGGCCGTCCACAGGGGGTAGTCCGGCATCGGGACCAGGATCTCGTCGCCCTGCTCGAGCAGCGCCATGAGGGACATCGTGATGAGCTCGGAGACCCCGTTGCCGAGGTAGATGTCATCCACGTGGATGTTCTGGATGCCGCGGGTCTGGTAGTACTGCGAGACCGCGGTGCGGGCCGAGAAGATCCCGCGCGAGTCGCTGTAGCCCTGCGCGTGCGGGAGGTGGCGGATCATGTCCACGAGGATCGCGTCCGGCGCCTCGAAGCCGAACGGGGCCGGGTTGCCGATGTTCAGCTTCAGGATGCGGTGGCCCTCGGCCTCCATCTGCTGGGCAGCCTCCAGGATCGGGCCCCTGATGTCGTAGAGGACGTTGTGGAGCTTGGAGGACTGCGTGAACTGGGCCATTCACCCAATATGCCACAGGGCGTGGGCGGCACCTGTGCGATGCTGCTCACACCCTGTGGCGTGCCCCTGCGGGGGTCAGGAGGCGAGGCCCTTCTCCTTCAGCCACGCCTTGGCGGCGTCGGCCGGGGACTGCTTCTGGTTCCCGCTCACCGCCCGGTTGAGGTTCACGAGGTCGTCGGTCGTGAGCTGCTTCGACACCGCGTTGAGCACCGACTTCGCCTTGTCCGTGACGGTGTCCGTCCGCACGAGCGGGACCACCTGCTGCGCGATGAAGTTGTTCTTCGGGTCGTCGAGCACCACGAGTCCGTTGTCCGCGATGGACGGAGTGGTGGTGAAGATGTCGGCGACCTGGATGTCGTTGGACAGGAGCGCCTTGAGCGTCACGGGCCCGCCGCCGTCGCTCATCGGCTGGAACTGCTTCGGGACGCAGTTGTACTTGTCCTTGAGTCCGGGCAGCCCGTAGGCGCGCTTCTCGAAGGTCGCGGGTGCCCCGATCACGAGGTCGCCGCACACCTTGGCCATGTCCTCGAGGCTCTTGAGCTGGTACTTGGCGGCCGTGGCCTTGGTGACCACCATGGCGTCCTTGTCCTCGGCCTTCGCCGGGTCCAGGATCCCCAGGCCCTGCGGGAGCTTGCCCGGGAGCGCCCCCGCGATGTCGGCAGCAGAGACCTGGGTGGCCTTCGGGTCCACGTACAGCAGGAGGTTGCCGGTGTAGTCGGGGACCACGTCGATGGAGCCATCCTGCACCGCCTTGTAGTAGACCTCGCGGGCCCCGATATTGGGCTTGGTCGTGGCCTGCACACCCGCGGCATTGAGGGCACCGGCGTACAGCTCGGCGATGATCTGGCTCTCGGTGAAGTCGGCCGAGCCGATGACCAGGGCCTTCCCGGCGCCGCCGCTGGCGGGCGCGGCGCTGCCGGAGCTGAGCGGGTTCGAGGAGCCGCCGCAGGCGCTCAGGGCCAGGGTCAGCCCGAGGCCCGCTGCCGCGGTCAGCGCCGTGCGGCGGGTGAAGGGGATGTGCTGGGTCATGGCATTCCTTCCGTAACGGCCGCGGCGGGGGCTGCTGCCTCCCTCGCGGAGGGCGTGCGTGGGACGAGGACGCGCAGGAGCGTGCCCAGGACGAGGTCGGTCACGACGGCGAGGGCCGCCACGAGGACCGAGCCGCCGAGCATCTGGGGGTAGTCGGAGAGGGCGAGCCCGTCGAAGATGTACCGGCCGAGGCCGCCGAGGTTGGTGTAGGCCACGACGGTCGCCGTCGCGATCACCTGGAGGATCGCGGCCCGTGCCCCGCCGAAGATGACGGGGACGGCGTTGGGCAGCTCGACCTGCAGCAGCACCTGGTACTCGCGCATCCCCTGCGCCCGCGCGGCGTCGACCACCACGGGGTCCACCGCCGCGATGCCCGAGTAGGTGCCGGCCAGCAGCGGCGGGATGGTGAGGATGACGAGGGCCCAGATCGGCGGCATGAGGCCGATCCCAGCGAGCAGCACGAACAGCACAAGCAGCCCGAGGGTGGGGATGGCGCGCAGGGCGCCCGCGACCGCGACGACGAGCACGCGCCCGCGGCCCGTGTGGCCCACGTAGGCGCCGATGGGCAGGGCGATGGCCGCGGCGATGGCCAGGGTGAGCACGGTGTAGAAGACGTGCTCGCCGAGGCGTCCCGGGATGCTGGAGTACCCGCTCCAGTTCATCGGGTCGGTGAGCCATGCCCACGTCTGCGCGAGGAGGTTCACGAGCGGGCCGCCTTCCGCTGCCCCGCGCCGTCGACGAGCCGGGCCCACGGCGAGAGCAGCCGCCCGGCCAGCACGAGCGCGAGGTCCATGACGAGGGCCAGGACGAGGATCGCCACGAGTCCGACGACGATCTCCGTGACGAAGCCGCGCTGGAGGCCCTCGGTGAAGAGGACCCCGAGGTTGGGCATGCCGACCAGCGCGGCGACGCTCACGAGTGAGATGTTGCTCACCGACACGGCCCGCAGCCCGGCGACGAGCACGGGCAGCGAGAGCGGCAGGTCGACCCGGAAGTAGCGGGTGGTGGGCGTGTGGCCGAGGGCCTCGGCGGCGAGGCTCAGCTCTCCGTCCACCGAATCGAGGGCGTCGAGGGAGGACCGGACGAGGAGCGCGACGGCGTACACGGTGAGGGCCACGATCACGTTGACGGGATCGAGGATCCTCGTGCCCAGGACCACCGGGAGGATGATGAACAGGGCGAGCGAGGGGACGGTGTAGAGGACCGAGCTGAGGGTCAGCAGCCCCGTACGCCAGGCGCGCCGGTGGCGCACAGCCTGCGCGAGCGGGAGGCTGATGAGCAGTCCGAGGAGGAGCGGAACCAGCGCGAGCACGAGGTGCTGCCCCGTGAGGGAGAGGATCCGCGCCAGGTTGGCGACCGCCCACTCCATCAGGCGCGGCCCTCCGGGACCGCGGCGGCGCGGGCGCGCTGGGACTCGGTGCGGCGGCGGTCGGCGTGCGCGATGACCTCGCCGGCGCCGACGGTGCCGAGGAGGCGGCCGGCGTCGTCCACCACCACGCCGCGGCCGGACGGCGAGGACAGCGCCGCGTCGAGCGCGGAGCGCAGCGTGCTGCCGGCGCGGTGCAGGGAGCCGCCGCTCACGAGCGTGCCCGGGAACGCTGGACCGGCCCAGCCCACCGGGCGCCCGTCCGCATCCAGCGCCACGGCCCACTCGTCCACCCTGCCCGAGGGGACGTCCGCCGCGCGGACGGTCTCGGCCGGCTCGACGGGGAGCCCCGAGTCGTCGTAGAAGCCGAGGTGGCGGAAGCCGCGGTCGCGCCCCACGAAGCCGGAGACGAAGTCGTCCGCCGGCGCGCGCAGGAGCTCTTCGGGGGCGGCGACCTGCGCGAGCCGGCCGCCGACGGCGAACACCGCGATCCGGTCGCCCAGGAGCACGGCCTCGTCGATGTCGTGCGTGACGAACACGATCGTCTTGCCGAGGTCGCGCTGCAGCCGCACGAGTTCCTGCTGGAGCTCGTGCCGCACCACGGGGTCCACCGCGCTGAACGGCTCGTCCATGAGCAGCACGGGCGGGTCGGCGGCGAGCGCCCGGGCCACGCCCACGCGCTGCTGCTGGCCGCCCGAGAGCTGCGCGGGGTACCGGCCGCCCAGGTTCTGCGGGAGCCCGACGACGTCGAGCAGCTCGCGCGCGCGGGCGCGCGCGGCGGAGCGGGAGACTCCGTTGAGCCGGGGGACGGTGGCGATGTTGTCCTCGACCGTGCGGTGGGGCATGAGGCCGGCCGCCTGCATGACATAGCCCATGGACCGGCGCAGGAGCGGCGCGGGCTGCGAGGCGACGTCGCGGCCGTCCACGGTGATGGTCCCGGAGGAGGGCTCGACCATGCGGTTGACCATGCGCAGCGAGGTCGTCTTCCCGCAGCCGGACGGGCCGACGAACACGGTGATCTGTCCCCGGGGCACGCTCAGCTCGAGGCGGTCCACGGCCGTGAGGCCGCCGTAGACCTTGCTCACCTCGTGGAACTCGATCATGGGATCGGACACGTACACCTCGATGGTCGCTGACAGTCTGTCTCGGCGTGCTGAGGGGAGCCTACCAGCGCGGAACCGCGCGCCCTCAGGATTGCGCTGGCCGGTCTGCCCCTGCCGATGCGGCGGCGAGCTCGATCGTGCCGAAGATGGGGTCCCGGTCCAGGACCCGTACATCGTCGATGCCCTGCTCGGCGAGCGCGGTGCGGAACCCCTCCTGCAGCCGCGGCACGTTCATGCCCAGCCCGCTGCCCAGGATCACGGGCCCGTCGATCCCGAGCTGGCGGGCCACCTGGGCCGCCATCCGGGCGAGGTCGTGGGCGGCCTGGTCGATCAGGAAGCGGGCGCCGGCGTGCCCGGCGTCGGCGGCCTGCGTCACCACGCGCGACTGCTGCGCCCAGTAGCGCCTGCCCGTCTCGGGCGAGTGGAAGTGGGCGATGAGCTCCCCGGGCTCGGTGAGCCCGGTGGCGGCCAGGAGGCCGAGGGTGAGGGCGTCCGGCTCGAGGCCGAGGTTCATGCGGTGGAGGCTGTAGCGGACGGCCTCGCGGCCGAGCCAGTACCCGCTGCCCTCGTCGCCGAGGAGGTAGCCCCAGCCGCCGGCCCGGGCCTCCTCGCCGGCGGTGTTGGTCCCCCAGGCCGCCGAACCGGTTCCCGCGATCACCGCCACCCCGGTCTGCGCCCCTCCGGCGGCGAGCAGGAGGCGCGAGTCGTGGACGACCTCGACCCTCGCGGCCGGCACATGCGGGCGGATCAGCGAGGCGAGCGCCTCGGCGTCGGCGGCGGTGTCGATGCCGCCCGCCCCGGCGAAGACAAGGGCGGCGTCCGCGGCGTCGAGCCGCGCGAAGAGTTCGGCGAGGTTGGCTGCTGCGGTCTCGCGGCTCACGTTCTGGACGTTGGCGCTGCCGACCTCGAGATCGGCCACGACCTCTCCGTCGACGACCTTGATGCCGCGGGTCTTGGTGCCGCCGATGTCGAGGCCGACCATGGGGCCGCCCGAGGGGGTCTGGATGCTCACCTGCCCAGCCTACTGAGCGCGTAGGGTGGGCGCATGGATGCGACGCTGCCGGTGGACCTGTTCGGAGGCGGCGTGGTCGCCGCGCCGATGGCGGGCGGCCCGAGCCGGCCCGAGCTGGCCGCGGCGGTCGGCGCCGCCGGCGGCCTCGGGTTCCTCGCGGGCGGCTACAAGGCGCCCGAGGCGCTCGCCGCCCAGCTCGACGCGATGGACGGCGGGCGGCCGTTCGGCGTCAACCTCTTCGTCCCTTCTCCCGCGGAGGCGGACCGGGAGGCGGTGCTCGCCTTCCGCGAGCGGCTCCTGCCCGAGGCGGCCGCCGTGGGGGCAGACGTGCCGGAGCCGCGCTGGACGGACGACGACGGGTACCCGGCCAAGCTCGATCTCCTCCTCGGGCGGGTCCCGGCAGCAGTCTCGTTCACGTTCGCGCTGCCGGCCCGCAGCGCCGTGACGGCCCTCCGGGCTGCGGGGGCGTTCACCCTCCAGACCGTCACGGGCCCCGACGAGGCGCTGGCCGCCGCCGAGCTCGGTGTGGATGCCCTCGTCGTCCAGCACCCGGACGCGGGCGGCCATTCGGGATCCTTCCTCGGCCTGCCGGCGTTCGCGGGCACGCTCCCGGAGCTCGTCGCCGCCGTCCGCGCCGCCCTCTCCTCGGCCGGGGCGCAGCTGCCGGTGGTCGCCGCCGGCGGGATCGGCACGCCCGAGGCGGCCGCCGCGGCCCGGGACACCGGAGCAGCCGCCGTCCAGCTCGGGACCGCGTTCCTGCGCACTCCGGAGGCGGGGACCAATGCGGTGCACCGCGCCGCGCTGGCGGACCCGGAGTTCGCCCGCACGGCGCTCACCCGCTCCTTCTCGGGGAAGTGGGCGCGCGGCCTCGAGAACGGGTTCATGCGCAGGTTCGCCGACGCGCCCGCGGCGTACCCGGTGCTCCACTACCTCACCGCGCCGATGAAGGCGGCCTCAGTCCGGGCCGGCAGCCCCGAACGGACGAGCCTGTGGGCCGGGACCGGCTGGCGCGGGGCACGCGACGAACCGGCCGCCGACGTGGTGGCGCGCTTCGCGCGCTGACCGGCCTCTGCCCCCATCCGGGGGCGCGGTCCTAGGCTGGGGCCATGGATACGGCACCGCTCATCACGCTTCCGTCGGGACACTCCATCCCGCAGATCGGCCTCGGCACCTGGCCCCTCGACGACGCCCAGGCCGCCGAGGTCGTCGCAACGGCGCTCGAGCTCGGCTACCGCCACATCGACACTGCGGAGAACTACGGCAACGAGGCCGGGGTCGGCGAGGGCATCCGCCGCTCCGGGCTCGACCGCCGGGACGTGTTCATCACCACCAAGTTCAACCGCGAGTGGCACAGCGTGGACGGCGTGCGCACCGCGTGGGAGAACGCCGTCCGCAAACTCGGCGTCGACTACCTGGACCTGTTCCTCATCCACTGGCCCAACCCGGACCAGGACACCTATGTGCAGGCCTGGGAGGGCCTGATCAGGCTGAGGGCCGAGGGGAAGGTGCGCTCAATCGGGACGTCCAACTTCTTCCCCCGGCATCTGCAGCGCCTCATCGATGCGACCGGGGTCGCCCCGGACGTCGACCAGCTGCAGATCAGCCCGTACTGGGTCAAGCACGAGGCACGCGCGTTCAACCTCGGCCACGGCACGGTCACCGAGTCCTACACCCCGATCGGGCGCGGGCAGGAGCTGCTCGCCGAGGAGGCCGTGGTCTCCGCTGCCCGGGCGCACGGGGTCACCCCGGCCCAGGCGGTGCTGCGCTGGCACACCCAGCACGGGCTCGTGGCGATCCCGAAGTCGGCCCACCCCGAGCGGCTCGCGGCGAACCTCGACGTGTTCGGGTTCGACCTCACCGGCGAGGAGCTCACGGCGCTGGATGGGCTCGACGGCCGCGGACCCGAGGCCGCGGACCCGGAGACGTTCGGCCACTGAGCGCCTCGGGCGCCGCCTCGCGCGGAGGGTCTAGCGGCCGAACGCATCGGCGAGCAGGCCGGCGTCGAGCGCGAGCACGTGCTCGCGGAAGAGGCGCACCTGCGGCGGCTCCCCGACGATCCGCGGCCAGACGAGCCCGATCTCGCGGAAGGCGCCCTCGTCCTCGAGGGCCAGCTCGGCCCAGCCCAACGCCTCGCCGTGGCGCGTCGAGCCGTACACCGCGCCGTGCCCCGCGCTCGAGGGAGGCACGAGCGCCACGCCCAGGCCCGCCGAGACGAGCCCGAGCAGCGTGCGGGAGTCCTGGCCCGAGAACGCGATGTCCGGCCGGAAGCCCGCGTCGCGTCCGAGCCGGTCGAGGATGCTGCGCATGCCGAACCCGCGCTCGAGCGCGACGAACGGCTCGTCGGCGACCTCGGCGAGCCGCACGGACGCCCTCCCCGCGAGCCGGTGCCCGGCAGGGACCGCGAGCCGCACGCCCTGGACATAGAGGGTGGCGCTGTCGAGGTCCCGTGTGGGCTCCGGCCGCGGGGAGACGATCGCAAGGTCCACCCGGCCGTCGGCGAGGGTGTCGAGGCAGTGCTGGCGGGAGCCCTGGATGAGCTCGAAGCGGACGTCCGGGTGATCCGCCCGGAAGCCGCTGACGAACACCGGCACGGCCGATTCCCCGAAGGTCATCTGGAAGCTGAGCCGCACCAGCCCGCGGGCCTGGTGCGCGCGCTCGTGGAGCGCGTCGAGCCCGCGCTGGAGTTCCTCGAGGGCCGTGCGCACCGCCGGCAGGAGCTGCTCCGCCGCCGGGGTGAGCCTGATCCCGCGGCCCTCCTTCCGCACCAGCTCGGCGCCGACGACGCCGGCCGCCCGGGCCAGCGCCCGGCTCACCGTGGGCTGCGGCACGCCAAGGAGCTCCGCCGCGGCGGTGACGTGGCGGGTCTGCCCGACCGCGTCGAGGACTGGAAGGAGCGGCAGGAGCCTCGCGAGCTCGCCGTGGAGCGGGGCCGAGGGCCTGGCTGCCTGGGTCATGCCACACCACCTATGCGTTTGCGCCATGCGTTTGGTCGACAAGTGTATTGGACGCATGCATCCGTGCCTTCCTAGGGTGGAAGGCATGAGCGCAGGCCCCGGCACAGCACCAGCAGCGGCCCGTTGGCAAGGCCACCCGAAGGGCAGCCGCGGCTACCGGCGGCTCATCCTGGCGCTCGCGTTCGCCGGGGTGGCGACCTTCGCCCAGCTCTACTCGCCCCAGGCCCTGCTCCCCCGCCTCGCCGCAGAGCTGGGCATCGACCCCGCCCGGGCCGCGCTCACGGTCTCACTCGCGACGATGGGCCTCGCGGTGGCCGTCCTGCCGTGGTCCTTCGTGGCCGACCGGATCGGACGGGTCGGAGCCATGCGCGGGGGCATCCTCGCCGCGACCGTGCTCGGGCTCGCCGGGCCGCTCGCCCCGAGCTTCGAGGCGCTCCTCGCCCTGCGCTTCCTGGAGGGCGCGGCCCTCGGCTCCGTGCCCGCGATCGCGATCGCGTACCTGAGCGAAGAGGTCAGCAGGGCCCACGCCGCGGTGGCCGCGGGCACCTACATCGCGGGCACCACGGTGGGCGGCCTCGCCGGGCGCCTCGTCGCCGGCCCGCTCGCGGACGTTCTCGGGTGGCGGCTGGGGATCATCGCCGTCTCCGTGCTCGGCGCGGCGGCGGCGGTGGCGTTCATCGTCCTCGCTCCGCGGGCCCGGGGCTTCTCCCCCGCGCCGCGGACCCCGGGCGGGATCGGCGCGGCCGCGGCCGCGGTGCTCCGGACGCTCGCTGCACAGCTGCGCAGCCTGCGCCTGCTCATGCTGTACACGCAGGCGTTCCTGCTCATGGGCTCCTTCGTGGCGGTGTACAACTACCTGGGCTTCCGCCTCGAGGCCGCGCCGTTCTGGCTCCCGGCGAGCCTCGCGAGCCTGGTGTTCGTCGCCTACCTCTCGGGCACGTTCAGCTCGGGCTTCGCCGCGCGCCTGAGCGAGCGCTACGGCCGCCGTGCCGTGATGACCGCGAGCACCGTGGCCATGGCGGCGGGCGCCGCCGTGATGGCCGCGGACTGGCTGCCGGCAGTCCTGGCCGGCCTGCTCGTGTTCACGGCCGGCTTCTTCGCCGCCCACGGGATCGCCTCGGGCTGGACCGGGGCACTCGCCCCCGCGGGAAGGGCCCAGGCGGCCTCCCTGTACAACCTCGGCTACTACGGCGGCTCGAGCCTGCTGGGCTGGGCCGGGGGGCTCGTCTTCCATGCGGGCGGCTGGGCCGCGCTCGTGCTCGGCGTCACAGGAGTGGCGCTCACTACGGCGCTCGCCTCGTGGGCGGTGCACCGCGCCGACCGCTGAGCTCCCCTCACATATCATGGGCACGCCCCAACCGAGGAGGAAACCCGTGACCACGCCGAGTCCCGGCCGACCGCAGTCCGCCGCCGGCCATCATCCTCCGGGCGGCGAGCCCCTCGACGAGGTGGACCGCAGGATCCTCGCGGCCCTCGTCGATGACGCCCGGATCACCAACAAGCAGCTTGCCGAGATGGTCGGGATCGCCCCGTCGACGGCGCTCATGCGCACCCGCTCGCTCTCCGAGCGGGGCATCATCACGGGGTACGAGGCCAAGGTGGACCTTTCGGCGGTGGGCCGGAGCGTCCAGGCGCTCATCTCGGTGCGCCTGCGAGCGCACGATCGCGACCAGATCGACGCGTTCACCTCCCGGGTGCCGCAGCTGCCGGGAGTGCTCGCGACGTTCCACACCTCCGGCGCGGTGGACTACCTGCTGCACATCGCCGTCGGCAGCACCGAAGAGCTGCGTGACTGGGTCCTGGACCACCTGACGACCGATCCGGTGGTGGGGCACACCGAGACGACGCTCGTGTTCGAGCAGATCCCCGGGCGCGGACCGCTTCCGGACTGAGCCCTCTGGCCCGACGCTAGCGCAGCCAGTGGTGGAGGCCGAGCGGCTCGGCGAAGCGCGCGTCGGCGCGCCGGTCCTCCGCCCGGGCGAGGCGCTCGACGTCGACCCCACGGTCCCGGGGACGCTCCGCCCAGGCAACGAGGGCCTCCCCGAGCCGGAGCGCGAGCTCCTCTGCCGGGGTGCGGCGGTCGCGACGGGATGCCGGACGGGCGATGGCGGCGGTGCTCATGGCTTCTCCTCAGAGGATGTGCGCGGGGCTGCGGCAGCAGGCCTGCCGACGGCCAGGGGGAAGGCGTTGATGTGGATCTGGACGGGGCGGACGCCCGCCGCGGCGCCCTGTCCGCGGTACGGAGCGAGCAGCTCCGCGGCGTAGGCCTCGAGCTTGGCCGAGACCTCGGCCAGCTGCGCGGCGGTGAGGCGGACGTTGCTGGTGCTGACCATGGCGGAGTCCGACCACTCGGAGGGCTCCTCGAGCCAGCCGTGCTCCATGAAGTCGGCCAGGGCGGCAGCCCGATGGTGCTCGAACTCGCGGCTCACGAGGTGGGCGGCCTCGCTCGTCGCGGGATTGTCGGCGAGCTCGCGCGTGACGATCTGGAGGCTGCCCTTGGGACGGTCCCACCACCGCTCGCGCCCGGAGCCCCGCCCCTCGACCTCGCGCAGGAAGTCGTGCCTGGCGAGCTGGCGGAGGTGGTAGCTCGTGGCGCCCGTGGACTCGCCGAGGATCTCGGCGAGGGTCCCTGAGGTCTGCGGGCCCAGCCGCGAGATGGTGTCGAGGATCTGCACCCTCAGCGGATGCGCGAGCGCCTTGAGCGAGGCGACGTCGACGGTGCGCTTGGGCTCGGGGGTGCCGGCTCCTGGGGTGGTCTCCACGCTTCGAGGATAGGTTCGCAAAGGAGTCTTTGCAAGCAAATCTTTGCAATCAATTCTTTGCAGACAGAGGCGAGCACGGCAGCCCGCGGGTCAGCGGCCCTGCACCGTCGGCCTCCCGGCGAGGACGGCGAGCACGGCCGCCGCGGCGGCGCACGCGCCGAGGAAGCCGACCGCGGCCGGGCCCAGGCCCACGGCCCCCACCAGTGCGCCGAGGCCCACCACCGGAACGGCGCTCCCGAGGTAGGTCACGACGTAGAGCAGGCTCACGGTCCGGGCGTGCGCCGCGGCGGGCACCGACGCCGCGACGGCGTCGAACCCGGCCCGGAACGCCGCGCCCTGCCCCACACCGGCCGCGATGCTCGCGATGATGAGGACGGCGGGGCTCTCCGCCGCGGTGCCCCACGCGAGGGCGGCAAGGGAGGCGGCGAGCACCGCGAGCCCGAGCGGGCCATCGCCGCGCGCACGGCGCCGGCCGGCTGGCGCGAGCACCTGGCTCACCGCCGAGGAGGCGAGGGACAGCCCGGCGAGCGCGCCGAGCAGCGGCGGGGACCCGGCCCCGAGCGCGCGGGCGAAGACGCCCGGCGAGAGGGCGAGCTGGTAGCCGAACACGGCGAAGCTGAGGAAGCCCGTCGCGGCGGCGACCCAGAACGAGCCGCGCGCGGGCGGCGCCGGGACGGCGCCGCGGAGGCTGCGCGGGGCGAGCACCCGGCCGGGCCTGCCCCCTGCGGGCAGCTGCGGGGCGGGCCTGGCCCGCACGAGCACGAGCGGGACGAGCAGCGCCGCGAGGGCGGCGGCGTGGACGAGGAACGGGACCGCGGTCCCACCCGGGGCGAGGGCCAGGGCGCCGCCGAGGAGCGGCCCCAGCGCGACCCCGCCCGAGGAGGCGAGCAGCGTGAACCGCGAGGCCCATTCGGGCCGGTGCGGGAGCAGTTCCCGCAGAGCGGCTGCGCACGCCCCGGTGGCCAGGCCCACTGCCATGCCCTGCAGCGCGCGGCCGGCGCAGAGCTGGGCGAGCGAGCCCGCGGACGCGAACACGGCGCTGCCCGCGATCCCCACCAGGACGGCGAGGACCATGGCCGCGCGGCGCCCCAGGTAGTCGGACCAGTGGCCCGCGCTCACGAGCACCGCGACGAGGGCCACGACATAGCTCGCGAACGCAACCGAGGTGCCGAGGCTGCCGTACCCGAGGCGCCGCTGCAGGCCCGCGTACAGAGGGGTCGCGAGGTTCGCGCCGATCAGGAGCAGGAAGAGCACCGATCCGGACAGCACGAGGCGGATGCCGCGCGTGGCATCCCAGCCGGTGCGGGCCGCAGGCGCCCGCATGCGCAGCTCGGCAATCAGGGTCATGGCTACACGATCGGGGACAATGGCCCATGACGATCATCCGGACGGGCATCAATTGGCCTCCATGATCAAAACCTGTTCCGCTGCTGACCCTGGAGTGATCAATGAGCGCACTGGACGCCACCGATCTCCGACTCGTCCTGGCCCTCGTCGAGGACCCGCGGGCCCAGATCGCCGAGCTCGCAACGCGGGTCGGCGTGGCCCGCAACACGGTGCAGAGCCGCCTGCGCCGCCTCGAGCGGGCCGAGGTGCTCCGCGGCACCGGGCGCGACGTGGACCTCGAGGCGCTCGGCTACGACGTCGTCGCCTTCATCACCCTCGAGGTGGTGCACCGCGAGCTCGACTCCGTCGTGGCAGGCCTGCGCCGCATCCCCACCGTGCTCGAGGCCTACGAGATCTCGGGCCGCGGAGACATCTGGTGCCGTCTCGTCGCCGGTGACACCCACGAGCTCCAGGCCTCCCTGCGCCAGGTGCTGCGCATCAGGGGGGTCATCCGCTCCGAGACGGTCCTCGCGCTCCACGCCCACATCGCGTACCGCGCCGATTCGCTCCTGCGGCGCGCCGTGGACCGCACGCGGCGCGCCGCGGAGGCGGCGGCAGCACCGGCGTCGGACGCCGGGCCTTCGATAATGGACCGGTGACCATCATCGACAACGCCGTCTACGTCGACGGCCGCAGGGCGGCCCACCCCGAATCGCTCGAGCAGACCTTCGAGACGCTGGAGGCGACCGGCGGCAGCATGGCGTGGATCGGCCTCTACCGCCCCTCCGCCGAGGAAATGGCCGAGGTGGCCCACGAGTTCCACCTCCATGACCTGGCCGTCGAGGACGCCATCAACGCCCACCAGCGGCCCAAGATGGAGCGCTACGACGAGATGCTCTTCACCGTGCTGCGCCCCGCGCGGTACATCGACGAGACGGAGACGGTCGAGTTCGGCGAGCTGCACGTCTTCACCGGCCCGAACTATGTGGTCACGATCCGGCATGCCGAGACCGCCGGCGTGGGCCTGGTCAGGAAGCGCCTCGAGGCCGATCCCGGCCTCCTGCGGCACGGGCCCGAGGCGGTGCTGTATGCCCTGCTCGACCGGGTCGTGGACGACTACAAGCCGGTCGTCGCCGGCCTCGAGAACGACATCGACGAGATCGAGGACCAGCTCTTCGCCAACGACGCCGCCGTCTCGCGGCGCATCTACGAGCTCACGCGCGAGGTCATCCAGTTCCAGCGGGCCGTCCACCCCCTCAAGCGGATGGTGGAGAACCTCGAGGGAGGCTTCGGGAAGTACAAGGTGGAGATCGAGCTCCAGCGCAGCCTGCGGGACGTCCATGACCACCTCGAGCAGATCGTCTCCCGCGTCGACGCGTTCCGGGACCTCCTGCAGAACGCGCTCGTGCTCGACGGCACCCTCACGGCCAACCGGCAGAACGAGACGAGCCTCGCCCAGAACGAGCAGGTCAAGCGGATCTCCTCGTGGGCGGCGATCTTCTTCGCCCCGGCCCTCGTCACCGGCATCTACGGCATGAACTTCAAGACGATGCCCGAGCTCGAGTGGGACCTCGGCTACCCGTATGCGCTCGTCCTCATGGTGGTGGCCGGCTTCATGCTGTGGCTGGTCTTCAAGTGGAAGCAGTGGCTGTGAGCCGAGGCAGCGCGGTCGCCGGCGGCCCGGGGTGGGAGGCGGGCCGCGTGCTCGTGCCGGGCACCGAGGAGCAGCTCGGGGCGCTCGGCCTCTTCGCCCCGCCCGGGGAGGGGGTGGACCTCGACGCGCCCGGCGGCGTCCTCCACGCCCGCGCCGCGGACGCGGAGCTGCTGTGGCTCGGCTTCGGGGAGGTGTGCCGCGCGGGGACCGCGGGCGTGAGCTGGGCCGAGCTCGCGCCGCGGCACGCCGTGTGGGTGGTCGACGGCGTGCCCGTCCTGCGCACCGCAGCCTCAGCGGACGCGGCGGCGTTCCTCGCCCTGGCGGAGGCGCTCCATGCCGCCGACGTCCCGCTCGTGCTCCTCGCGGCCAAGGACCCCGGCCCGCTGCCCCGACCGCTCCCCCTCCACGAGACGGCCGACGGCGGGCTCCCGCGGCTCCGCTGGGGCAGCTAGGCTGGCCGGATGACCGACCAGCAGCCTGTCACCGTCACTGTCACCGGAGCCGCAGGCCAGATCGGCTATGCGCTGCTCTTCCGGATCGCGAGCGGCGCCATGCTCGGCGAGGACGTGCCGATCCGGCTCAGGCTCCTCGAGGTTCCCGCGGCGGTGCGGGCCGCGGAGGGCACGGCCCTCGAGCTCGCCGACTGCGCGTTCGGCCCCCTCGTCTCGGTCGACGTCACCGACCGGCCGGCAGAGGCGTTCGACGGCGCCGACGTCGCCCTGCTCGTGGGCTCCAGGCCCCGCACGGCGGGCATGGAGCGCTCCGACCTCCTCGAGGCGAACGCCGGCATCTTCGGGCCCCAGGGACGGGCCATCAACGACCACGCGGCGAGCGGGGTGCGCGTCCTCGTCGTCGGCAATCCGGCGAACACCAACGCGCTCATCGCCGCGACGAGTGCCCCGGATGTGCCCCGTGAGCGCTTCACCGCCATGACGCGGCTCGACCACAACCGGGCCGTGGCCCAGCTCGCCGCCAAGCTCGGCTGCCGGACCTCGGACGTGGACGGAGTGTCCATCTGGGGCAACCACTCGGCGACCCAGTACCCCGACGTCACCCACGCGACCGCGGGCGGCCAGCCCGTGCCGACGCTCGTGGAGCAGGACTGGCTCGAATCCGAGTTCATCCCGCGCGTGGCGCGGCGCGGGGCCGAGGTCATCGACGTCCGCGGCGCGTCCTCCGCGGCGTCCGCGGCCAGCGCCGCGGTCGACCACGTGCGGGACTGGGTGCACGGGACGCCGGGCCGGTGGACCTCCGCCGGCGTCGCCTCGGACGGCTCCTACGGGGTACCCGAGGGACTCGTGAGCTCGTTCCCCGTGCGCAGCGAGGACGGCCGGTTCGCGATCGTGCAGGGCCTCGACATCCCGGCCTTCTCCCGGGCCCGCATCGACGCGTCCGTGGCCGAGCTCGAGGCGGAGCGGGACGCGGTGCGCGGGCTGGGCCTGCTCGGCTGACGCCCGGGCCTTCCTACCCTTCCGCGGCTCTCCCGGCCGTTCCTAGCATGGTGGCATCGCCCACCATCCATCGCCCCTCCGGCGGAAGGAACGGTTCGATGACCATCCAGCAGCCCCCGTACACGGCAGGCGGCGCAGTCCCCCCGCTCGAACTCCCCTACTACGGCGCTCCCCCGGTCGAGGCCGTCAAGCGCGTCTTCCAGAAGTATGCGGTCTTCAGCGGACGCGCAAGCCGCAGCGAATACTGGTGGTGGGCCCTTGCCTCGGCGATCGCGTCCGGGATCCTGAATGCGATCAGCCCCACCGTGGTCAACGGCCAGTCGACGGGTGCCAGCCCGCTCGGCGGCCTGTGGTTCTTCGCCACCGTGGTGCCGGGCCTCGCGGTCGCGGCGCGCCGGCTGCACGACGCGAACCTGTCCGCCTGGCTCCTGCTGCTCGTCCTCGTTCCCGTGCTGGGCTGGATCGCGCTGATCGTGATGCTCGTCCAGCGGGAGAACCCGCTGGGCCAGCGCTTCGACCGGTATCCCGGCAGCGGCTACCTCAAGCGCCGTGCCGACGCCCAACAGCCGCCGTACGGGTTCCAGCAGCCGCCCCAGGGCCCCGGGGAGCAGCCGCCGCAGTATCCGTACGGTGTCCAGCAGCCGCCGCAGTATCCGTACGGTGTCCAGCCGCCGCCGTACGGGGCCGAGCAGCCGCCGCAGCCGCCGCCCAACCCGGCCGCGCCGGGCAGCGGCCCTGAGGCCGGCCCGGGGCCCGGGAGCCGGCCGGCCTGAGAGGGCTGACGCTGGGCCGCCCCAGAACACAGACAGGGTCCCAGCCGGTATGGCTGGGACCCTGAAAGTGCCCTCTGATGAGGGACAACGTGGAGCCTAGGGGATTTGAACCCCTGACCTCTTCGATGCGAACGAAGCGCTCTACCAACTGAGCTAAGACCCCTCGGTGCGGGAACTACGTTACTGGCGCGGCCGCCAAAATCCAAATCGGAACGGGGCGCCGGCCCGCTCCCGGCCGCTGTGCTGACGGGCTAGGCACGGCGGCGCTGGAGGACCTCGTCGAGGTTCCCCAGGGCTCCCCCACGCGCGGCCGTCTTGGCCGTGCCAAGGGCCGGGACGCCGGGCGCGGACCCGGGCTCGGGGCCCTCCGCCGCGGGCTTGAGGGGAAGGCCCTCCGGCCTGGGCTCGGCCGCAGTCTGGATCGGAGCGGGCTCAGGCCGCTCGGCCTTCGCGGCGTCGAGATAGGCGGGCCGGGGCACCTCCACGGGCTCCCAGCCCGGGGCCTGCTCGCCGCTGGCCCGCGCCGCCTCCTCCGCGCTGGCCTGGGACGCCTTCGCGACGTCGAGCGCGATCGCCCTGAGTTCCTCTCGGCTCACGGGGCGCGGAGCGGGTACGGGCTCCCGCCCGGCATCGAAGACCTCGCTCGGCGTCACCGTCCGCGCAGGCGCTGCGGGCCTCGGCGCGGGGGCGCCCATCGCGGCACCGAAGGCACGGTCCAGCCGCCGCTTCCGGTCGCGCACGGCGAGGGAACGGAGCAGGGCGACGGAGCCGACGGCGGCGGCCAGGCAGGCCAGCGGGACCCAGGCAGGGACGCCCACGATCATGAGGACGAGGGTGACCACGGCCGCCACGAGGGCGCAGAGGCCCGTGAGGGCCACGGCGAGCCGTCCCCAGCGGACGCGCAGGCGGGGCTTCGGCGCACCGCCGGGCAGGCGGCCCTCGGCGCGGGGGGCGGCCAGGGAGCCGCCGGTCCCCGAGGAGCTGGACGGCGCGGCCTCGCGTCGGAGCGGCTCCATGGACTCCATGAGCAGGGCCGCCTCGCCGGCAGGCTGCTCGGCGGCGCGGCGGCGGAGGAAGTACGGGGCGACCCACAGCAGCCACACGAGCACGGCAGCGCCGAGCACCGTCGAGCTGCTGAGGGCGAAATCCATACTCAGAACGGTAGGAGGATCGCCGGGGCGCTGCCCGTATTAGCGCCGGTGTGTCGCGAGAACCTCAGCGGGAAGGCGCGGGCCGGCTCCGTCCGGAGCCGCCGTCGTCCGCCGGCTCAGCGTCGCGAGGCGAGCCACCGGCCGAGCAGGCCGCCTTCGGGGATCTCCTCGGCGGTGAGGGCGAAGGACTCATGGTCCGCCCAGGCCCCGTTGATGTGCAGGTAGCGGGGGCGCAGGCCCTCGTGCCGGAATCCGAGCTTCTCGACCACGCGGAGGCTCGGGGCGTTCTCGGGGCGGATGTTGATCTCCATGCGGTGCAGGCCCATCTCGCCGAAGCAGTGGTCAGTCACGAGCGCGACTGCCGTCGGCGCGATTCCGCGGCCGGCGTGCTCGCGGTCCACCCAGTAGCCGAGCGTGGCCATGAGCGCCGAGCCCCACACGATCGAGGACACCGTCAGCTGCCCGACAATGGGCGCCCTGCGGAGGCGGGGATCGTCGAGGGTGATGACGAAGGGCAGCGCCGTCCCCTCCCTGGCCTGCCGCGTGAGGGACCGCACCATGTCCCGGAAGGTGGGCAGAGTGCCGCCCGGCTGGGGGTTCGAGGCCTCCCAGGGGGCGAGCCACGCCCTGTTCCGGGACCGCACGGCCATCCACTCCGCGCGGTCCCCCATCCGCAGCGGCCGGAGAGCGAGGTCCCCGGCGCGCAGGGTGACGGGCCAGAGGCCCGATGCCGACATACTCCGGGTCAGCCGCGGGCCGACGCCGCGTCCGCGCCCTCGGCCACGAAGTCCGCGAGCCACGAGCGCAGGTCTGCGCCGAACTCGTCGCGGTCGCAGGCGAGGGTCACGACGGCTTTGAGGTAGGAGAGCTTGTCCCCGGTGTCGTAGCGGCGGCCGCGGAAGACCACACCGTATACCCCGCCGCCCTCGCCCTCGCGGCGCGCCAGCGTCTGCAGGGCGTCGGTGAGCTGGATCTCGTCGCCCCGGCCGGGCTCGGTGCTGCGCAGCACGTCGAAGACGGCGGGGTGGAGCACGTAGCGGCCGATGATGGCGAGGTTGGACGGCGCATCCTCGGGCGCGGGCTTCTCGACGAGCCCGTGGACCTGGACGTAGCTCTCGCCCTCCACCTCGGTGACGTCGGCGCAGCCATAGGAGGAGATCGTCTCGCGGGGGACCTCCATGAGCGCCACGACGGAGCCGCCGGTGGCCTGCTGGACCCGGATCATCTCGCCGAGGAGCTCGTCCCGCTCGTCGATGAGGTCGTCGCCGAGGAGCACGGCAAAGGGCTCGTTGCCGACGTGGCGCTCGGCGCACAGCACGGCGTGCCCGAGGCCCTTCGGGTCGCCCTGGCGGACGTAGTGGATGTCGCCGAGGTTGTTGGACTCCTGGATCGCTGCGAGCTTCTTGCGGTCGCCCTTCGCCTCGAGCGCGGACTCGAGCGACGGGACGCGGTCGAAGTGGTCCTCGAGCGCGCGCTTGTTGCGGCCCGTGATCATCAGGATGTCCTCGAGGCCCACCGACACCGCCTCCTCGACCACGTACTGGATCGCGGGCTTGTCGACGACGGGGAGCATCTCCTTGGGCATGGCCTTGGTCACCGGCAGGAACCGAGTCCCGAGACCAGCGACAGGGATGACGGCTTTCCTGACAGCTCTGGAGGTAGACACGAGCCACACTCTATACGAGTACGGGACATGCACGGATAGAGTCGCGCCATGGACACCGCCGAGCTCAAGTCGTCCCTGCGCGCCCGGATCTGGTCGGCGCGCCGCGCCCTCGCACCCGCCGAGGTCGCCGCCGCGGCTCCCCTCATCGCGGGGCACGGCCTCGCCTGGGCCCGACGGACCGTGGCCCCGGGGGCCGTCCTGACCGCCTATCTCGGCGTCGGCGTGGAGCCGCCCACCGCGGGCCTCGTCAGGGACCTGCACGAGGCGGGCTTCCGCATCATGCTCCCGATCTGCCTCCCCGAGCGGCAGCTCGGCTGGACCGAATGGCACCCGGGCATCGAGTTCGCGCGGAGCCGCTACGCCCCCGTGCAGGAGCCGGTGGGCACCGTGGTGCCGGCCGAGCAGGTCCTCGCCGGCGGCCCCGACCGTCCCCCCGTCGCGGGGATCGTCCTGCCGGCCACGGCCCTGGACAGCGAGGGGCGCCGGCTCGGCCAGGGCGGGGGCTACTACGACCGCTTCCTCGCCCTCGCGGCGGCGCTCGGTGCCCGGCTCCCCACCGCGGCGGTGGTGTACGACGGCGAGGTGCTCGCCTCGGGCGAAGTCCCGGCCGATGCGCTGGACCGGCGCGTCGACGCGGCCCTCACTCCCGGCGGGATCGTCGATCTCGGCGGCGCCGGCCAGACCACGGAATAGGCGCACGCGGCAGCCTGTTAGAATTAGCACTCGAGGCCCGCGACTGCCAACCGGACCGACGTCCCAGTGCCGGGACGCCGCCGGACGACGGTGCTGCGGCCTCTGCCCTGTCCAGAAGGAGTTCCTGTGCCTACTTACGCCTACGCCTGCAAAGACTGCGACCACGCCTTCGAGACGGTGCAGTCGTTCAGCGACGCCTCGCTCACGGTCTGCCCCGAGTGCGGCGGGACCCTGCGCAAGAAGTTCAACACCGTCGGCGTCGTCTTCAAGGGCTCTGGCTTCTACCGCACCGACTCCCGGGGCGGCAGCTCCAGCAGCGCCCCGGCCGCCTCCCCGGCCAAGGAATCTGCTCCGAAGGACACCAAGCCGGCTCCCGCGGCCGCAGCCAACTGACCTTCTTCCCCTCCCCCGGCTGCGCGCCGGGCGCGTCGTCCACATAGACGCGTTCCCCGACCCGTCGTCTGCGCCGCCGCCCTAGCGTGGCGTCATGACACGCAGCCCGGCGCCGAAGCGCCAGCCCGCCCCGGTGCGCCCCTGGGCGTCCGCCCCGCGCAGCCCCCTTCGCCGCTTCCTCGACCGGCGCCGCCGCACCCTCGCGGCGGCGCTCTTCTGCGTGGCGGCGGGGGCCGCCGTGCACGAGCTCACGCCGCCTTCGGCCGCGATGGCTCCCGTGGCCGTTGCGGCCCGGGACCTCGCCGGCGGGGCCACCGTCGCGTCAGGCGACGTGCGCGTGGCCAGGCTCCCTGCCGACGCGGTGCCGCGGGGCGCCTCCTCGGATCCCTCCCGGCTCGTGGGGCAGCGCCTTGCAGGCCCCGTGCGCAGTGGCGAGGCCATCACCGACGCCGGCCTCGTGGGGCCGGGGCTCCTTGCGGGATCAGCCCCGGATACGGCCGCGGTCCCAGTCCGGGTGGCCGATCCGGCCTCGCTCCAGCTCCTGCGGCCGGGCCAGCTCATCGACGTCGTGCTCAGCACGGACGCCGGCGGTGGGCCCGGAGCGGGCACGACGCTCGCCGCCCAGATTCCCGTCCTCTGGGCCGGCGGACCTGGCGGGGCAGGCGGGGCCGCCCCGTGGCTCGGTTCGCAGGATGCCGAGGGACTCCTTGTCGTCGCCGCGCGCCCGGACCAGGCACTCCGGCTCGCGGGTGCGTCGGCCCGCGGGAAGGTGTTCTTCACCCTCGTCGAGGCCGGGCCCCGCTGATGCGGGTCGCGCCCGCCAGCCGCTCAGCCCCAGTGGGGAGGCCGCTGCTCCTTGAGCCACCGCTCGCGCGCACGCTCGGCGCTCCGACGCGTCACCGGCTCGTAGGGCCGCTGGACGGCCGCGGACTCCGGCTCGTCCGCCTCGGCGGGCCCCGTGCCGGGAACGGTCACGCGGCGGGACCCGCGGGGGCGGCGGAGCTCGCCGGTCTCGGTGGGCTCGCCGGCGGCGGCCTCCGCCTCGTCCCTGTCCGCCTCAGCGGAGGTGTCGCCGTCCTGCGGCCCCGCCTCGTCGGTGCTCCCGCCGTTGGCGTCGGAGTCACCGCTGTCAGCGTAGGCGTCGGCGCCGCCAGCGGCCCCGGCCTCCCCCGCCGACGGGTCCTCAGCATCGGCCGCGTCGCGGTCGGCGAACCACGACCCGAAGCCTTCCGGACCCGCGGCTGCGGCGCCGGAAGCGTCCGGCCCGGCACCGGCCGGGCCCTCGCTTCCGCGGCCCCCGTCCGCGCCGTCCGCGCTGCCTGCCCGGTCCCGCCGATCGGGGCCCTGGGCCTCGTCACGCTCGGTCATGGCCGTGGTCCCCTCGCTCTCCCGCTGGCTGCGGGTCCTCCCGTCGGCCTCCCAGGCCTGCGCGGACGCGGCGGGGCGGTGGCGCCCGTCGTGGCCGCCGCCCCAGGCCCCGTCGAGGAATCCGGCTGTGCCGTTCTCATCGGCGTCCGTGGCCAGGCCCAGCTCCCCGGCGATCATCTCGGCGCAGCCGCTGGGATCCGTGAAGACTTCGATGGTCCACAGCGTGAAGTGCTTCCACCCGAGGCGTCCGAGGAGCTCTGGCCGCTGGCGCGTGCGCTCGCGCACGCTCATGGAGCGGTACCGGGCGGTGCCGTCGGATTCGACGGCCACCGGGACGCTCGTCTCGTGGTCCTCGCGGCCGATGGTCAGCACGGGGTCGATGGCGGCCGCCATGTCCACCGCACCGTCGTAGTGGTGCCAGACGCGGGCGCCGCGGGAGCTCAGGCGGTCCCCCAGGTCCGTGACGAGGGGGTCGGCCCCCAGCGCTTCGGCGCTGGCCGCGGCGCGGGTGGCCGGAGTGCCGAGCTGGGTGTTGCCTCCGAGCTCGCGGTCCAGCAGCTCGTAGAAGTCCGAGGCCCCTTCGCTCAGACGCGTCACGTCGAGCTCGGACGGCTGGAAGCAGCTGAGCACGTGCAGGCTGTGCCTGGCCCGGCTCATCGCGAGGGCGAAGCGCCGCCGGCCGCCGGGCTCGCTCAGCGGGCCGAAGTGGTGCATGGCGCGCCCGTGCGGCGTCCGGCCGAACCCGAGCGAGAAGATGACGTGGTCTCGGACCAGGCCTCCGGCCCGGTCGATGTGCACCACGCGGAACGGCTCGGCGCCGCCGCTGAAGAAGGCGACGAGATCCGGATGGTTGGCCATCTGGAGCCGGATCGCCTCTCCGACGCGGGCGGCGTGGTGGGCGCTGGCGGTCACCACGGCAAGGGAGACGCCCGGGCGGTGCCGCGCGTGGTCGAATACCAGGTCGACCACCCTGTTGACCTCGGCGGCGACCGACTCGACCCCGCCGTCCTCCCCGCTCGGCAGCCCCGTGCCGTCCGGCAGGTACTCGAGCAGGAACGGCCGGTCCAGTCCGGTCACGCTCGGCCCGTCGGGGAGCCGCCGGAGGCGCCCGGAGTAGAAGCGCCGGCTCAGCTGGAGGTCCAGGTCCTCGTCCACGGACCGGTACGTGGTCCGCAGGCGCACGGAGGGCAGGACGCGGGACAGCGCGGTCAGGGCGCTGTCCACCGAGGGGGCGAGCGGCTGTCCGACCTGCTGCTCGACCGAGACCGAGAAGGGGCGCGGGTTGGCCACCTGCGGGTCGCCGAAGGCGATGATCTGCTGACCGCGGCCGATGCCGGGCAGGGCCGCCCGCAGCGGCATCGAGTCGGCGTCGAGCAGGAGGACGGCGTCGAACCGGCGGTCCCGCGGCAGGGCGGCGGCGAGCGCGTAGGGGCTGCACATCCACACCGGCACGAGCGGCCGGATGAGCCGCGGCGACTGGCGCTCGAGGGCGGTCAGGCTGATCCGGCCGTCCTTGAGGATTGCCCGCAGCGACTCCGCTTCCCGGGGGTGGCGCTCGATGGCTTCGGCCCACTCCCGGGCAAGCCGCCAGCGCAGCCTCGCAGCACCGCTGGCGATGTGCGCGCGGTCCGCCCTGGCGAACTCGGATTCGGCCCGGCGCAGCTGCTCGCCGTCGGACATCGCGAGGTAGTCGTCGCCGCTGATCATGGCCTCGAGGACGGACTGCCACCACGCGAGCTCGAGCTCGGCGGTGACGACGGCGGGCGCGGCCTCGCGCTCGGTGAGGTCGGCCAGGAGGTCCGTGAGCCCGTGCTCGCGGAGCTCGTCCTCGAGCAGCGTCCGCTCCGGGAGGGAGCGCAGAATCGGGGAGTCCTCCGCCAGCGCGTCCAGACGGGTCCGCAGCTCGGCGATGTCCGTCTCGAGCAGGCGTCCCCCGAGCTTGGTGGGCGCCACGATGGCCCCGAGGCGCCGCAGTCCCCGCTCGGCCGCCACGTACGCCTCGCGGAGCTCAGCGAGGCCCGAGGGAACCGAGGGGTGCCGCTGCGACACGGCGCAGGCGGACCAGGCCTCGCGCTGGGACTGGACCAGCACGAGCGAGCTGTGGAGGTCCGCAAGGTGCACTCCTGGGCGCACGTATTCCTTGGCAACCCTGCGCAGGCGCGAACGCTGCAGCGCGGTGACCTCGATGCCCCGCTCGCGCCGCCATGCGGCCGGGGCGGTCGCGGCGATGAGGTCCATGACGGGGCGGTCGAAGATGTCGGGCGTGAACTTGTCCAGGCTCTCCCGCACGGCGACGAGGAGCTCGAGCTGGCGCCCCCAACCGCCCACTGTCCGCTCGAGGCGGATGGCGGCGTGCTCGGCCACGGCGTTCATGCGCTCCTCGAGCGCGGGGACCTCGGTGGCCAGCCGGGCGGCCAGCTCGCGGGCCTCTTCGGTCTCGCGCCGGGTGACGAGCCGCGCCCCGTGCCAGGGGCTCTCGGCCGCGGCGCGGCTGAAGCTGCCCAGCTCGGCCGCCCGGCGGAGCCGCTCGCTGAGGCCCGCGCGGTCCCTGATGCTGTCCAGCACACTGCGCTTGAGCCGCACGGTGGTGGACGGGGCGGGATGGAGCGAGGTGAGGGCGGCGAGGGACTGCATCGCCTCGTACGGGGAGCAGCCCCAGCGCTCCCTCACGTTGTGGAGGGAGGCCACGTGGTCCATGAGCTGGTGACGGCGCTCCCGCAGGACCCGGTACACGCCCTGGAGCCGGGGCTCCTGCGACTTCTCGTTGCGGACGATCGAGCGGACCACCTGCTGCCGCAGCTGGCCCGGAGTCACCGTGGCGCCCAGCTGCAGTGCCAGGGAGCCGAGTCCGAGCTCGTCGCAGCGGCGGTGCAGCTCAGCGAGGCTCGCGCGCCGCTCGGCGATGACCAGGACGGAGCGGCCCGATTCGACGAGGGTCGCGAGCGCGTTCACGGCGGTCTGCGTCTGGCCGGTGCCCGGCGGGGCCTCGACCACGAGCGAGTCGCCCGCCCGCACGGCATCGATGACGAGCTGCTGGTCCACGTCCGCATCGAGGACGAGGAACTCCTCCTCGGGGTCGCGCTCGTCGAGGGTCTTGAAGCGCGAGTCGTCGAGCGGTTCCGGAGCGGGGTGCACCGATCCCGAGGTGGAGGCCAGGGCGGCGAGGACAGGGTGCGCGGCGCTGATGGAGGGGTCCTCGAGGGACTCCTCCAGGTCCGCGAACGTCGAGACGAGGAGCCGGGACTCCACCTGTGCGCCCGCGATGGGGGCGATGAGGGTGCGGATGCGGTCCAGGACCGGCTGGGGGTCGAGCCGGGCTGTGCTGTAGGCGAGCTTCTCGATGGCGGGCGCGTCGACGTCGATCCGGTGGATCGAGCGCAGGTGCCGGACGAGGGCCGGATTGATCCGGGCCTGCTCCGTGAGCTTGAGCTCGAAGTCGTCCTGCTCGGGACGGACGGTGAGCGCCACTGCCGCGAGCAGCACCGGCGCGCTCACGCGCCGCGGCTTGCCGCCGACGGCGGACGTCCACGTGGCGAGCCCGGCGGCGAGATGGCCGGCGTCGACGCCGCGCTCGTTCGCGAGCTCGTGGGACTTCGCCCGCAGGTTGCGGGCCGCGCGGGCGGCCCGGGTGTAGTCGTGGCGCTCCCGCAGGAGCGTCGAGAGGCGGGTGCGGCGGCCGGCGAGGAGCTGCGCGAGGCCGGAGGCGTGGGCGCGGGTCAGGTCGATGCTGCCGTCGGTCCCCGGGTAGTACCCGAGCATCGTGTCCGGTCCGGTGACGCCGGGCAGCGCGGAGAGCCACGCCTCAAGACGCGCCTCCTCCTCGGGGGACGTCGTCTCGGGCACGTCTTCGCTCTCTTCGCGCTCGTCGGCAGCCGTTGCAAGGGCGCTGGCTCGTTTGCCTGTGGACCATCTCGGCATAGCTTCGAGGTTAGCCTGTCAAGGGGCTCACCCATGGGTGCAACGCTGTGGGAGCCCAAATCGGCGCCGGCCGGTACCCCGCAGGGGCACCGGCCGGAGACACGCAGGAGGCAGCGGGGCCGCCTACTCCCACTCGATGGTGCCCGGGGGCTTGCTCGTGACGTCGAGCACCACGCGGTTGACGCCGTCGACCTCGTTGGTGATGCGGTTGGAGATCCTGGCGAGCAGGTCGAACGGCAGTCGCGACCAGTCGGCCGTCATGGCGTCCTCGCTCGAGACCGGCCGCAGCACGATCGGGTGGCCGTAGGTGCGGCCGTCGCCCTGGACGCCCACGCTGCGCACGTCGGCGAGGAGCACGACGGGCATCTGCCACACCTCGTCGTCGAGTCCGGCCGCGGTCAGCTCGGCGCGGCCGATGGCGTCGGCCTTGCGCAGCAGCTCGAGGCGCTCCGCGGTGACCTCGCCGACGATGCGGATGCCGAGGCCGGGACCGGGGAACGGCTGGCGGCCGACGATCTCCTCGGGGAGGCCGAGCTGCCGGCCGACCGCGCGGACCTCGTCCTTGAAGAGGGTGCGCAGCGGCTCGACGAGCTCGAAGCGGAGGTCCTCGGGGAGGCCGCCCACGTTGTGGTGGCTCTTGATGTTGGCCGCGCCCTCGCCCCCGCCCGACTCGACGACGTCCGGGTAGAGCGTGCCCTGGACGAGGAACTTGATCTGCTCGCCGGCAGCCTGCGCCTCCTCGATGATGGCCCGCTCGGCCTCCTCGAACGCCCGGATGAACTCGCGGCCGATGATCTTGCGCTTCTGCTCGGGGTCGGTGACCCCGGCGAGCGCGCTGAGGAAGCGCTCCTGCTCGTTGGCGACGTAGAGCTTGACGCCAGTCGCGGCGACGAAGTCGCGCTCGACCTGCTCGGCCTCGCCCTCGCGGAGGAGGCCGTGGTCCACGAACACGCACGTGAGCTGGTCGCCCACCGCGCGCTGGACGAGCGCGGCGGCCACGGCGGAGTCGACGCCGCCGGAGAGCCCGCAGATGACGCGGGCATCGCCGACCTGGGCGCGGATCCGCTCGACCTGCTCCTCGACGATGTTGCCCGTGGTCCAGTTGGGCTCGAGCCCGGCCACCTCGAACAGGAAGTTCTCGAGGACCTTCTGGCCGAAGTCCGAGTGCTTGACCTCGGGGTGCCACTGGACGCCGCCGAGGGCCTTCTCGGCGTTGACGAACGCCGCCACCGGCGCTCCGGCCGTGGTCGCGAGGACCTCGAAGCCCTCGGGCGCGCTCTGGACGGAGTCACCGTGGCTCATCCACGTGTTCTGGGTCGCGGGCACCCCGCTCAGGAGCGAGTGCGGCTCGCCGACCGAGGTGGTCACCGTGGCCCCGTACTCACGCAGGCCGGTGCGGGCCACGACCCCCCCGAGCGCGTTGGCCATGGCCTGGAAGCCGTAGCAGATGCCGAACGCCGGCACCCCGGCCTCGAACAGGTCTGCTCCGACGCTCGGCGCACCGTCGGCGTACACGCTCGAGGGGCCGCCGGAGAGGATGATGGCGGCGGGATTCTTGGCCAGGATCTGCTCGGTGGTGAAGGTGTGCGGGACGATCTCCGAGTACACGTTCGCCTCGCGGACGCGGCGCGCGATCAGCTGCGCGTACTGTGCCCCGTAGTCCACCACCAGCACCGGCCTGTGGGCGGTCTGGACGCCGTGCTCCTCCGCCGAGGTCTGGGAAGCTGTAGTCACCCATCAAGGGTACCGGACCACGGCGCCGGTTCCCGGGGCCGTGTGGCGTCCGCCTCACTCCCCGGGAGAGCCCGTGGCGGCCCCGTCAGTAGCGCTGGCCGGCGTCGGGGTGCGACTCGAGGTCGCGCTCGGCCTCGGCATGCATGCGGCGCTCGACGATGAAGCTCAGGAAGGGCACCACACCGCCGAGGGCCATGAGGATGAACCGCGGGAAGGGCCACCGCATGAGCGACCACAGGCGGAAGTTCGAGATGAGGTAGATCACGTACATCCACCCGTGGACGATCAGGATGGTGATGGAGAGGTTCGCGCCGCCCACCACTCCTGCGGGGTCGGCATCGGCGAAGCCGAAGCCGAACGGCTTGCCCGTGAAGGCGTCCGAGCCGCCGGCGTAGAGGAACTGGCCGAAGGCGTAGCGGGCGATCATCTCGGCGCACAGCAGCAGGAGCATGGTGCCGGTGATGTACGCCGCGACACGGTAGAACTTCAGGGCAGAGCGGATCTGCGCGACGGTGCCTCCGAACCTCCGCTGCCCGGCAGCGCGGCCCAGAGCGGGCTTGGGGTCAATCACGGGTTTCCTCCGGTCTCGGAGGGCGCCTTCTCGGCGCCCGGGGTGGACTTCTCAGCAGTGTCGGCCCCGCCACCGGCGGCTTCGGCGGCCGCGGCATCGGCGAGGGCGTCCTGGGTGCGCTCGTAGTCGTCCCGCACGAGCCTCCACCACAGGAAGATGGAGAAGCCGGCGAAGACGACCCACTCGACGGCGTAGAAGATGTTCAGCCAGTTCACGGGCTGCTCGATCGGCTGTGCCTCGATGCTCAGCGGCTGGAGGCCAGGGGACGCGGCCGCGGCGGCGCCCGACGGCGTGACCTCCTTGGTGACGCCGACGAACCCCGTGTAGCTGGGCACGTCCCAGACGTTGATGAGCTGGGCCACCGAGAGGGTGGCGATCTGGCCGGGCGCCACGTCCTGCGCCGCCTGGGGCGCCTCGGACGGCTCGAGCCGCCCGGTGAGGGTCAGCTGGCCCGACGGCGGCGGGGCCGCGTCCTGCGGCGAGGCGATCCATCCGCGGGCCACAGGCACCACGGCGCCGTGCTCGCCGCCGACGGCGGGCGCGCCGTCGACCGTGAAGGCGGTGACGACCCACCAGCCCTTCTGCCCGTTCTGCAGCCGGTCCCGCACGAGCACCTGCCGGCGCGGATCGTACGAGCCGCGGACCGTGACCATCTGGTCGGCGGCGGGGGCCGGGAAGACCTCGCCGGGGCGCAGGACGCCGGTGAGCGGCTTGACCTCCTCGATGGCGCGCGGCGCGGGGGGCGCCTCCGAGACGGAGCGGGAGAACTGCCACTGGCTCAGGAGCACGAACACCCAGGACACCACAAGCGCTCCCACGAGCGCCGCGATCCACTGGGGCTTGAGGGCAGTTCGGAGCACCCGTTAACGGTACTCCGACAAGCTGTAGAAAACGTAAACGCCCCCGGGCCGCCCGGGGCGGGCGCGCTCAGGGATCGGCGAAGAGGAGCGCGGAGTTGACGAGCTCGGCGATGATGTCGGGATCGTTGGCGCGGCGCAGCGAGTCGCGGAAGCCCTCCTTGGACAGCGAGCGGGCCATCGTGGCGAGGACCTCGAGGTGCTCGGAGAAGGAGGCGGCCGGCGTCGCGATCAGCAGGACCACGTAGGCGGGCCCGTCCATCGCCCCGAAGTCGAGGGCGTGCCCGTACTTGGTGATGCCCACCGCGATCGAGGGCTGCCGGACGTGTTCGCTGCGGGCGTGGGGCAGGCCGATCCCGCCGGGCAGGCCGGTGGCGAGCTGGTGCTCGCGCGCCGCGACGTCCGCGAGGAACCCTTCGAGGTCGTCGATCCGGTCCTCGGCGGCGAGGCGGGTGGCGAGCTGGCGGGTGGCGTCCGCCCGGCCGTCGGCAACCATCTCCAGGATCACCAGGCCCGGGGTGGTCAGCTGGGCGTCGTAGCGGTCGAAGGAACCGGGCAGGGGCATGCCCGTTACTTTACCGGGACGATGTCTTCGGCACCCATCCGCGCGGCCTCCGCGGACTCGTCGTCCGGCTGCTGCTGGCTCAGCCGCTCGGCCTCGACGCGGGCGAGGTAGTGCGCCACCTCGTTGTCGCGCTGGGTCTGGCTCCAGCCGAGGATCGGGGCCATGAGGTCCGCGACGACGGGCGCCGCGGACACGCCGCGGTCCCACGCCTCGATGGAGATGCGGGTGCGGCGGGTCAGGACGTCCTCGACGTGCCGGGCGCCCTCGTGGGTGGTGGCGTACACGGCCTCCGCACGGAGGTAGTCGTCGGCGCCCGGCAGCGGCTCTGCGAGCTCGGGCCGCTCCTTGACGAGCGCGAGGACCTCCTCCGTGAGCGAGCCGAAGCGGCGCAGGAGGTGCTCGACCCGGGCCACGTGGACGCCAGACCTGTCGGCCAGGCGGTGCCGCCGGTTCCAGACTGCCCGGTACCCCTCGGCCCCCACGAGCGGGACCCTGTCGGTGCAGGAGGGAGCGATGCGCTCGTCCATGGCGCGGGTTGCCTCGTCCACCGCGTCCTTGGCCATGACCCGGTACGTCGTGTACTTCCCGCCCGCCACGACCACGAGGCCCGGGACAGGATGGGCGACGACGTGTTCCCGGCTGAGCTTGGTCGTGGACTCGCTCTCACCGGCCAGCAGCGGCCTGAGCCCGGCGTAGACGCCCTCGACGTCCTCCCTCGTCAGGGGCCGCTTCAGGACCCGGTTGACGTGCTCGAGGATGTAGTCGATGTCGCTGCTGGACGCGGCCGGATGGGCCTTCTCGAGCTTCCAGTCGGTGTCCGTGGTGCCGATGATCCAGTGCCGCCCCCACGGGATGACGAACAGGACCGACTTCTCGGTGCGCAGGATGAGCCCGACCGTGGACTGGAACCGGTCCCGGGGCACCACGAGATGGACGCCCTTGGAGGCGCGCACCTTGAGCTGACCCCGGTCGGTGACCATCCCCTGGGTCTCGTCCGTCCATACCCCGGTGGCGTTGATGACCTGCTTGGCGCGCACCTCGAATTCCGAGCCGGTCTCGTGGTCCCGCATCCGCGCCCCGACCACGCGCTCGCCCTCGCGCAGGAAGTCCACGACCGCCACCCGGTTGGCCGCGTGCGCGCCGTACTGCGCCGCGGTCCGCACGAGCCCGGCGACCATGCGGGCGTCGTCGACCTGCGCGTCGTAGTAGCGGACGGAGCCGATCATGGCGTCCTCGCGCAGGCTCGGCGCGGCGCGGAGCGTGCCGCGCCGGAACAGGTGCTTGTGGATGGGCAGCCCGGTGCCGTGGCGGGTGAGCCCCAGCGTGTCGTAGAGGACCATGCCCGTGCCCACGTAGGGCCGCTCCCAGAAGCGCCGGGTGAGCGGGTACAGGAACGGCACCGGATGCACGAGGTGGGGTGCGATCCGCTGGAGCAGGAGGCCCCGCTCCTGCAGGGCCTCCTGGACCAGGCGGAAGTCCAGCATCTCGAGGTACCGCAGGCCGCCGTGGATGAGCTTCGAGGAGCGGGAGGAGGTCCCGGAGGCCCAGTCCCGGGTCTCGACGATCCCGACCTCGAGCCCGCGCGTCGCCGCGTCAAGCGCCGAGCCGGCGCCGACCACCCCGCCGCCGACCACGAGGATGTCGAGCTCGCGGCCGGGCTGGGTGGACTCCCTGAGCCGGGAGAGGGAGGCTTCCCGGTACTCCGGGCTGAGCTGTGCGGTCATCGTGTGCCCCTTCGCCTCGACGAGGCAGCCCTGCCGCCAGGGCGCCTCTGCGGAACCTGCCTGGTTCCGAGTCTAGGCGCGCCCGCGGCGGATCGTCAGGGGCGGAGCAGGCACCGCGCGGACACGCCCGGGCCTCACCGCTGGGGCGCGACGACGACGTCGACGCGCTGGAATTCCTTCAGGTCCGAGTAGCCCGACGTGGCCATGGAGCGGCGCAGCATCCCGATCAGGTTGCTCGTGCCGTCGGCGTGGTGGCCCGGGCCGAAGAGGACCTCCTCCATGGGGCCGACCGTGCCGACGTTGACGCGCTCGCCGCGCGGCGTCTCGGGGTGATGCGCCTCGGCTCCCCAGTGCCAGCCGCGGCCGGGGGCCTCCTCGGCGCGGGCGAGGGCCGAGCCGAGCATGACGGCGTCCGCACCCATCGCGATGGCCTTGACGATGTCGCCCGAGGTGCCCATGCCGCCGTCGGCGATCACGTGCACGTAGCGGCCGCCGGACTCGTCCATGTAGTCGCGGCGCGCGGCGGCGACGTCGCTGATCGCCGAGGCCAGCGGAGAGTGGATGCCGAGCGCGCGGCGGGTGGTCGTCGTCGCACCTCCCCCGAAGCCGACGAGCACGCCGGCGGCGCCGGTGCGCATGAGGTGCAGCGCGGGCGTGTAGCCGGCGGCGCCGCCGACGATCACGGGCACGTCGAGCTCGTAGATGAACTTCTTGAGGTTGAGCGGCTCCTGGTTCTTGGAGACGTGCTCGGCGGAGACCGTGGTGCCGCGGATCACGAAGAGGTCCACGCCGGCGGCGAGGACCGTCTTGTAGTGCTCGAGCGTGCCGGACGGTGTCAGCGACCCGGCCACGGTCACGCCGGACTCGCGGATCTCGGCGAGGCGCGCGGTGATCAGCTCGGGCTGGACGGGCACGGCGTAGAGCTCCTGCAGCCGGCGGGTGACCGCCGGGCTGGAGGGCTCCCCCTCGAGGCCGGCGATCTCCGCCAGGACCGCCTGCGGGTCCTCGTAGCGGGTCCAGAGGCCTTCGAGGTCCAGGACGCCGAGGCCGCCGAGCCGGCCGAGCGTGATGGCCGAGGACGGGGACATCACCGAGTCCATCGGGGCGGCGATGACGGGCATCTCGAACTGGTAGGCGTCGATCTGCCACGAGACCGAGACGTCCTCGGGGTCACGGGTCCGGCGGTTCGCCACGATCGCGATGTCATCGAGGGAGTAGGCACGGCGTCCGCGCTTGCCACGGCCGATTTCGATCTCGTAAGTCACGGCTCCAAGCCTACTGGACTGGGGCGGCCGGTCCCCCGAAGCCGCCAGCGGGCCGGACGGGACCGCGACGCACGACGGCGGCCCTCCCCTCGCGCGGGGAGGGCCGCCGTCGTCTGCGGTCGGCTCGGGCGCCGGGTGGGCTACCGGCGGTAGTTGGGCGCCTCGACGGTCATCATGATGTCGTGCGGGTGGCTCTCCTTGAGGCCCGCCGAGGTGATGCGGACGAACTTGCCCTTGGCCTTGAGCTCGTCGATGGTGTGGGCGCCGACGTAGAACATGGTCTGGCGCAGGCCGCCGATGAGCTGGTGGGCCACGGCCGAGAGCGGGCCGCGGTAGGGGACCTGGCCCTCGATGCCCTCGGGGATGAGCTTCTCGTCGCTGGGCACGTCCGCCTGGAAGTAGCGGTCCTTCGAGTAGGAGGTGTTCTTCCCACGCGTCTGCATCGCGCCGAGCGAGCCCATGCCGCGGTAGGCCTTGAACTGCTTGCCGTTCATGAACACGAGGTCTCCGGGGGCCTCGGCGGTGCCGGCCAGGAGGGAGCCGAGCATGACCGAGTCGGCGCCGGCGACGATCGCCTTGCCGATGTCGCCCGAGTGCTGCAGGCCGCCGTCGGCGATGAGCGGGACTCCGGCGGGGAGCGCGGCCTTCGAGGACTCGTAGATCGCGGTGATCTGGGGCACGCCGACGCCCGCGACGACGCGGGTGGTGCAGATCGAGCCCGGGCCGACGCCGACCTTGATCGCGTCCGCGCCCGCGTCGACGAGCGCCTGGGCGCCCTCGCGCGTGGCGGCCTGGCCGCCAATGATGTCCACGTGCGCGGCGGCCGGGTCCTTCTTGAGCCGGGCGATCATGTCGAGCACGCCCTGGGAGTGGCCGTTGGCCGTGTCCACGACGAGGACGTCCACGCCGGCCTCGACGAGGGCCATGGCGCGCTCGTAGCCGTCACCGAAGAAGCCGACGGCCGCGCCGACGCGGAGGCGGCCGGCCTCGTCCTTGGTGGCGTTCGGGTACTGGTCCGCCTTCTCGAAGTCCTTGACGGTGATGAGGCCCTGCAGGATGCCCATCTCGTCCACGAGCGGGAGCTTCTCGATGCGGTGCTTGCCGAGGAGGCCGATCACCTCGTCGCGGCCCACGCCCACCCGCGCGGTCACGAGCGGCATCGGGGTCATGACCTCGTGGACCTTGCGGGTCGCGAACTGGTCCTGCGGGATGAAGCGGGTGTCGCGGTTGGTGATGATGCCGAGCAGCTTGCGGTTCGCATCGACCACCGGCAGGCCCGAGACGCGGTAGTGCGCGCAGAGGTCGTCGAGCTCCCGCAGGGTCGCCTCGGGGCCCACGGTGACGGGGCGGGTGATCATCCCGGACTCGCTGCGCTTGACCTGGTCCACCTGGTCCGCCTGGTCCTGGATCGAGAGGTTGCGGTGCAGGATGCCGATGCCGCCCTGCCGGGCCAGGCTGATGGCCATGCGCGACTCCGTGACGGTGTCCATGGCGGCGGAGAGGATCGGCATGCCGAGGCGGATGCGCCGGGTCAGCCGCGTCGAGGTGTCCGCCTCGGACGGGATGACGTCCGTGGGGCCGGGCAGGAGCAGGACGTCGTCATACGTCAGGCCGAGGAAGCCGAACGGATCGTGGGCTGGGGTGGGCGTGGTCATGAGTGCTCCTTGGCCGTGTGCCGGGTGGGCATTGCAGGGGTGCGCTGATGACCAGCCAGTGCTTACGGGACTGGTCTGCTGCGGTGGGTTCTATCCTAAACTTCCCCCGCCCCAGCGGGTATTCCGCGGGGCGGGCCGGGTGAGGAATGCCACACCCGGACCGCGCCGGACCGCGGCCGGACCGCGGCCTAGGACCAGCCGGTCGCGCGGGAGATGCGCTGGTCCAGGATCGAGGACATCGAGGCGGCGTAGGTCGCGCTGATGTGGTTGTCGTCCAGGTACACGTACACGTTCCCGATCACGCCCCCGCACTGGCCCTGGGGGCAGAGCATGTCGGTCATGTCGATCGGGTGGAAGCCCTTCGTGTAGGTCTTCGCGAGCGGTGCGAGCGGGTCCTCGGCGGCAAGCGCCTGGGAGACGGGCACGCGGCAGGAGTCCGGATCCGAGCCGGCCACGCAGTCGGCCATGTTGAAGGTGAAGCGCGGGTTGTCGCGCAGTGCGATGACGTTGACGTCCTCGGCCTGGAAGGTCTTCAGGAGGTCCTCCAGGCCCGGCGTGGTGGTCTCCTGGGGGCTCGACGGCGCGGCCGCCGTGCCGACGAGCACCACGGCGTCCGGCTTGTGGGCCGCGATCTGCTGGACCACGGCGCGGTTGAACTGGTCGCACTCGTCCCCGTCGTCCCGGCGCGGGGGCTGGAACTGGCAGCCGCCCTTGAGGAGCTGGTAGAGGCGCCAGTTGCGCTGCTGGGCGATCGGGGCGAGGGCGCCGAGCCACTGCTGGGCGTGCGAGTTCCCCACCACGAGCACCGTCTTGGACGCGCCCGTGGCGCCGACCTGGGTGCAGCCGTGGTCACGGAGCGCGTCGGAGAGGCCGAGGTCGTCGTCGCACGGGTTCGGCAGGGCCGCCCAGTCCGACGGGAGCTTGTCCGCGGCGGGCAGGATCTCGGCCTTCGGATCGGGGTGGCCGTTGTAGCCGGGCACCAGCACGGCGGCGCCCGGGTTGTCCCGCGAGGCGTTGGCGAGGGCGCGGTGGTTCGCCGCGTCGAGGGAGGTCTGGACGCTGCCCACGAGGACCGCGACGGCCGCGCCGCACGCGGCGAGCGAGATGAGTCCCCGCCGTCGGTTCTTCTCGGGCCACGCCCAGGCGCGCCACGGGCGGTCGATGAAGCGCGTGGTCAGGTATGCCAGGACCACCGAGCCGGCGATCGCCGCGCTGCCGGAGAGCCAGCCCATCCGCTCCTTGCCGGAGACGGCGAGGGCGATGACGAGGACCGGCCAGTGCCACAGGTAGAGGCTGTAGGAGATGTCGCCGAGCTTGCGCAGCGGCGGAGTGTCCAGCAGCCGGTGGACGCCCCACCGGCCGCCGGAGTCGGCGGCGAGGATCACGGCGGAGGCCGAGAGCGTGGGCCACAGGGCCGCGGCGCCGGGGAACATGCCGTCCACCCGCAGGATGAGCCCGCAGGTGACGATCCCGGCGAGGCCGATCCAGCCGGCGATCGCCGCCACGCGCGCCGGCAGGTCGACGCGCTGCGCGACCAGTGCCACGAGGGCCCCGAGGGCGAACTCCCACAGGCGGGCGAACGTGTCGAAATAGGCCTCGGACTGGGACACGGCGGTGAAGTAGACGGAGTACGCGAGCGAGCAGAGGAAGATCGCCCCGAACACCTTCAGGAGCACGCCCCAGTAGTCCAGCGCGCGGGCCCGGCACAGGGCAGAGACCGCCACGAAGATCACCGGGAAGACGATGAAGACCTGCCCCTGGATCGAGAGCGACCAGAAGTGCTGGAACGGGCTCGCGAGGGCGTGGTCCCCGGCGTAGTAGTCCACGGCGTCCCGCTGCAGGACGAAGTTCTCGACATACCCCAGCGACGCCCAGGCCTGCTCGAGGACGGGACCGAGCCGCGTGGGCGGCAGGAACGCGAGCACGGCCACCACCGTGCCGATGATGGTCGCCACGGCAGGGGGCAGGAGGCGGCGGAAGGTGTGGATCCACCGCTTCACGAGCCCCACCCGCACGCCGCGTCGGTGCCGGTCGAGGAACTGCCCGGTCATGAGGAAGGCCGAGACGAGCAGGAACACGTCCACGCCCCCGGAGACCCGTCCGAGCCAGACGTGGTACGCGACCACGAGGCCGAGCGCGACGGCCCTCAGCCCCTGGATTTCGGGCCGGAACCCGCGCCTCGCCGACCGCGCGGTGCCCGTGGGCCGCTCCGGCTGACGGACCGGGTCCAGGGTCTCAGGGCGCGCCGGCGTCACGTCGAGGGCCTCCTCAGGGCTGGGGCGGAAGCTCCCAGTCTAGACGAGGCCGCCACTCATCACGTAAGGCCAGCCGCTGAAAGACGCTGCCCGAGGATGGTCGCCATCGACGCCGAATAGGTCCTCGTGACGTGGTTGTCGTCGAGGTAGACGTACGTGTTGCCGATGACCCCGTGGCACACGCCGCCCGGGCAGAGCAGGTCGGTCATGTCGATCTGCACGAAGTGCTGACGGTGCGCGGCCGCGAAGTCGGCGAGCGGGTTCTTGGGGGCCAGCAGGGACGACTGTGGGGCGCTGCACTTGGGCGACGAGGCGCCGTTGCGCGCCACGCAGTCGGCCATGTTGAACGTGAAGCGCGGGTTGTCGCGGACCGCTACCACGGTGGAGCCCTTCGCCGTCAGCGCGGCGACGACGGCGTCGAGTCCCGGCGAGAGCGTCTCCGCGGGCGAGGACGCCGCAGCCACGGTGCCGACCATGAACACGGTCCCGGGCGGGTTCGCCGTGAGGTAGGCGGCCACGGAGGCGTTGAACGCGTCGCAGTCGGGGTTGCCGGACTTGGTGGTGGGCGCATAGATGCAGCCGCCCTTCAGCAGGGAGACGACGCGCTCCCCGCGCTGCTCGGCCACCGGCTCGAGGGCGGCCATCCACTGCTCGGAGTGCGAGTCGCCGACCACCACGATGGTCTTGGCCTCGCTCGCCGCGACCGCGTTCATCCCGCAGACGGAGGCGAGGGAGTCGGGGACCTTGAGGTCGCTCGAGCACTTCTTGGGCAGCCCGTACCAGTCGGTGGGCACCTTCTGGGCCACCGGTATGAGGCTCGCCGTGGAGGAGGCCTTGTCGTCGTAGTCCGGGTCGAGGGCCTTGGCTCCCGGGTTGTCGACGGCGGCACGGGCCTCGACCTGCGAGGTGGTGGTCTGCACGCTGCCCTGCACCGCGGCGATCGGCGCGACGCCGACGAGCACGCACGCGGCCACCCCGGCGAACCCGTTGCGCAGGCGCAGCTCCGGCCACCGCCATGCCCGCCACGGGGTGTCGACGAAGCGGATCGTCGCCCAGGCGAGCAGCACCGAGACGAGGATGGCCAGGGTGCCGAGGAGCCAGCCGGCTTCCCCACGCTGGCGCCAGGTGAGGGCGATCACGAGCACGGGCCAGTGCCACAGGTAGAGGCCGTAGGAGATGTCCCCGAGCTTCCGCAGCGGCTTCGAGGCGAGGACCTGGTGGACGCCGAAGCGGCCGCCGTGCTGGGCAGCGAGGATCACCGCCGCCGCCGAGAGCGTGGGCCACAGCGCGATCGCGCCGGGGAAGAGCCCCTGGACGTCGAGCACAAGCCCGCAGGCCACGATCGAGGCCACGCCGCCCCAGCCCATCACGAGCGCCGCGCCCTGCCCGATGCGCACGCGGTCGATCGCGAGCGCGAGGAGGCTGCCGAGCGCGAACTCCCAGATGCGGGCCGGCAGGGAGAAGTACGCCTGCACCTGGTCCGCGGCGGTGAACCAGACCGAGAACGCGAACGAGGCGGCGAAGACCGCCGCGAAGCCCACGGTGAGGACCTTCTCGTAGGCGAGGCCCCGGCGTCGTGCGAAGGCTCCGAGCGCCACGAAGACCAGCGGGAAGAGGATGAAGATCTGCCCCTGGATCGAGAGCGACCAGAAGTGCTGGAAGGGACTCGCGAGCGAGTGGTCCTGGGCGTAGTAGTCCACGGCGTCGCTCTGCAGGAGCCAGTTCTCCACATAGCCGAGGGACGCCGCGCCCTCCCGGAGCACGTCCCCCCACCGCGTGGCGGGGAGGAAGATGACGGCGGCGATCACGGTTCCGGCGATCGTCACGGCGGCGGCGGGAAGAAGACGCCGGAAGACGTGCAGCCAGTGCCGGAGCAGGTGGGTGCGCTCGCCGCGGCGGTGCCGGGCCACGAACTGGCCGGTCATGAGGAACGCGGAGACCATGAGGAACACGTCGACCCCGCCGGAGACGCGCCCGAGCCACACGTGGTAGAGCACCACCAGCGCCACGGCGACCGCCCTCAGGCCCTGGATCTCCGGTCGGAAGACACGCCCCCCACTCGCTTGCCTGTGTCCTTCGGCCACCACGCCAGCCCCACTCTCCTTCACGTCAGCCGATTTTCCTGCCCCTCCATTGCGCCCCGCCCACCTGTGCGTTCCCTGTGAGCGGCGTTGCCCCTCCCTATGCAAAGCACCCCGGCACGCGGGGCCCTGCCGGACGGACGACGGCGGCCGCGCCCCTCGTGCGGGAGGGGCGCGGCCGCCGTCGTGCTCGCCTGAGCGGGAGGGCCAGCCTCAGTGGCTGTGGCCCCCGTGGGCGTCCTCGGCCTCGGCCGGCTTGTCCGCCACGAGGGTCTCCGTGGTCAGGACGAGGGCCGCGATCGAGGCGGCATTCCGCAGCGCGGAGCGGGTCACCTTGACCGGGTCGATGATGCCGGCCGCGAGGAGGTCCTCGTACTCGCCCGTCTTGGCGTTGAAGCCGTGGTTCACCTCGGCCTCGGCCACGCGGGCGGCGACGACGTAGCCGTCGTGCCCGGCGTTCTGGGCGATCCAGCGCAGCGGCTGGACGAGCGCGCGGCGCACGATCGAGACGCCCACCGCGGCGTCGCCGTCGAGGGCCTTGACGTCGGCGTCCTCGTCGAGGGCGCGGACCGCGTGCACGAGGGCGGAGCCGCCGCCGGCCACGATGCCCTCCTCGAGGGCTGCGCGGGTCGAGGACACGGCGTCCTCGATGCGGTGCTTCTTCTCCTTGAGCTCGACCTCGGTGGCCGCGCCGACCTTGATCACGCCGATGCCGCCGGCGAGCTTGGCGAGGCGTTCCTGGAGCTTCTCGCGGTCCCAGTCCGAGTCGGTGCGGTCCAGCTCGGCGCGCAGCTGCGCGACGCGGGCCTGCACATCCTCGGCCGTGCCGGCGCCGTCGACGATGGTCGTGTTGTCCTTCGTGACGGTGATGCGGCGCGCGGTGCCGAGCTGCTCGAGGCCGACCTGGTCCAGGGAGAGGCCGACCTCCGGGGAGACGACCTGCGCGCCGGTGAGGGTCGCGATGTCCTGGAGCATGGCCTTGCGGCGGTCGCCGAAGCCCGGGGCCTTGACGGCCACGACGCTCAGGGTGCCGCGGAGGCGGTTGACGATCAGCGTCGAGAGGGCCTCGCCGTCCACGTCCTCGGCGATGACGAACAGCGGCTTCGAGGCGGAGAGGACCTTCTCGAGGAGCGGCAGGAAGTCCTGCAGCGAGGAGATCTTGCCCTGGTGGATGAGGATGAGCGCGTCCTCGAGGACGGCCTCCTGGCGCTCCGCGTCCGTGACGAAGTACGGCGAGAGGTAGCCCTTGTCGAACTGCATGCCCTCGGTGAGCACGAGCTCGGTCTGGGTGGTCGAGGCTTCCTCGATGGTGATGACGCCGTCCTGGCCCACCTTGTCGAAGGCTTCGGCCAGAAGCTCGCCGATCTCGTCGGACTGGGCGGAGATCGCCGCGACGTTCGCCACGTCGCGGCCCGAGACCTCGCGGGCGTTCTCCTTCAGGCGGGCGGCGACGGCCTCGACCGCCACCTCGATGCCGCGCTTGACCTCGCCGGGCGCCGCACCGGCGGTCACGTTGCGCAGGCCCTCCTTGACGAGGGCCTGGGCGAGGACGGTCGCCGTCGTCGTGCCGTCGCCGGCGACGTCGTTGGTCTTGGTGGCGACCTCCTTGGCGAGCTGGGCGCCGAGGTTCTCGTACGGGTCGTCGAGCTCGACCTCGCGGGCGATCGTCACGCCGTCGTTCGTGATCGTGGGCGCGCCCCACTTCTTGTCGAGGACCACGTTGCGGCCGCGCGGGCCGAGGGTGACCTTGACGGTGTCGGCGAGCTTGTCGACGCCCGTCTCGAGGGCCTTGCGCGCGGCGTCGCTGAATGCGAGCTGCTTAGCCATTCGCTACTCCTGTGTCTGGATCAAGTGTCTGGATCAAGCACGACACCCCGGCCGCAGTGAAACGGCCGGGGCGCAGCGCGGGAGCGTTACTTGACGACGATCGCCAGGACGTCGCGGGCCGAGAGCACGAGGTACTCGGCGCCGCCCGTCTTGACCTCGGTGCCGCCGTACTTGGAGTAGAGGACGACGTCGCCGACGGTGACGTCCACGGGCACGCGGTTGCCGTTGTCATCGACGCGGCCGGGGCCGACGGCGACGACCTCGCCCTCCTGCGGCTTCTCCTTCGCGGTGTCCGGGATCACGAGGCCGGACGCGGTGGTCTGCTCGGCCTCGAGCGGCTTGACGACAATGCGATCCTCGAGGGGCTTGATGGAGACCGACACGGATCTCTCCTTTACATCAACGGGTCACGGATGGTGAGCCGGGCAAGCAACCGTCGTCGCGGGTGCCGGGAGCGTGCCTGACAGGGTTAGCACTCGGCACGGCCGAGTGCTACTGGCGACTCTAGTGAGCACGCTGGCACTCGGTCAAGGCGAGTGCCAACTGGGTGTCGGGAAGGGGCCGGGAACCGGGGCGTTGGCGGGTGCACCCGAGGGGTCCGGCACCGGGGGCCTATTCGCCCGCGAGCTCGTCGTAACCGAGGTCGTCGCCGTCGTCGTCGGCGTCGAGGCCGCGCGTGGCGTACATGACGGCGACCGAGACCACGAGCGCGACGCCGCCCACGACGAGGGCGACGATTGCCCCGATCTTGGCGCCGAGGAACTGGTCCCGCAGCGACCGCGCCTCGTCCGTGGCGTCGCTGATGTTCTTGCCGCCCACCGAGTAGACGGTGGCGTTGAAGGCATCCAGGGCCATCACCACGACGAGCAGCACGGCGGCGACCACTGTGATGACGATGCCCGCGATGAGCACGGGCCGGGCGTACGGCCGGAGCCGGGTGAGGAGGCCCGCCCCCTCCGGTCGAGCTGGAACGGGATCGACGCTGGGGCTGGTCTCCATGCCCACCAGCCTATCCAATGAGCTGCGGGCGCGGAGCGCACTACGCTGGATGGCATGCCCGACGACCGACATGCCCCGGACCAGCTGGCCCCTCTGCTGACACCCGAGGGCTGGGCACTGCTCAACTCGCTCGGCCCCTACCGCGAGGAGGACGCCCTCGCGATCAGCGGCCGGCTCCGCAAGGCGGGGCACTCCCCCGAGCTCGTCTCGGCGGTCCTCTCCCAGTCCCGGCTCCGCGCCCGCGCCGCCGCCAAGTTCGGCGGGTTCGCCTCCAGCATGCTCTTCACTCGGGCCGGCCTCGAGCAGGCCACCCGGCTCTCCGTCGCGGCCCGCCACGCCCGGCGGTTCGTCGACGCCGGCGTCCGGCGTGTCGCGGACCTCGGATGCGGGCTCGGCGCGGATGCCATGGCCATGGCGTCCCTCGACCTCGAGGTCACCGCGGTGGAGCTCGACGAGACCACCGCCGCGTGCGCCACGATGAACCTCATGCCGTTCCCGCAGGCCCGGGTCGTGCACGCCGACGCCCAGTCGGTGGACCTCGCCGGGGTGGACGGGGTCTGGCTCGACCCCGCCCGGCGTTCGACGTCGGCCTCCGGCACCACCCGCCTGTGGGACCCAGAGGAGTTCTCGCCGCCGCTGAGCTTCGTCGAGGGGCTCGCCCGCCGCGGACTGCCCGTGGGCGTGAAGCTGGGCCCGGGCCTGCCCCACGAGTCGGTGCCCGCGGGCTGCGAGGCCCAGTGGGTCTCGGTGCAGGGTGACGTCGCCGAGGTCGCCCTGTACTTCAACGCGCTCAAGCGGCCCACCGTGCGCAGGGCCGCCCTCGTGCTGGCGAGCGACGGCGCGGCGGAGCTCGTGGCCGAGACCGACTTCGGCGCCGGGGCCGAGCCGCGGATCGGCCCGCTCGAGGGCTTCCTCTACGAGCCCGACGGCGCCGTGATCCGGGCCGGGCTGGTGGCCGAGCTCGCCGAGCGCCTGGGCGGCACGCTCGTGGACCCGCACATCGCCTACATCTGCGCGCCCCAGCTCGTGCAGACGCCGTTCGCCAAGGCATACCGCGTGCTCGAGGTGCGGCCCTACAACGTCAAGGCACTGCGGGCGTGGGTGCGCGAGGAGGGCATCGGCGTGCTCGACATCAAGAAGCGGGGCGCCGCCGTCACGCCCGAGGAACTGCGCAGGGTGCTCCTCGCGGGCCAGCGCAAGGGTGCCACCGGCAAGGCCACGCTCGTGCTCACGCGCATCGGCGACGACCGCGTGGCCGCCGTGGTCGAGCCCGCCTGACCCGGGGTCACGCCTCACCCAACCCGGGGTCACGTCTCACCCGACCCGGGGTCACGCCTCACCCAACCCGGGGTCACCTCTCACCCACCCCGAGGTCACCTCTCACCCGCCCCGAGGTCACGTCCGAACCTGACCCCGCGTCCGCCCAAACCTGACCCCGCGTCCGCCCAAACCTGACCCCGGGTCCATCAAGACCTGACCCCGGGTCCATCAAGACCTGACCCCGGGGCGAGGCGTCACTGGGCGCGCATGAACTCCTCCGCGGCGCGCACCTGCTCGTCGGTCGGGCGCATGCCCGTGTAGAGGACGAACTGCTCGAGCGCCTGGATCGTCATGACCTCGGCACCGGAGATGACGGTCTTCCCCGCGGCGCGGCCGGCCTTGATGAGCGGCGTCTCCGCCGGGAGGGCCACGACGTCGAAGACGACGCGCGCGGCGTCGACCGCCGAGACCGGGAAGGACAGCGATTCGGCATCCGGGCCGCCCGCCATCCCGAGGGGGGTCACGTTGACCAGGACGTCCGCGGTGCGGTCCCCCAGCTCCGGGGCCCAGGCGAAGCCGTACAGCTCGGCCAGCCCGCGGCCCGCGGACTCGTTGCGGGCCACGATCGTCACGTCCGTGAAGCCCGCGTCGCGGAACGCCGCGGCGGTCGCCTTGGCCATGCCGCCGGAGCCGCGCAGCAGGACGGACCACGCGGGGTCCAGCGCGTTGCGCGCAATGAGCTGGGCGATCGCGGTGTAGTCGGTGTTGTAGGCGGTGAGCACGCCGGAGTCGTTGACGATGGTGTTGACCGAGTCGATCGCCGCCGCGGACGGGTCCATCCGGTCCACGAGCGCGATCACGTCCTCCTTGTACGGCATCGAGACCGCGCAGCCCCGGATCCCGAGCCCGCGCACCCCCGCGATGGCCTGGGCGAGGTCGGTCGGCGCGAACGCCTTGTAGATCCAGTTCAGCCCGAGCGCGTCGTAGAGGTAGTTGTGGAATCGCGTCCCGTTGTTGCTCGGCCGGGCCGAGAGGGAGATGCACAGCGTCATGTCTTTGTTGAGGATCGGCACGGCACAAGGCTAGTGCCGCGCCGACCCCACGCGCGCGGGCCTGCTAGCCCTGGCGCGCCGAGAGCCGCGGGCTCCTCTTGTTGATGACGAACGTCCTGCCCCGGCGGCGCACCACCTGCGCCCCCGGGACCTTCTTCAGCGCACGCAGCGAGTTGCGGACCTTCATGATGCTCCTTCCACTGGTTGATGAGAGCCGTTTGCAATAACAGAGTCTGGCCCTGCCGCATTCCCCGGTGTGCAATGGGAGCATGGAGCACACCGAGGGGGCCGCGGACGCCGCCAACCAGGCGCCCCCGCGGGCCGGGATCGACGAGTTCTCCGCCAACGCAGCCCTGGTCGACGGCGTCCGCCGGTTCGGCGCGAGCTGGGCCTCGGGAGAGCTCGCTGCGGTGGGGCGGCTGGTCGGGTCCGAGCAGTTCGCCGAGAACGCGCGGCTGGCCAACGTGCACCCGCCCCTGCTGCACGCCCTCGACCGGTACGGCGGGCGCCGCGACGAGGTCGAGTACCACCCCGCCTACCACCACGTGCTCGCCGCGGCGGTCGCGCACGGCGCCGACACCGCGGCGTGGGCGGACCCGAGGCCCGGCGCCCACGTGGCCCGGGCCGCCGCGTTCATGCTGTTCGCCCAGGTCGAGCCCGGCCACGCCTGCCCGGTCTCGATGACCCACGCCGCCGTCCCCGCCCTGTCGCGGCAGCCCGACGTCGCCCGCCTCTGGCTCCCCCGCCTCTACGGCGACGGCTACGAGCCCCGCCTCCTCCCGTCCGCCCGCAAGCCGGGAGCGCTCGTGGGGATGGCGATGACGGAGCGGCAGGGCGGCTCGGACGTGCGCTCCATCGCCACCTCGGCGCGCGACGCCGGCGACGGCGCCGCCCTGCTGACCGGGGCGAAGTGGTTCTGCTCGGCCCCCATGAGCGATGCCTTCCTCGTGCTCGCGCGGGAGCCGGATGGCCTCTCCTGCTTCCTCGTCCCGCGGGTGCTGGAGGACGGCGCGCGGAACCCGTTCCGGCTCGTGCGCCTGAAGTCGAAGCTCGGCAACCGGGCCAACGCCTCCGCCGAGGTCGACTTCGAGGACACCCTCGGATGGCGGATCGGCGAGCCCGGACGCGGGGTCCGGACCATCCTCGGCATGGTCCACGAGACCCGCCTCGACTGCATCCTCGGCACGGCGGCGGGCATGCGGCAGGCCGTCGCCGAGGCGCTCTGGCACGCGCGGCACCGGCGAGCGTTCGGGCGCCGCCTCGTGGACCAGCCCGCCATGGCCGCGGTCCTCGCCGACCTCGCCCTCGAGTACGAGGCGGCGGTGGCGCTCGGGCTGCGGCTCGCGGCCGCGGACGACGCCGTGTGGTCGCCGCCGGCGGGATCGGCCGCCGCCGCGGGGGACGCGCCGTCGTCCGTCCCGAGCCCCGCAGCATCGGAGCGCGCACGGCGCGAGCGGGCGTTCGCGCGGATCGCGACCGCCCTCGGCAAGTACTGGGTGTGCAAGCGCGGGCCGGGCCACGCGGCCGAGGCCCTCGAGTGCCTGGGCGGCAACGGGTACACCGAGGACTTCCCGCTGGCCATGCGGTACCGGGAGCAGCCGGTCATGGCGATCTGGGAGGGATCCGGCAACGTCGTGGCGCTCGACGTGCTGCGCGCCCTCGAGCGCGAGCCCGACTCCGCGGAGGCACTCGCCGAGGAACTCGAGCTCCACCGCGGCGCCCACCCGGCCCTGGACGCCCACCTCGAGCAGGCCCTCGCGCTCATGGCCGACGCCGCCCGCGAGCCCGGCGAGGCGCAGGCCTGGGCGCGGCGCCTCGCCGAGACGCTCGCGCTCGCCCTCCAGGCCACCCTCCTGCTCGACGGCGAGCCGGCCGTGGCCGAGGCCTTCATCGCCGCGCGCCTGGGGCCCGGCCGCGGGCTCGGATACGGCTGCCTGCCCGACGCGGCAAGGATGGGGGCCATCCTCGCCCGGGCCTGAGGACCCGTAGACTTGGGACCACTCGTGCACAGCCAGCCGGCGCCGCCGGCCTCACCCCCGGGGGTTCCACACTGGAGATCGACTTCGCGCCGTCCGAGCAGTCCACGATCGGACTCGAATGGGAGATGGCCCTCGTGGACAAGCACGGCGGCGAACTGGTCTCCCTGGCGCCCCAGATCCTCGAGCGTCTGACCGCCGAGCGCCCCGAGCTGTTCGGCGACACGCCCCGCATCCACCAGGAGCTCCTGCTCAACACGGTCGAGCTCGTGACCGGCGTGCACAGCACGGTCGGGGACGCTGTGGCGGACCTGGGCGAGTCGCTCGCGGCGGTGAGGAGCATCACGGACCGGGTCGGGGTCGAACTGTTCTCCGCCGGCAGCCACCCCTTCAGCCAGCCGCGGCTCCAGCCGGTGACGGACAAGGAACGCTACGCCAAGCTGATCGACCGCACCCAGTGGTGGGGGCGCCAGATGGTGATCTACGGGGTGCACGTGCACGTGGGCCTGGACCGGCGGGACAAGGCCATGCCCGTCCTCGACGCCCTCGTGAACTACTTCCCCCACTTCCAGGCGCTCTCCGCCTCGAGTCCCTTCTGGAGCGGGGAGGACACCGGGTACGCGTCGCAGCGGGCGCTCATGTTCCAGCAGCTGCCCACCGCGGGGCTGCCGTTCCAGTTCCCGGACTGGGCCGGGTTCGAGCACTATGTCGACGACATGCTCAAGACGGGCGTGATCGACCTCATCAGCGAGATCCGGTGGGACATCCGACCGGTGCCGCGCCTGGGCACGATCGAGATGCGCGTCTGCGACGGGCTCTCCACGCTCGAGGAGATCGGCGCCATCGGGGCGCTCACCCAGTGCCTCGTCGAGGAGGCGTCCCGCTCGCTGGACGCCGGCGAGCAGATCCCCACGATGCCGCCGTGGCACGTGCAGGAGAACAAGTGGCGCGCTGCGCGCTACGGCCTCGACGCGATCATCATCCTCGACGCCGAGGGCAACGAGCGGCTCGTCACGGAGCACCTCGCCGAGACGCTCGACCGGCTCGCGCCTATTGCCGAGGACCTGGGCTGCGCCAAGGAACTGCGCGGCATCGAGGGCATCATCACCCGCGGCGCCGGCTACCAGCGTCAGCGCCGGGTGGCCGAGGCCCACGGCGGGGACCTGCGCGCCGTGGTGCTCGAGGAGGCCCGGCTGATGCGCGAGGGCTACGCGTGAGCACCCGCCCCCAGCGGCGCTCCGCCCTGCGGATCGTCTTCCTGCTCGTGATCGTGGCCGTGGTGCTCGCGGCGACCTCGCACGGGCAGGCGGCGCTGTGGGTCGCCGCTGCGGCGGCCGTGTACGCGCTCGTCGAGGGGCTGCTGGCCTGGCGCGCACGGCGGTAGCGGGCATTTCGACACAACTCACGCGGCGAACGGCCCCGTTCCGGCCCGCTTCCGGGCTGACCTGTGTCGATATGCCCGGGTCACGTCCGCCACGACCGCGCCGACCCACCTCCGGTGCCCCATGATGTGCTCCCACGAGAACCGCAGGACGACCCGTCCGGCCCGCACCAGTTCGTTGTACCGCGTGCAGTCACGGTGCAGGTCCTCGCGGCCCCCGTGCCACTCGAAGCTGTCCGCCTCGGTGACCACGGGGGTGTCCTCACTGCCGAGGTCCACCACGTAGGGCCCGCCCGCGGTCATGATCCGCATCTGCGGCCGGAGGACCACACCTGCCTCGAGGCACGCCGCCCGGAGCCCGGATTCGAAGGGGTTCGCGGCCCTGGCGTCCATGTGCTCCAGGACCAACCGCTGAGCCGACCGGTTCCGCCCGGTCCACGTCGCGGCCGCGGCCTCCAGCCCCTCCGGGGTGACGAGCCCGCGCCGGAGCGCGGAGTCGGCAATGGCAAGGGCTTCGGCGAAGGGCAGGGCGGCCGCGCAGTCGAGCACCGTGCGGGTGGGGGACGTCGCGGTCACCATGCCCACGTGCCAGAGATCCTGAGGCGGCAGGAGGCGGGTGACGATCGTGGCACCGGGACGGGGGCGGACCTTGATGCCCCGGGCCACCGCAAGCTCCACGTGCCGCGGCCGGTGCAGCACCCCCATGCCGTGGGCGAGCGCCGCCGACCGGCCGTAGAGCACGGCCCCGCACTCGAGTGAGAGCCGGTGAGAGGCCGCGACCGAGGCCAGAGCGTAGGCGCCGTGGCCGGCCCGGACGACTTCTCCGTCCTCGACGGCGCGTTCGAGGGCACGCCGGCCACAGCTGCGTCGCAGTTCGTCGAAGGGCGCGCTGCCGCCGGCCGCTGCCAGCACTTCCAAAGGTCCGCTCATGGGCACAGCATGGCCCGGATCACGAGAGGGCCCCGGCTGCCGTCAGTGCTATGTGGACAACGGGCCGCGGGCATTTCGACACAACTCGCGGTCCGACGGGGCCTCCGGAGGGCCGTTTCGGCGCTGAGGTGTGTCGATATGCCCACTCGGCCGCGGGCCGCCGCCTACCGGGCGACGACCGTGGTGACCGGCAGCGACGACTCGGGCGCGACCTCGAGCCCGCTGGGCTCCCCGCCGTCCATGATCACGCGGGCGGCGAGGGCAGCGACCATGGCGCCGTTGTCCGTGCACAGCGAGAACCGGGGCACGGCCAGGGAGATCCCGGCCTCCTCGCACCGCTGCCGGGTGAGCTCGCGCAGCCGTGAGTTGGCGGCCACGCCCCCACCGAGCAGCAGATTCTGGATCCCCTGCTCGCGGCAGGCCAGGATCGCCTTGGAGGTGATGACGTCCACCACGGCCTCCTGGAACGAGGCCGCGATGTCCGCGACCGGCACCGGCTCCCCAGCGGCCTCGAACTGCTCGACGCACCGCGCCACCGCGGTCTTGAGCCCGGAGAACGACCAGTCGTAGCGGTGGGGGCCGGGCTCCTCGGCCGTGCCCATGTACTTGGGCTGCGTGAGCCCGCGCGGGAAGCGGATGGCCTTGCGGTTGCCCTCGCGCGCGAGTCTGTCGATCACCGGGCCGCCCGGGTACCCGAGGCCCAGCAGCCGTGCGACCTTGTCGTAGGCCTCGCCGGCGGCGTCGTCGATCGTGGAGCCCAGGAGCTCCACGTCGCCGGCGATGTTCCGCACCCGCAGCACCTCGGTGTGGCCGCCCGAGACGAGCAGGGCGCCCAGGTGCGGCGGCAGCTCGCCCTCGTAGACGCCGTCGTCGAGCAGGCCGACGCCCACGTGGGCCACGAGATGGTTCACGGCGTAGAGGGGCTTGCCCGTGGCGACCGCGAGCGCCTTCGCGCCGCACACCCCCACCATGAGCGCGCCGGCGAGGCCGGGGCCGGTGGTGACGGCGAGCGCGTCGATCTCCTCGAGGGTCACGCCGGCGGTGTGGAGGGCCTCGCGCAGGGTGGGGACGAGGGCGTCGAGGTGGGCGCGGGAGGCGATCTCGGGGATCACGCCGCCGAACCGGACGTGCTCGTCCATGGAGGAGGAGACGGTGTTGGCCAGCAGCGTGGTGCCGCGCACGATCCCCACCCCGGTCTCGTCGCACGAGGACTCGATGCCCAGGACGAGCGGCTCCTGGCGGTTCATTCGCTCTCCTCTCCCGCGGGTGCGGCCGGTCCGCCGGCCCGCAGCGGCAGCTGCATGATGAGCGCGTCGGCACCGTCGCGGTAGTAGCGCCGGCGCATGTGGATCTGGTTGAAGCCGAAGCGGCGGTAGAGGGCCTGCGCGCGGGGGTTGTCCGCGCGGACCTCCAGCAGCACGTCCTCGGCGCCGCGGCGCCGGGCCTCCGCGATGAGCTCGGCCAGGACGGCGGAGCCGATGCCGCGGCCCTCCCGCTCGGGCACCACGGCGATGGTCTGGACGTCGGCGATCGGCTGGACGCACATCACCCCGGCGTACGCGACGATCCGGGCCCCCTCCGGCGCGGACTCCTCGGCGACGTAGTAGCGGCGGGTCTCCGGCTGGCTGAGCTCGTCGCGGAACATCTGCTCGGGCCATGCGTCGACGGGGAACAGGGCGCGCTCGAGGGCGTGGACCGCGGACACGTCCGCCTCCGTCATGTCGCGGAGCACGACGCCGGCCGGCAGCCGGGCGGGCACCTCGCCGTTCACAGGGCGCGCTTCCGGGGGCCCGGGACCTGGGCATCGGAGTCGCGCAGGTACAGCGGCGTGGTGTCCAGCAGGGGCGCGCCGGCGCCGAGGCGGGCGGCCGCGACGAGCCCGAGCGAGGCCGCTGCAGGCTGCGCCTGCGCGAACGCCTCGTCAACGCTCGCCCCGGCGTCCTCGAGCTGCCACCGGTAGAGGCCTGCGCCCGCGCCGTACGCGGGGAGGCTGGGCAACTGCTGCGGCGCGGTCACGTGCGGGCCGTCCACCAGGGTGCCGTCGGCGGCGTACTGGGCCCAGTACAGCTCGCGCCGGCGGGCGTCGATGGCCACGGTGAACCCGTCCGCCGGGGCTCCGGACTCCACGACGTCCCAGGCCAGCGCATCGAGGCTCATGACCCCGTCCAGGGGCACATCCCAGGCGAAGGCGAGCGCGCGCGCCGTCGCGATGCCGGAGCGCAGGCCCGTGAAGGGGCCCGGCCCGACGCCGACGACGATGCGGGCGATGTCCGCGCCCGCGAGCTCCTGCTCGGCCAGGAGGGCCCGGATGCCGGGGGCGAGGACCTCGGCGTGGGAGCGGGTGTCCTCCGTGGCGAAGGAGGCGAGCACCGCGGCGCCCGCGGCCTCGGGGACGAGGGGCTCGTGGCAGCGGATCAGCGCGGCCGAGGCGACCGCGGAGGTGTCGATGGCGAGGATGATCACCGGTCCTCCTCCGGGGTGTGGGTCGCGGCGGCATCGAGCGCTGCGGGATCCACGCGCTCGACGGCGGCCCAGTGCACGCCGGGGTGCTGCGCCCAGCGGGGGCCATAGGCGCGGATCAGGACGAGGCGGGGCTCGTCGTCGTCCTCGGTGTCGAAGTCGAGGGTGGGCGCGCCATCCGGAGCGCCAGCGGCGGGGGGCGCGGCGTGCGGCCGGCGCAGCTCGATGTCGAGGCGGCTGTCGGAGAGGTCCTCGACGAGCCCGCGGCCCCACTCGACCACCGTGACGGCGGAGTCGGCCCAGTTCTCGAGGTCCAGGTCGGTGATCTCGCCGTGGCCGCTGAGCCGGTAGGCGTCCACGTGGACGAGGTCCGGGCCGCCCGGGCGGGGGCCGTGGATCAGGTTCGGGTGGATCCGGACCAGCACGAAGGTCGGGGAGATGATGCCGGGCCGGACGCCGAGGCCCTCGCCGAGCCCCTGGGTGAAGGTGGTCTTCCCGGCACCGAGCTCGCCGGTGAGGACCACGAGGTCGCCCGCCCCGAGCACCCCACCGAGCGCCGCGCCGAGGGCCTGGGTCTCCTCCGCGGAGGCCGGCGCGAACGCGGCCTCCCACTCCGGGGCGCCGCTCATGCGCCCTCCCCCACGTAGACCCGCGGGACGCGCTGGCTGATGCGCGTGACGATCTCGTAGTTGATGGTGCCGGTGGCCCGCGCCCAGTCGTCGGCAGTGGGGCCGCCGTCGGCGCCGGACCCGAACAGGACGGCCTCCGCGCCGGCGAGCTCGGCCGGGTCCGCGGAGGCGCCGAGGTCCACCACGATCTGGTCCATCGCCACGCGGCCGGCCACGGGGTAGGTGCGCCCGGCGATCCGGACCGGGCCGCGGTCGGAGGTGCGCGGGACGCCGTCGGCATAGCCGAGGGGGACGAGCCCGAGCGCGCCGGCGGAGGCGGTGCGGTAGGTGAGCCCGTAGCTCACGCCCTGGTCCGCGGGGACGCGCTTGGCCTGGGAGAGCGTGGCGCGCAGGGTCATGGCCGGGCGCAGGTGCAGGTCCGCGGAAGTCTGCTCGGCGAACGGGGAGAGCCCGTAGATCGAGATGCCCGCGCGCACGAGGTCGAAGTGGGCGTCCGGCCGCGAGAAGATGGCGGGCGAGTTGGCGATGTGGCGGACGTCGAGGTCGCAGCCGGCGTCCTCGGCGAGGGCCACGGCCTCACGGAACGCGTCCAGCTGCGCGTCGGTCTCGGGGCGCTCGGGCTCGTCGGCCACGGCGAGGTGGCTGAACACGCCGGCCACGCGCAGCAGGCCCTCGTCCTGGTACTCGACGGCCTCCCCGACCACGGCCTCCCACCGGTCCGCCGTGACGCCGTTGCGGCCCAGGCCCGTGTCGATCTTGAGGTGCACGCGCGCGGGGCGCTCCTGCTCGCGGGCCGCGGCCACGATCGCCTCGAGCTCCCAGCCCGAGCAGCCCAGGTCGATCCCGGCCGCGACGGCGGCGGAGAAGTTGGAGTCCGGGGTGTGCAGCCAGGCCAGGATCGGCGCGTCGATGCCCGCCGCGCGGAGGGCCAGCGCCTCGCTGATGTGCGCGACGCCGAGCCACGAGGCGCCGGCCTCGAGGGCGGCGCGGGCCACCGGAACGGCCCCGTGCCCGTACCCGTCCGCCTTCACCACGGCCATGACCCGGGCCGGCTCCGCGACCTTGCGGACCACCCCCACGTTGTGGCGGATCGCGTCGAGGTCGATCACGGCGGCGCGCTCCGGGAGGCGGGTGCTGGGCATGGCGGAAGGGGCAGTGGTCGGCTCGGAGGTCACCACCCGAGTCTACTCGGGGCGCACGACGCCGCCCGGCCGGCTCGGGCGTCCCGTCCGGGGCCACGTAGCCTAGGGGACGTGCAGCACCGTGACCGCGTGGCGATGATCTCCCTCCACACGTCCCCCCTGGAGCAGCCGGGCGCTGGGGACGCGGGCGGGATGAACGTCTATGTCGCCCAGCTCGCGCGCTCCCTGGCCGCCGGCGGCGTGGGGGTGGACATCTACACCCGGGCCACTGCCCCGGGCCAGCCGGCCACGGTGGACCTCGCTCCGGGCGCGCGTGTGCACCATCTGGCCGCGGGGCCGCAGCGCCGCCTGGCCAAGGAGCAGATGCCCCCGCTCGTGGAGGAGTTCGCCGCGGCGATGCTCGCGAGGATCATGGACGCGGCGGGCGCCGGGCAGCCGCGTCCGCGGATCGTGCACAGCCACTACTGGGTCTCGGGCCTCGCGGGCCTCGAGGTGGCGGGCGCCCTGGGAGTTCCGCTCGTGCACACGATGCACACGATGGCCCGGGTGAAGAACCAGCACCTGGCCGCCGGCGACGTGCCCGAGCCGAGCAACCGCGAGCGCGGCGAGCAGCGGCTGGCGGACGAGGCGGCCCGCTTCACGGCCAACACCTCGGCCGAGCGGGACGAGCTGGTCCGCCACTACGACGTGGACGACGACCGCATCGACGTGGTCTCCCCCGGGGTGGACCTGGGCGTGTTCCGCCCGGCGTTCCGGGGCCGGTCCCGCAGCGCCCGCGGGGTCGGCGCCGAGGAGTTCCATGTGCTCTTCGCCGGCAGGATCCAGCGGCTCAAGGGCCCGCAGGTCCTCGTCGCGGCGGCGGCGGAGCTCCGGCGCCGCCGACCGGACATCCCCCTGCGCGTCTCCATCATCGGTGCCCCGAGCGGCTCGGCGGGGCTCGATCTCGACCTGCTCGCGCAGAGCGAGGGCCTGCGCGGCGTGGTCCACCGCCTCCCGCCCGTGCCCGCGGAGGAACTGGCCGAGTGGTTCCGGTCAGCGGACGCGGTGGCGATGCCGAGCTTCTCAGAGTCGTTCGGGCTCGTGGCGCTGGAGGCGCAGGCCTGCGGGACGCCAGTGGTCGCGGCACGGGTGGGCGGGCTGACCCAGGCCGTGTGCGACGGCCGGACGGGCTTCCTCGTGGACGGCCATGAGCCGTCGGCGTGGGCGGCGGTCCTCGAGCAGCTGCACGACGACCCGGAGACCCGCGGCGACCTCGGCCGCGCGGCCTCGATCTACGCCGAGCGCTTCGGCTGGGAGCAGACCGCCGAGGGCACCCGCGCCGCCTACCGCGCGGCGCTCCACGAACTGGCGGGCCTCCGCCTCCCCTGACCGCGGCGTCGCCCGGAGGAGCGGGCACGCGGACGACGGCGCGTGGCCGCCTTCGCGACATCCGGCACCGGAGGCTCCACCCGCCGTCGTGCCTCCCACCCGGCTACGGCACCCGAGGGGCGACCTCACGCACCGCGGGGTGACCTCGCGCGCCCGCCGCCCCACCTCGGCGGTTCGCGGGTAGGGTGGCGCCATGACCGCCACGGCACCGTCGCCCAGCGCCAGCCCGGACTCGAGCGCCACGGGCGCCCTCGTCCGCTCGGACCTCGAGATCGCCCGGGCCGCGACGCTCAGGCCCATCGTCGAGATCGCCGCAGCGGCGGGGATCCCGGAGGACGCGCTCGAGCTCTACGGGCGGTACAAGGCCAAGATCGACCTCTCCCGGCTGGGCGCCGAGGACCGCCACGGACAGGTCGTGCTCGTCACGGCGATCTCCCCCACCCCGGCCGGCGAGGGCAAGTCGACCCTCACGGTCGGCCTCGCGGACGCCCTCGCCCGCGCGGGGAAGCGGACCATGATCGCCATCCGCGAGCCGAGCCTCGGCCCCATCCTCGGCATGAAGGGCGGCGCGACGGGCGGCGGCCTGTCCCAGGTGCTGCCCATGGAGGACATCAACCTCCACTTCACCGGCGACTTCCACGCCATCACGGCCGCGAACAACGCCCTGTGCGCCCTGATCGACAATCACATCTTCCAGGGCAACGCCCTGGACATCGACCCGCGCCGCGTCACGTTCAAGCGCGTCATGGACATGAACGACCGCGCCCTGCGCAGCATCGTGATCGGCCTCGGCGGCCCGGCCCAAGGCGTGCCGCGCGAGGCCGGGTTCGACATCACCGTGGCCTCCGAGGTCATGGCAGTGTTCTGCCTCGCCTCCTCGGCGGCGGATCTCAAGGAGCGCCTGGGCCGCATCACGTTCGGCTACACCTACGGCCGCAGGCCCCTCACGGTCGCGGACCTCGGCGCCGCCGGGGTGATGGCCATGCTCCTCAAGGATGCGATCAAGCCCAACCTCGTCCAGACCATCGCCGGCACCCCGGCCCTGGTCCACGGCGGCCCGTTCGCGAACATCGCCCACGGCTGCAACTCGGCCCTCGCGACCACGACGGCGCGCCGCCTCGCCGACGTGGTGGTCACCGAGGCCGGGTTCGGGGCGGACCTCGGGGCCGAGAAGTTCATGGACATCAAGGCCCGCTACGCGGACGTGGCGCCCTCCGCGGTCGTGGTGGTCGCGACCGTGCGGGCTCTCAAGATGCACGGCGGCGTGCGCAAGGACGCGCTCACCGAACCCAACGTGGAGGCGCTCGCGCGCGGCTTCGTGAACCTCGCCCGGCATGTGGAGAACGTGCGGAAGTTCGGCCTCGAGCCCGTGGTGGCGGTCAATCGGTTCGGGACGGACGCGCCCGAGGAGCTCGACGCCGTCGTGCGCCTGTGCCGCGGGGGCGGCGTCCGCGTCGCGGTGGCGGACGTGTGGGGCCGCGGCGGCGGGGGCGACGGCGGCGACGACCTCGCGCGGGAGGTGCTCGCCGTGCTCGAGGCGCCGGGGACGCTCAGGCACCTCTATCCGCTCGAGATGGGCGTCGAGGAGAAGATCGGCACGGTGGTGCGCGAGGTCTACCGCGGCGCCGGCGTCGAGTTCTCCGACCAGGCGCGGCGGACGCTGCAGCAGATCCACGAGAACGGTTGGGACAGCCTGCCGGTGTGCATGGCCAAGACGCAGTACTCGTTCTCCGACGACCCGTCGCTGCTCGGCGCGCCGGAGGGCTTCACGGTGCACGTGCGCGAGCTGTGGCCGCGCACGGGCGCCGGGTTCATCGTCGCCGTCACTGGCTCGCTCATGACCATGCCGGGTCTGCCGAAGCAGCCGGCCGCGCTGCGCATGGACCTCGACGGCGAGGGCCAGGTCACCGGCCTCTTCTGACGGGCCCCGAGCGGGGCCCGCCCGAGCGGCGCCCGCCCGAAAGCGCGGTCAGCTCCGCGAGAACCACCGCGGGCCGAGGAGGCCCTCGAGCCGGACGCGGCGTTCAGGGCACAGCACGCCGCCGTGGTCCGCCCGCCGCTGGGCCTCGATCCACAGGCCGAGGCGCGCCTCGTCGGGCTCCTTCGCGGTGCGCTCGGGCACCCGGCCGCACTCCTCCACGAACGCCTCGAGCCGGCCGAGCAGGGCCGCGAACTCGTTGTCGTCCAGCTGCCTCGGATCCTCGATTCCTGCGATCTGCCTCGACAGGATCCGCCACATCGCGTTGTCCACTTCGCCCCCCATGACGCTGTGATTCCCATGCGGGACCTATTTTACATGTAAAATCCGAAAAATGCTGCCAATGAGCACGAGCCCCCGGGTCCGAGGGAGCGCCCCCCACGAAGTCCATACAACGCTCCCTCGGCCCGGCGGGCTCAATTTCTAAAAATAGTGGGGATATGTCTATTCGCGCCACCAAGAGAGTGTGAAGGCACCCCGCTATCCAATGTTCCCGCCCTGGAGGAAGGAGGCCCCATGAAGCTGGGTGAGCTTGCCGCGCGGACCGGGACCCCGGCCGCGACCATCAAGTTCTACCTCCGCGAGGGCCTCCTGCCCGCCGGGAGGGCCGTCAACGCCACGCTGGCCGACTACGGCGACCCGCACGTGCGCCGGCTCGGCACGATCCGGGTGCTCCGCAAGGGCCTCGGGCTCAGCGTGGCGACAGTGCGGGCCATCGTGGACCTCATCGAGGGCGGCGAGGACCGCATCGAGGTGATGAAGGCCCTCCGGTCCGTGGTCCTGGGGCTGGGCACGCCGCAACCGGGACGCACCGAAGCAGCCAGCAGGGTGGTCCGCGAGCGCGGCTGGCCGGACGTCCCGACGGCGGCGCGGGCGGCGCTGGACGACCATCTCGAGGCCATGGAGCGTCTGGGCGCGCCGGTGTCGGAGCGCGTGCTCAGCGCCTACGCGGAGGCCGCGGACCTCATCGCCGCCGCGGACGTTGCGGATGTGGACGGCGCCGGGGACCTCGAGGACCTCGTCTCCCGCGCGGCCGTCGGGATGCACATGAACCGCCAGCTCGTGCTGCGCCTCGTGGCGCTCGCGCAGACGAGCCGCTCAATCCTGCACTACGGGCCGACCATGTCCGGGCCGAGCCGCCTCGCGCCGCCCTCACCCGACCACGACTAGAGGCGGGCGGACGACGCCGGGTGCCTGCCCGGCGTCGTCCGCCCGCCTCGGGTGCCACTCGCCCGAGGCATCCGCCCCGGGCGCGCCGCCTAGCGCTCGAGCTCGCCGCGGATGAACGCCTCGACGTCGGCGCGGGCCACGTCGTCGGCCTTCTGCACCGGCGGGGACTTCATGAAGTAGGCGCTCGGGGAGGTGAGCGGGCCGCCGATGCCCCGGTCGAGGGCGATCTTCGCCGCGCGGACGGCGTCGATGATCACGCCGGCGGAGTTGGGCGAGTCCCACACTTCGAGCTTGTACTCGAGCGAGACGGGCGCGTCGCCGAAGTTGCGGCCCTCGAGGCGGACGAACGCCCACTTGCGGTCGTCGAGCCACTGGACGTAGTCGGACGGGCCGATGTGGACGTCGCGCTCGGCGAGCTCGGCCTCGACGTTGGAGGTCACGGCCTGGGTCTTGGAGATCTTCTTGGACTGGAGCCGCTCGCGCTCGAGCATGTTCTTGAAGTCCATGTTGCCGCCCACGTTGAGCTGGTAGGTGCGGTCCACGGTGACGCCGCGGTCCTCGAACAGCTTGGCGAGGACGCGGTGGGTGATCGTGGCGCCGATCTGGCTCTTGATGTCGTCGCCCACGATCGGCACGCCGGCCGCGCGGAACTTCTCGGCCCACTCGGGGGTGCCGGCGATGAAGACGGGCAGGGCGTTGACGAAGGCCACGCCCGCGTCGATGGCGCACTGGGCGTAGAACTTCGCGGCCTTCTCCGAGCCCACGGGGAGGTAGCAGACCATGACGTCGACCTGCGCCTCGCGCAGGGCGGCGACCACGTCGACCGGCTCCTCGTGGGACTCCTCGATCGTTTCGAGGTAGTACTTGCCGAGGCCGTCGAGCGTGTGGCCGCGCTGGACCGTCACGCCGGTCGGGGGGACGTCGGCGATCTTGATGGTGTTGTTCTCGCTCGCGCCGATCGCGTCGGCGAGGTCGAACCCGACCTTCTTGCCGTCCACGTCGAACGCCGCGACGAACTCGAGGTCGCTGACGTGGTAGTCGCCGAACTCGACGTGCATGAGGCCGGGGACGGTGTCCGCCGGGTCGGCGTCGCGGTAGTAGTGCACCCCCTGGACGAGGGAGGCTGCGCAGTTGCCCACGCCCACGATGGCTACTCGGATCTTCTTCTCTGGCACGGTACTCCTCATCGCGTAGACCGGCGGAGCCGGTCCACGGGCTCCGCTGCTCGGCTCATCCTATCCGCGTGGCACTCCCCCGCCCGCTGCCCGGTCCCTAGACTGGCGGAATGGGACGCAAGAAGAACAAGAAGTGGTCAGAGCTCAGCGGCGGCCAGCGCTTCGGCGTCGTCCTGGGCGCCCTCGTGCAGTTCGCGCTCCAGGGCGCGGCGCTGCGGGACCTCGCGAAGCGGCCGAAGGACCAGGTCAACGGCCCGAAGGCGGCGTGGGCCGCGGCGAGCTTCATCAACACGATCGGCCCGATCGCGTACTTCCTCCTGGGCCGCAAGCACAGCCCGGCGCCGGCGGCGAAGGGCTCCGGGACGAGCGCGGCCTCCTCGGGCCTGAAGACCTCGATGGGGGTCTCGATCGGCAAGAAGCTCGGCTGAGCCCCCTTCCGTAGACCGGCGCACGACGCCGGGGGCGCACCGCGCGCTCCCGGCGTGGCCGGTGCGCCCGGGCCGGTTAGGCCCCCTGCGGCGCCCGCACCGTGAGGGCCCCCTGGTCGACGCGCGCGGTGAACACCCTGCCCTGGCCGAGGTGGTCGCCGTCGAGCTGGATGTCGTGCGGGTGCGCGCTGGCGAGCCGGACGCGCTTGCCCTCGAAGTGCCCGAGGTCGGGCGGGGAGTGGCGGCGGAACCTGCTCAGGAGCGCCCCCACCACGCGGAACCAGCCGCGGAAGCCGCTGGGGGCCACGGCGAGGACGTTGAGGATGCCGTCGTCCACCTTGGCCCCGGGGAAGACCTCGACGTTGCCCTGGATGCGGCCGCAGTTGCCGACCATGACCCCGCGCTGGCGCCGGTCCATCGCGAGCTGGCCGTCCACGTCGACCCGGATGCGGTGGGACTCGCCCACGATGTTCTGCGCGGCCGAGACCACGTAGGCGAACCAGCCGGCCTTGGCCTTGAGGTCGTCGTCGGTGTTGGCCATGACGGTCGCGTCGAGGCCGAGGCCGGCCATGACCACGAAGGCGAGCTCGTCGCCGTCGTCCATCTTGGCCCAGGCCACGTCGATGCGCCGCTCCGCGCCGCCCATGGCGGTGTCCAGGGCGCGCTCGGGGTCGTCGATCGGCAGCCCGAGGTTGCGGGCCAGCAGGTTCCCAGTGCCGAGCGGGACCACCCCGAGCGGCGTCCCGGTGCCGGCGAGCGCCCCTGCGGCGGCGCGCACGGTGCCGTCCCCGCCGGCCACCACCACGAGCTGCGCGCCCTTGTCGAGGGCCTCCCGGGCCATCCCCGCCCCCGGGTCCTCGACGGTGGTCTCGAGCACGAGCGGTTCCGCCCCGCGCGCGGCGCAGCGGGCACGGAAGGACTCCACGACCGCCTCCGCGCCCTGCTTGACGGGATTCACGATCAGCGCCTCCACGGGGCCCCCTCATCCTCTGCGTTGTCTGGGGTCCAACGTTACCGAACCGTTCCCCGGTAAAGATGCGGCAACGGAGTGCCGCGCGCCGTGACCCGGCGCGGCTGGCGTGCTACTACAGAGGCAGCTTGGCTTCCACCGCAAGCGGAAAAACCGATCATGCTCGCACCATCTAGGGAGTTGACATGGGATTTTTCGGGTTCCTCATCCTCGGACTCATCGCTGGGGCCATCGCCAAGGCCATCCTGCCGGGCAGGCAGGGCGGCGGCTGGCTGGTGACCCTTCTGCTCGGCGTCGTCGGTGCCATCCTCGGGGGCTGGATTGGGGGGCTGATCTTCGGCGGCAACACGCTGGGCAGCTTCTTCGAGATCCGGACCTGGGTGACCGCGATCGTCGGATCGCTCATCGTCCTGCTCATCTGGGGGGCGCTCGCCAAGCGCCGGGCCTGACCCCCCGCCCCTCCCCTTCTGAAGGTCACCTCCTGAGAGTCACCTTCTGAAGGGCATCTTCTGGGAGTCACCTCCTGTAGGTCTTTGTGACGACATTGACCTTCAGGAGGTGACTTTCAGATTTTTGGGGGGCGGACGACGCCGGCCGCCCGCCTCGTGCGCCCGCGCTCACCCCATCTGGGGGTCACCTTCTGCGAGTCCTTCTGAAGGGCACCTTCTGAGAGTCACCTCCTGTAGGTCATTGTCAGGACTTTGACCTTCAGGAGGTGACTTTCAGATTTTTTGGGGGGACGACGCCGGCCGCCCGCCTCGTGCGCCCGCGCTCACCCCATCTGGGAGTCACCTTCTGCGAGTCCTTCTGAAGGGCACCTTCTGGGAGTCACCTCCTGGGGGTAATTGTCAGGACTTTGACCTTCAGGAGGTGACTTTCAGATGGTTGGTGGGGTGTGCACTCAGTCGGGCCTGCCACGTCGAGCTGCGGACCGGAGGCTGTCCAGCTCCCGCCGCAGCCGCGCGTTCTCGTCCTCGAGCTCGAGCACGAGCCGGATGCCCTCGATGGTGAGGCCCGCCTCGACGAGGTCGGCGATCCGGCCCAGCCGCTCGACGTCGTCCTCGCTGTAGCGGCGCGTGCCGCCGTCGGTGCGGGAGGGCGTCAGCAGGCCCTTGCGCTCGTACAGGCGCAGGCTCGAGAGGGCCATGCCGGAGAGCTCGGCCGCCACCGAGATCGCGTACACGCCCTCCGAGGAGCGCCGCTCGCGTGCCATGCCGCTTTCCTTCCGACAACCCCTTGATCTCTTCCTTCCGAAATACTATATCTGTGTCTGTAGAGGCAGATCCAAGGGTGATCGCCCTACAGAGGAAGTCTTTGGCAATCCGATATCGAACATCTGGAGGTGGCAGAGATGCTGATGCGAACCGATCCATTCCGTGAGCTCGACCGCCTGACGGAGCAGGTCTTCGGTACCGCATCCAGGCCCACGACCATGCCCATGGAGGCCTGGCGCGAGGACGGCGAGTTCGTGGTGGAATTCGACCTGCCGGGCGTGGACCCGGAGACGATCGACGTCGACGTCGAGCGCAACGTCCTCGCGGTCCGCGCAGAGCGGAAGTCGCACCGGCCGGACGGCGCGGAGGTGGTCGCGGCGGAGCGCCCGTCCGGCACGTTCGGCCGCGAGCTGATCCTCGGCGACGCCCTGGACACCGGGAAGGTCACCGCGAGCTACGCCGACGGCGTGCTGACGCTGCGCATCCCCGTGGCTGAGGAGGCGAAGCCGCGCAAGATCGCGGTCTCCACAAAGTCGTCGAAGAGGGAGATCGCGGCCTGAGGGACCGCCGCCCCGGCCGGGCAGGCAGCCCGGCCGGGGCCCGCGGCCTCCACCGTGCGGAGGCTGCCATGCGCGCGAGGGACTTCTACGAGGTGCTCGGAGTGGACCGGACGGCGAGCCGGGAGGAGATCCGCGCGGCGTACCGGCGGCTCGTCCGCGAACTGCATCCCGACGGCGTTGGCCCGGACGGGTGCGGGACCGGCTCCGACAGTGACCGCGAACGGCTCAAGGAGGTGATGGACGCGTACGCAGTGCTCGGCCGCGACGACCGCCGGGCCGCCTACGACGCCGCGCTGGCGCGCGCCGAGACCGCCCTGTGGGCCCAACCGCCGCCGCGCCGCCCCGTGTGGCTCGCTCCCAGGACGCCGATGGACGAGCCGCTGAGGGAGGAGGACCTCCTGTGGTTCCTCTTCCGCTGGTTCCGCTGAGCCGGAGCCCGTTGATCCATCGCCTGTGAAGGAGGGGCCGTGAGCCCAGAGCAGAGCAGCGGCTGGCGCCGCTACGACACCACGCTGTTCCCCGTGTTCCACGAGAGGTTCGAGGAGAAGTGGGGCGAGGGGACGGCCCCGTTCCTGGACCCCAGCGTGTTCGAGAACGAGCAGCCACGGCCGCGCGCCCAGTGGATCAACGTGGACACGGGAGCGGCGGTCGCCGTCGTGCCGGTGTGGGAGGACGATCCCACGGCGCGCTCGTTCGCCGTGTTCTATCTGCCTCCCTCCGGGGGCATCTGGGTGCTGCGGCCCCCGGGCCTGTCGAGCTACATCGAGGCCGTGGCCAACGGCACCGCGGCGAGCAAGGACGCGGTGGCCCTGCGCAACGACTCGTTCCACAAGGCGGTGGCGCACGCGGAGGCCTTCATCTTCGGCACCTGACGCGCTGCGGCCGGCCTCTGCCCTCGTCTGGAGCTTCTTCTCCTACGCTAGCGGTGACTGAAGCGCCATCCACAGCGGAGAAGGACCGATTATGACCAGGACCCATCGCATCGCGGTCATCGCAGGTGACGGCATCGGGCAGGAGGTGGTGCCCGAGGGCGTGCGCGCGCTGGAGGCCGCCGCCGAGGCCTACGGCTTCGAGCTGAGGACCACGGAGTTCGACTACGCGAGTGCGGACTACTACCTCAAGCACGGCACGATGCTCCCCGACGGCTGGTTCGAGCAGCTGAGCGCCTACGACGCGATCTTCTTCGGAGCCGTCGGCTGGCCCGAGGTCGTGCCGGACCATGTGTCGCTCTGGGGCAGCCTCATCCAGTTCCGCCGGCACTTCGACCAGTACGTCAACCTCCGGCCGGTCAAGCTGCTCGAAGGAATGAAGAGCCCGCTCGCCGGCCGCTCCCCGGGGGACGTCGACTTCTACGTGGTCCGGGAGAACACCGAAGGAGAATACTCGAGCATCGGCGGGAAGATGTTCGAGGGCACCGACCGCGAGACGGTCATCCAGGAGACCGTGATGACGCGCACCGGGGTGGACCGCGTCCTCACGTACGCGTTCGAGCTGGCCCAGCGCCGACCGCGCAGGCACCTGACCTCCGCCACGAAGAGCAACGGCATCTCCATCACCATGCCCTACTGGGACGAGCGCGTCGAGGAGATGGCCCGCCGGTACCCGGAGGTCGACGTGGACAAGTTCCACATCGACATCCTGGCCGCCAACTTCGTCCTCCACCCGGACTGGTTCGACGTAGTCGTGGGCAGCAACCTCTTCGGGGACATCCTCTCCGACCTCGGCCCGGCCTGCACCGGAACCATCGGGATCGCTCCGAGCGCCAACATCAATCCCGAGCGCCGCTTCCCGAGCCTGTTCGAGCCCGTGCACGGCTCCGCCCCGGACATCGCGGGAAGGGGCATCGCCAACCCCGTCGGCCAGATCTGGAGCGCTGCCCTGATGCTCGAGCACCTCGGCGAGCGCGAGGCCGCCGCCGGGATCCAGCGCGCCTTCGAGAAGGTCCTGGCGGGCGGCCCGCGCGAGGTGCTGACCCCGGACCTCGGCGGCGACGGGTCCACCCAGTCGCTCGGCAAGGCGGTAGCGGACGGGATCCTCGCCGGAGCCTCCCCGCAGGCCTGAGCGGCCCACGGCCTGGGAATTCCCACGCCGGGCACAAGCGAAAGGGCGCGGGGAGGACGGTGTCCATCCTCCCCGCGCCCTTCCAGGTCAGCCGAGGTCAGGGCCTGCGGCCCTCGTCGAAGCCATCGGTCTCGATGTGCTCCTTGGCGACCTCCTCGTTCACGGTCTCCTCGCCGGTGCGGGTCTCGGTGCCGAGGCGGACCCGCTCGACGGGCACGGTCTCCTTGTCGACCACGGGGCGCTCCTCGTGGAGGGTCACCTCGTGCTCTTCCTCCGAGAGGTCGGGACCGTCCATGGCGGCGCCCCGGTTCTCGTCCGTGATCGGCTCGCGCTCCACGCGCACCTCTTCCCGCTGGACCGGGACGGTCTTGGTGACGTTCTCCGTGGTGACGTACTTGCGGAGCCGGGCGCGGCCGACTTCCTGCCGCTCGGTGCCCACGTTGAGCCGCTCCTCGGAGCGGGTCATCGCATCGTCCGTGGCGGGCCCCGAGGTGTCGCGGCCCACGGTGCCGGTGCCGGAGACCTCACTGGCGTTCTCGGTCCGCTCCGTGTCGGTGCCTGCCAGGCCCGCCGATTCGCCGGTGCCGCCGTAGGCCGCGCCGCCCTCGCCGTAGACCGAGCCGGTCTGCGTGCCCGCGGTGTCCCGGACGCCCTGGGCTGCGCCGTTGGAGCGCCCGTAGTGCTTGTACAGCCGGTCCTCCTCGCCGGGCTCGAGATGCCCGTCGGGATCGACGTGCGGCGCGTCCTTCACCTGGTCCTTCGTGTACGGGACCACGAGGTCGTCGCCCCGCACGTCCGCACCGTCGAGGGGAACGAAGGACTCCCTCGTGCCGAAGAGTCCGGTCTTGACCGTGACCCACGTGGGCTGGTTGGTCTCGTCGTCGACGTAGAGCTCGCCGATCCCGCCGATCTTCTCCCCGTCCTGTCCGATGACGTCTCCGCCGCCGCGTCCGAGAGTCTCGATGTTCTCGCGTGTGACCATGGTGGTTCTCCTTCAGGCCATTGGAATGTGCATTCTGGAGCGCCCCCGCTTCTTGAGGACCCGCGGCGTCTCAGCGGCCGCGATACTCCGCTTGATAGCCACTGGGGCGGGGCGGCAAACAATCACAGGAGAAAAGCGCTGTCAGGCCCTCCGCTTGTCGTGGACCCCGGGAATGTCGCTGGTCTCCTTCGGGCCGACGTTGCCCTGCCGCTCGGCCCCGGGGGCGGCCCGGCCCTCCGGCACCTCGCTGGCGCCCTCGGACGACTCGTCGTCAGTGCCCGCGAGGCCTGCGGACCCGCTGCCCGCGCCGTAGGCCGAGCCGCCCTCGTCGAAGACCGAGCCGGTGTCCCCCTTGATCGGGTCGAGGTTCTCGTCCGCGGTCATCACCCTCAGGCCTTGGGAGCCCACGGCCGGGCCCTGCGAGCCCGGGACACCGTAGTGCCGGTAGAGGCGGTCCTCCTCGCCGGGGTCGAGATGGCCCTCGGGGTCGATCCGCGGAGCGTCCTTGACCTGGTCCTTGGTGCACCGGACCACGAGATCGCTCCCGCGCATGGTCGCCTGCCGCAAGGGGACGAACGACTCCTTCAGGCCGAACAGGCCTGTCTTGACCGTGACCCACGCGGGGTCTTCGGTGTCGTCGTCGACGTAGAGCCCGCTGAGCCGTCCGATCTTCTCGCCGTCCTGCCCGATGACGTCCCCGCTGCCGCGCTTGAGCCCCTCGAGGTCTTCGCGTGTGATCATGGCCGTTCCTCCTGAAGGTCAGTGGACTGTGTGCAGGGGTACTTACCCACTGACCTCCCCAGGGAACGGCTTCAGACCGAGAGGACGACGGCGGCGAGGCCCGGCAGGCGCACGGCGTCGCCGGAGGCGGTGCCCACCACGGCGCACCCGGGATCGGTGGCCACGGCCGCGGCGCCGGCGAAGCCCTCCGGCAGCGGCACGTCCACCGGGCCGGGCCCGAACCCGACGCACACGATCGCGCCGGGCCGGCGCCACGAGATCCAGCGCGGTCCGCCGTCCTCGCCGGGGGCCCCTCCGCCGCCGGCGATCACCTCGGTCTCGTCGAGCCGGCCGGACCACAGCCCGGGCAGCTCGGCGCGCACCTCGATGAGGCGCCGGTAGAGCGCAAGGAGGCGGGCGCCGTCGTGCGTCTGCGCCTCGGACCAGTCCAGCACGGACCGCTCCCGGGTGGCGGGATCCTGCGGGTCCGGCACCTGGGCGGGGTCCCAGCCCATCCGCTCGAATTCGGAGAGCCGGCCCTTCGCGGTGGCCTCGGCGAGCTCCGGCTCGGGGTGGGAGGTGAAGAACTGCCACGGGGTGGTGGCCCCGTACTCCTGGCCCATGAAGAGCATGGGGGTGAAGGGGGTGGTGAGTGCGAGCACGGCCTCGACCGCCTTGGCGTCCCATCCGAGGGCGGCGGTTGGCCTGTCCCCCACGGCGCGGTTGCCCACCTGGTCGTGGTTCTGGGTGCAGACCACGAGCTGGGAGGGATGCACGAGGTCGGGGTCGAGCGGCCTGCCGTGGTGCCGGCCGCGGAAGCTCGAGTAGCTGCCGTCGTGGTAGAAGCCGCCGAGGAGGACCTTGGCGAGGGCGTCCGGGTCGGCGAAGTCCTCGTAGTAGCCGTCCGCCTCGCCGGTGAGGGCCACGTGGAGGGCGTGGTGCACGTCGTCGTCCCACTGGCCGCCGAGCCCGTAGCCACCGGCGCGGCGCGGGTTGACCAGGCGCGGGTCGTTGAGGTCCGACTCGGCCACGAGGACCTTGCGGCGCCCGGTCTCCCGGCCCACTGCCTCGGCGAGGTCCTCGAGCTCCTCGAGGAGGGTCAGGGCGCGGTGGTCCTGGAAGGCGTGCACGGCGTCGAGCCGGAGCCCGTCCACGCGGTAGTCCTCGAGCCACATCCGGGCGTTGCCGAGGATGAACGCGCGGACCTCGTCCGAGCCGGGCCCGTCGAGGTTGACCGCGTCGCCCCACCCGGTGGCGGCGCCGGAGAGCATGTACGGGCCGAACTTGGGCAGGTAGTTCCCGCTGGGGCCCAGGTGGTTGTAGACCACGTCCTGGATCACGCCGATCCCGGCCGCGTGCGCGGCGTCGACGAAGCGCTGGTAGGCCTCGGGGCCGCCGTACTGCTCCTGGACGGCGTACCAGAGCACGCCGTCGTAGCCCCAGTTGTAGGGGCCGTTGAACGCGTTGACCGGCAGGGGCTCCACGAACCCGACGCCCAGCTCGGCCAGGTAGGGCAGGCGGGCGGCCGCGGCGTCGAGCGTCCCCTCCGGGGTGAACGTGCCCAGATGCAGCTCGTAGACCACGGAGCCGGCGAGCTGGCGTCCGGTCCAGCCGTCATCGCCCCACGCGTGCCGGGACGGGTCGAACCCGGCGGAGAGCTCGTGGACGCCCTCGGGCTGGCGGCGCGAGCGCGGGTCCGGGAAGGGCCCCTCGCCGTCGAGGACGTAGCCGTAGCGCTCCCCCGCGGCGAGCGCGGAGGCCACCGTCGAGGCCTCGGCGGACGACGGCGCCCACCACCCGCCGCCTGCATCCTCCAGGGGCAGCCGCTCGCCGCCCAGGACCAGCTCGACCCGGGACGGGATGGGCGCCCAGACCGAGCCGGGGGCCGACTGCTCTGCTGCGTCGCGGCGGTGCTCAGGCATGGTGGTCCTCCTCCTCGGGGACGAGCAGTGCCACCGGCAGCGTGCCCAGCACCTCGCCCACCAGTACGTCGCCGGGTCCGAAGGACCGGCCGGTGAACGCGTCCCGGGCCGCCCGGGCGAGCCGGACCGTGGTGGTGCCCCAGCCGCCGTCGCGCTCGAGGCCGGCCGGGAGACGGGTCGCGAGCGCCGTCACGCCCCGCTCTCCGCGCCGGAAGCCCACGAGGTGCTCCGCGGCGGGGCCCTCCGCCTCGACCGGGGCGTAGCCGGCGAAGAGCTCGGGCCGGTCGCGGCGCAGCCGCAGGGTGCGCGAGACGACGAGGAGCTTGGCCTCCTCGGCGAGCGGGCCGAGCACGGGCATGCCGGCGTCGAGCGCGGCGAGGGCCTCGGCGCGGGCGGCGAAGTCCACGGTGCGCCGGTTGTCCGGGTCGCACAGGGACCGGTCCCAGAACTCGGTGCCCTGGTAGACGTCCGGGACGCCGGGCATGGCGAGTTGGATCAGCTTGGCGGAGAGGGCGTTGGAGGCCCCGAACGGGGCGACGCGCTCGGCGTAGGCGGAGATGGCCGTGTGCGCCCCGCTGGCCGGGTCCACGGCGGCGTGCACGAGGCGGCGGACGGCGTCCTCGAAGGCCTCGTCCGGGTCGGTCCAGAGGGTGTGCACCCCGGCCTCGCGGGCGGCCTTCTCGGCGTACTGGACGAGGCGGTCCTCCTCGGCCGGCCAGGCGCCCAGGATGGCCTGCCACAGCAGGTTCGCGAGCGGCCCGTCCTCGAGCGGCGCGGCCTCGAGCAGCCGCGGGAGCACCTGCGCCCACTCGTCGGCGAGCTCGGCGAGCACGGTGATGCGGGCGCGGGTGTCCTCGCTGCGCTTGGTGTCGTGCGTGGTGAGCGTGGTCATGGAGTGCCCGAGGTGGCGCTCCCGCTCGGCGAGCTCGGCGTGGAATGCGGCGGGGGCCAGGGCGAAGGCCGTGGGGTCCCCGCCGACCTCGGTGAGGGTGCCGAGCCGGCTGTAGCGGTAGAAGGCGGTGTCCTCCACGGCCTTGGCCATGATCATGCCGGTGGTCTGCTGGAACCGTCGGCACAGCTCCTCGGACGGGTCCGCGAGCCGGGGCTCGAGGGCCCCGATCGTCCCGGCGAGTTCGGGGCGCTGCGCGGCGGCGGCGCGGCACGCCTCGGCGAGGACGGCGGCGTCGTGCTCCCCGCCCCCCTGCTGAGGGGTCACGTCCCCGTGCTGAGGGGTCATGTCCCTGAAGTAGGTGCGGTAGACCGGGAAGTGCGCGGCGATCTCGGCGAGGGCGTCGGCGAGGACGTCGAGGGACTCCGACTCGGCTTCGCTCCCCCCGACGCCGCCTCCGACCGCCGGCGCGGCCGCGAGTCGGGCCAGGCGGAGGATCTCGGCGTGCAGGAGTCCATCAGCCATCCAGCGCTTGGTCCCGTGGATCATCTCCGCATAGTCCGCGGCCTCCCCCCGCAGGCCGGTGTCGAGGGCCGTGAGCGGCTCCTCCCCCGCCGGGTCCACGAGGACGCGGTCCACGAGCCCGAGGGCGTCGTAGCCGGTGGTGCCCTCGCACGGGAAGTCCGCGGGCAGCGCCTCCCCCGGCTCGAGGATCTTCTCCACGAGCGTGTAGGCCCCGCCCGAGAGCTCGCGGAGCCGCTCGAGGTACGCGGCCGGGTCGCGGAGCCCGTCCGGGTGGTCGATTCGGAGCCCGTCCACGAGCCCGGCCTCCAGCCAGCGGCGCACCTCGGCGTGGCTCTCCTCGAACACCCACGGCACCTCGACGCGCACGCCGGCGAGGGTGTTCACGGCGAAGAAGCGGCGGTAGTTCAGGCGGTCGTCCGCCTCGCGCCACGGGACGAGCCGGTAGTGCTGGCGCTCGTGCACGGCCTCCGCCGAATCGCCGTCGGCGTAGGTGCCCGGAGCGAGCGGGTAGGAGTGCTCGTAGTACCAGAGCCGCTCGCCCTCGACCTTGAGCAGGCCGAGGTCCTCGGCCGAGCCGAGGACGGGCAGGAGCACCTTCCCGTCCCCGGCGTCCCAGTCCACATCGAAGGCCTCGGCGTAGCGGGAGCCGCGGCCCTCGCGGAGCAGGTCCCACCACCAGGGGGTCTCCTCGGGGACCTCGACGCCGAGGTGGTTCGGCACGATGTCCACGAGGATCCCCATCCCCGCCCCGTGCGCTGCGGCCGCGACCCGCTCGAGCGCCTCGCGCCCGCCCCGCTCCCGGTCCACCCGGGAGGGGTCCGAGACGTCGTAGCCGTGCTCGGAGGCGCCCACCGACTCCAGCAGCGGGGAGAGGTAGAGCCAGTCCACGCCGAGGGAGGCCAGGTACGGCACGAGCCGCGCGGCGTCGTCCAGCGTGAACTCGGGGCGGATCTGGAGGCGGTAGGTCGAGGCGGGGATCTTCACGGGACTCCTTCGCGTGGCCGGGGCTACTGGCCGGCGGTGCTGATGGACGGCTGGTTCGTGGTGGCGGAGCCGGCCTGGGCGGCCAGGGACGCCGCCACGGAGTGGTCCACTTCCTCCTCGTGGTTCTCGTGGGCCCGCAGGACGGCGAGGCTCTTGGCGGGCACGGTGAGGATCTCCTCCGCCTTGATCTCCTGCTCCCCCGCGGACTGGCCCGAGGTGTCCAGCATCACGTCCCACCCGGGCGCGTACTCCTGCCCGGGGAGGCAGAAGTCCACGTCGGAGTCGTCGGCGTTGAAGTACAGCAGGAAGTGCGCGTCCGCGATGGACTGGCCGTACATGTCCTGTCCGTGGATGCCGTGCCCGTTGAGGAACACGCCCACACTGCGACCCAGGGCCTCGTCCCAGTCCTCGGGGACCATGGGCAGGCCCTCGGTCCCGAGCCACTCGATGTCCGGCAGCGGCTGCCCCTCGCCGCGGCGCACCGGCCGGCCGTCGAAGAAGCGGCTGCGGCGGAACGTCGGGTGCTCGGCGCGCAGCCGGGTCACGGCGGCCGTGAACTCCACGAGCGGGTTGTCCGCGTTGGCCCAGTCGATCCAGGAGAGCTCGTTGTCCTGGCAGTAGACGTTGTTGTTGCCCTGCTGCGTGCGGCCCAGTTCGTCGCCGTGGGCGATCATGGGCACGCCCTGGGAGAGCAGGAGCGTGGCGATGAAGTTGCGCTGCTGGCGGGCACGCATCTCGAGCACGGCCGGGTCGTCCGTGGGGCCCTCGGCCCCGCAGTTCCAGGAGCGGTTGTGGCTCTCGCCGTCGTTGTTGTCCTCGCCGTTGGCCTCGTTGTGCTTCTCGTTGTAGGAGACGAGGTCGCGCAGGGTGAAGCCATCGTGCGCCGTGACGAAGTTGACCGAGGCCACGGGCCGCCGGCCGCTGTTCTCGTACAGGTCCGCGGAGCCGGTGAGACGGGAGGCGAACTCGCCCAGGGTGGAGGGTTCTCCACGCCAGAAGTCGCGGACGGTGTCGCGGTACTTGCCGTTCCACTCCGTCCACTGCGGCGGGAAGTTGCCCACCTGGTAGCCGCCGGGGCCCACATCCCAGGGCTCGGCGATGAGCTTGACCTGGGAGACCACCGGGTCCTGCTGGATGAGCTCGAAGAAGGTGGAGAGCTTGTCCACGTCGTAGAACTCGCGGGCCAGGGTCGCGGCGAGGTCGAACCGGAAGCCGTCTACGTGCATCTCGGTGACCCAGTACCGCAGCGAGTCCATGATGAGCTGCAGCGAGTGGGGGTGGCGGACGTTGAGGGAGTTGCCCGTACCCGTGTAGTCCATGTAGTACTGCAGGTCGTCCTCGACCAGGCGGTAGTACGCGCCGTTGTCGATGCCGCGGAAGGACAGGGTGGGGCCCAGGTGGTTGCCCTCGGCGGTGTGGTTGTAGACCACGTCGAGGATCACCTCGATGCCGGCGCGGTGCAGGGTGCGCACCATGGCCTTGAACTCCTGCACCTGCTGGCCGGTGTCCCCGCTCGAGGCGTACCCGGCGTGCGGGGCGAAGAAGCCGATGGTGTTGTAGCCCCAGTAGTTGTGCAGGCCCTTGTCCTGCAGCGTGGAATCGTCCACGAACTGGTGCACGGGCATGAGCTCGATGGCGGTCACCCCGAGCTTGGTGAGGTGATTGACGACGGCGGGGTGGGCCACGCCTGCGTAGGTTCCCCGCAGCTCCTCGGGAACCTCGGGATGCTGCTCGGTGAGCCCCTTCACGTGCGCCTCGTAGACCACGGTGCGGTGGTACGGCACGCGCAGCTGGGAGTCACCCTGCCAGTCGAAGAAGGGGCTCGTGACCACGCCGAGCATCATGTGCGGCGCGGAGTCCTCATCGTTGCGGCTGTTCGGGTCGCCGAAGTTGTAGGAGAACAGCGGCTGGGCCCAGTCCGGCTGGCCCATGACGGCCTTGGCGTACGGGTCAAGGAGCAGCTTGTTGGGGTTGCAGCGCTGCCCGGTGCCGGGGTCGTAGCCGCCGTGGACGCGGTAGCCGTACAGCTGGCCGGGCTGGACGTGCGGCAGGTAGCAGTGCCACACGAACCCGTCCACCTCGGTCAGCTCGAAGCGCTGCTCGTTGCGCTCCTCGTCGAAGAGGCACAGCTCGACCTTCTCGGCAGCCTCGCTGAAGATCGCGAAGTTCGTGCCGGTGCCGTCGAACGTGGCGCCGAGGGGGTAGGCCGTACCCGGCCAGATGTCCTTCTCCATGGTGCAAGCTCCTTGCTGTGCGGCCCTCTTGGGGCCGGGTGGGGGCATCCCCCGCGAGTCTAGGCGACCTTTATCCGGGGGCGGCGCGTGTGACACATCTTCAGGCGATGGCCTCGCGGAAGGCCTCCTCGGCGGCCCGGCGCCGCACGCGGTCCAGGACCCGGCGCAGGAGCCGGGAGACCTGCATCTGGCTGACCCCGATCACCGTGGCGATCTCGCTCTGGCTCATCTCGTCCACGAAGCGCAGCACGAGGAGGCGCTGCTCCTGGGCCGCGAGGCCCGCGAGCAGGCTCCGGAGCACCTCGCGCGTCTCGACCTGCTCGTAGCCCTCCTCGACCGTGGAGAGCACTGACCAGGCGTGGGCGGGCTGGCCGTCGTCCGGGTCCACCGGCTGGATGGGCACCGCGGAGAGGGCAGCATTGGCGGTCTGGGCCTCGGCGACCCGCTCGGCGCTGGTGCCCGTCTCGCGGGCCAGTTCGGCGTCGGTGGGCTCGTGGCCGAGCTCCTGGGAGAGCCGGCGGCGGGCGGCGTTGACCTCGAGCCGCAGCTCCTGCACCTGGCGCGGGGGCCGTACCGCCCAGGAGGTGTCGCGGATGTGGTGCTTGATCACGCCGGTGATGGTGGGCACGGCGTAGGCGGCGAACCCGCTGCCGTGGCTCTCCTCGTAGCGGTTGGCAGCCATGACGAGCCCCATCCGGGCCACCTGCCGGAGGTCCTCGGGGTCGTGGCCCGGGTAGCGGTGGCGGGCGGCGACGGCGTCGGCGACCGCGAGGTGCTCGAGCGCGAGGTGAGCCGGGTTCACGAGGCCACCAGCCCGCCGTCGTGCGATCCGGGGAACGGCAGCGGAATGAGGCCGGCGTCGAGGCGGAAGCCGCAGCGGCAGCGCCAGTCCAGCGGTGCGCCCTCCCCCGAGGGGTCGGAGGTGCCGGCGGACGCGGCGAGCCGCATGGGCTCCTGGCAGTGGGTGGGTGCGCCGGACGGGGTGGCCGCCGGCTCGGCGGGAGCGAGGGGATCGAGCAGCATGCGCCTCTCCTTAAAGCTAGACCTTCGTATTAGTAGCTAGCCTAGCTAGTTATATACGAGCAGAAGGGTGAAGTCGAGTCGCAGGGGGAAAGAGTTAATGACGCTATGATGGATTGCTAGATGATCTAGCTATCTCGGGAGGGTGGGGATGCAGACGCGCCATGCAGCGGGCTATTGGTACCAGCAGGACACCGCGCAGAAGACGCGCGCGGTCCGCGTGCTCAACGCGCTGCGCGACTACAAGGCCGCCGAGTCGGCGATGCGCCGGCGCACCCGGGACTCGATGTCCATGGGCGAGACCGACCTCCTGGCGCTCCGCTACCTCCTCGAGGCGGACTCCCGCGGGCAGCAGCTCAGTCCCAAGGATCTTGCCGTGCGCCTGGGCATCACCTCCGCGTCGATGACGAGCCTCATTGACCGGCTGGTCCGCAGCGGCCACGTCCGCCGCGAGCCCCATCCCACGGACCGCCGGGCCCTCGTGCTCCGCCCCACCCCAGGCTCGGACGAGGAGGTCCGCAAGACCCTCGGGGCCATGCACGAGCGGATGATCGCCGCCGCCGGCGCCCTCAGCGAGGACGAGGCGGAGACGGTGATCGGCTTCCTCGAGGGCATCCGCGCGGCGGTGGACCAGATCGAGCCCGCCAAGCGCGCCTGACGCGGCGCGGGCGGGGCGGGCCGGCCGCATAATTATGACGAGTGATTGCTTCTCCGAAGGGACTCGAACAGAATCAGAAAGCGGCCTCGCGTTCGACTGATCCAGGCCGCGGGGGTCGAGCAGCGTGCCCGGACCGATGTATCCCGTGTCGAGGAGGACGCGTCCATGCCGCACCGGTGGCCTCGGAAGGCCCAAGAGCTGCTCAGTGACTTCGTCGAGCGGGCCCAGGAGCTGCTGCGCGTCCAGGGCCATATGAACAACCTCATGGGCGCGATCGTGTCGATGACCGAGGACCTCAGCCTGCCGTCCGTGCTCGAGAGCGTGGCGGAGTCCGCGGCGGACATCGTGGGGGCACGCTCGGCGGCCATCGGCGTGATCGACGACAGGGGCGTGCTCAGCGACTTCATCACGGTGGGCCCGGACGAGGACGCCGCCCGCCTGATCGGGCACGGTGCCCTCAACGAGCCCGTGGGGGACGCCCAGCCCGACCGGCTCAGGGACCTGGGGCAGCACCCGCTCGCCGACGGCACGCCCGAGGACGAGCCGCCACTGCACTTCCTCGGCGTCCCGATCCGGGTCCGGGACACTGCCTTCGGGAACCTCTACCTCATTGAGAAGGCGGACGGGGAGGCCTTCACGGCCGAGGACGAGGAGCTGGCCTCCACCCTGGCCGCCGCCGCCGGCGTGGCGATCCAGAACGCCCGCCTCTACGAGGAGAGCCGCCGGAGCCAGCACTGGCTCGAGGCCGGCATCGAGACCTCCGAATCCCTCATCATGGAGAACTCCCCCACCTCCACGGACGACCTCGCCCTCGTCGCCGAGCACGCTCTGGCGGCCTCCGACTGCCTCCTCGCCGTCATCGCCCACTCCGAGGACGGGGCGCTCAGGGTCAGGGCCGCCGTCGGCGCCGTGGCACTGACCTCCGGCGAGGGCCTCCGCCTCTCCGAGACCCTGCGTAACGCGGCCGAGGAGTCCCGTCCAGCCGTGCTGCGCGACCCCGAGGAGGTCTTCGGCCCGGGGGCCGCGGAAAAGCTCGGGCAGGTTCTGGCGATCCCGCTGGGCCACCGCCCCGCCGAGGACAACATGCTGCTGCTGCTGGCTCACCAGGCCGGCGGGAGGGCCTTCTCCCAGGCGGACCATGACTACGGGGCCGCCTTCGGCTCCCACGTGGGGCTGGCCCTCGAGCTCAACGTCGCCCACCGGCAGCGCGAAGAGGCCCTGCTCTCCGTAGACCGCGACCGGATCGCGCAGGACCTGCACGATCTGGTCATCCAGCGTCTCTTCGCGGCCGGCCTGAGCGTGCAGAGCCTTCGCCACTTCACCACCGGGGCCGCCGCCGAGGCCCGCATCGACAGGCTGACCGAGGAGCTCGACGACAGCATCCGCGAGCTCCGCTCCACCATCTACTCGCTCCAGGCCCAGCACAGCGGCCGGGAAGACCTGGGCCAGGCGCTGTTCAAGGCCGTCCACGAACCCCTGCGGGACAGCTCAATCACCCCGACAGTCAATGTCGAAGGCCGCATGGGCAGCCTCCCCTCCCCCATTGCCCGCCAGATCCTCGCGGTGGTGACCGAAGCGGTGAGCAACGCCGCGAAGCACTCCGGCGCAGACCACGTGACCGTGGCCATCACGGTGGCCGAGGCCGGGGTGAGGGTGGTCGTCGAGGACGACGGGCAGGGATTCACCAGCCCGGACCGGACCAGCGGGCTGGCCAACATCCGGCGCAGGGCAGCTTCCCTGGGCGGGACCAGCAGCATCGAGAGCAGCCCGGGCCATGGGACGAAGGTCATCTGGTCCACCATCCCCGAGTAGCTTCCGCGGGTGCCGACCCGCTGTAAAGGGCCCGCAAAGAACCGGGCAGAAGGCGTCAGGAAAGGGTCAAGGACCCCTTCCGGGCCTTGGGCGCGGGGTTTCACTGGTGCCGCAAGGCCGCAAGGTGCGGCCTGCGGAAGGGGCATTGTCATGGCCGATCTGGCCGTCGTGGCGATCTTTCTGGTGCTCGCGGGCCTCATGGCGTGGTCCGTGTCCGCGCTCGCGAAGCTGGTGGACAGGACGTGAGCGGCGCCATCGTCTCGTGGACGCTGCTGGGCCTGCTGGCCCTGGGCCTGTGCGTCTACCTCCTGGACCAGCTGTTCCGGCCGGGCGGGAGGTAGGCGGTGCAGTTCAGCATCCTGACCTTCCTCACCCTGGTGGCGGTCCTGGCTGTCGCGCTCGCTGCGGTGCACCGGCCTCTGGGCGCCTACCTCGCCGCGGTCGCGGACAGCCCGCGCCACCTCCGGCTCGAGCGGTGGATCTACCGGGCCTCCGGGGTCGCCCCGGAGAGCGAGCAGACATGGAGGGCCTACGCGCGCAGCGTCGTGGCCTTCTCGGCGGCCGGCGTGGCCCTGCTCTACGCCGCCGAGCGCCTCCAGCCGCTGCTCTCCGGTGCCCAGCTGGCCGGCGTGGACCCGTGGGTCGCGATGAACACCGCAGTCTCCTTCGTCACGAACACGAACTGGCAGGCCTACGCTCCGGAGTCCACCCTCGGGCCCGTGGTGCAGATGGCCTTCCTCGCCGTGCAGAACTTCGTCTCGGCGGCGGCAGGGATCGCCGTGGCCTTCGCGCTCGTGCGCGGCTTCGTCCGGAAGGGTGCCGATTCGCTCGGGAACTTCTGGGTGGACCTGACGCGGATCACGGTCCGGGTCCTGTTACCCCTCGCGGTGGGCGCCGCCCTCGTGCTCGTCGTCGCCGGCGTGGTCCAGGACTTCTGGCCCACCGAGGTGCACAACACGCTCACCGGCACGGCACAGACCATCCCGGCCGGACCCGTGGCGAGCCAGGAGGCCATCAAGGAACTCGGCACCAACGGGGGCGGCTACTTCAACGCGAACTCGGCCCATCCCTTCGAGAACCCCACCGCGTTCACGAACGTCTTCGAGGTCTTCCTGCTCCTCGCGATCCCGTTCTCGCTCCCGTACACCTTCGGGCGCCTGATCGGGAGCCGGAGGCAGGGCTACACTGTCCTGACGGTCATGGGCTCGCTGTGGCTCCTCGCGACGGGGCTCATGGCCTGGGCCGTGGCCGCCTGGCCGACCCTCGGGGAGGGCCTGGAGCAGCGCTTCGGGCCGGCCGCGAGCGGGATCTTCGCCACCGCCACGACCCTGACTTCGACCGGCGCGGTGGACGCCGCACACGACTCGCTCCCGCCCCTGGCCGGCGGCATGGCGATGTTCGACATGATGCTCGGCGAGGTCGCACCGGGCGGGGTCGGCTCGGGCCTGTACGGCATGCTCGTCCTGGCCGTCGTCGCGGTCTTCCTCGGCGGCCTCATGGTGGGCCGCACGCCGGAGTACCTGGGCAAGAAGGTCCAGGCCCGGCACATGACCCTCGCGGCCCTGTACCTGCTGGTGACCCCGGTCATCGTGCTCGTGCTCACCGGCGCCGCGGTCCTCGTCCCCTCCGTGGTGGCCGCCGCCCCTGCCCAGGGCCCGCACCAGTTCAGCGAGCTGCTCTACGCCTTCACCTCGGGGGCGAACAACAACGGCTCGACCTTCGCCGGCCTGAATGCCTCGGACCCGCTCTTCTCCACGCTCATGGACGTGGCCATGTGGGTCGGGCGTGTGCTGCCCATGGTCCTGGTCCTCGCCCTGGCCGGGTCCTTCGCCAGGCAGGAGCCGATCCCGCCCTCGCCCGGGACGCTGGCCACCTACGGGCCGCTCTTCGCGGGCCTGCTGGGCACCGTCACCGTCCTGTTCACGGCCCTGAACTACTTCCCGGCCCTGGCGCTGGGACCCATCGCAGAGGGAACCATCCGATGACCACTACCCAGACCCCGGTCCACACCCCCTCAGCGCGCGTCACGGAGCTGTCCGGGCACGCCTACAAGCGCCGCAGGGCGTTCGACCGGCGCCTCATCCTCGCCGCGGTCCCCGAGTCCTTCACCAAACTGGACCCGCGGGAGATGCGCCACTCGCCGGTCATGTTCACGGTGCTCATCGGCACCGTGGCCTCCGCCGCCGCCTGCGTGGTGCAGATCGTCCAGGCGAGCCCCGACACTGTGTTCAGCATCGTTGTCACGCTCTGGCTGCTGCTGACGGTGCTGTTCGCGAACTTCTCCGAGGCCCTCGCCGAGGGCCGCGGCAAGGCCCAGGCGGACAGCCTGCGCACCGGACGCGAGGGGCTCATCGCCCGCCGGCTCCGTGGCCCGGCCGAAAAGGCCGTCCCCGCCCCGGACCTGCGCAAGGGAGACCTCGTGGTCTGCGAGGCAGGGGACGTGATCCCCTCCGACGGGGAGATCACCGAGGGCCTCGCGATGGTCGACGAGTCCGCGATCACGGGCGAGTCCGCCCCGGTGATCCGCGAGTCCGGCGGCGACCGCTCGGCGGTGACGGGCGGGACCAAGGTCATCTCGGACCGCATCGTCGTCCGGATCACCGCGGACCCCGGGCAGACGTTCATCGACCGCATGATCGCCCTCGTCGAGGGCGCCGAGCGGCAGAAGACCCCGAACGAGATCGCCCTCCACGTGCTCCTGGTCGCCCTGACCATCGTGTTCCTCGTCGTCACCGTAGCCCTCGTGCCGTTCGCCAACCTCGCCGGCGCGGTCCCCTCCCCCGTGGTCCTCGTGGCCCTGCTCGTGTGCCTGATCCCCACCACGATCGGCGCGCTCGTGCCCGCCATCGGCATCGCGGGGATGGACCGGCTGGTCCGGCACAATGTGCTCGCCACGAGCGGCCGAGCCGTGGAGACCGCCGGGGACATCACCACGCTCCTGCTGGACAAGACCGGCACCATCACCTTCGGCAACCGCCGCGCCGTGGACTTCCTCCCCGCCCCGGGCGTGCCCGTGGGAGAGTTCATCGAGGCCGCGCGGCTGTCCTCCCTCGCGGACGAGACCCCGGAGGGCCGCTCGATCGTGGACCTCGCCGCCGAGCGCGGCGCAGCCGGCCCGACCCTTGACGAGCTCCACCACCGGCGCGGCGGCCAGGTGATCGCCGTGGAGTTCACGGCCATGACCCGCATGAGCGGCCTCGACGACGGCCCCCGCCGCTACCGCAAGGGCGCCGCCTCCGCGGTGGCGCGCTGGGTCCGCGAGCTCGGCGGCGACCTGCCGCCCGGGGTGCGCGACGACGTCGATTCGATCGCGGGCGGCGGCGGCACCCCGCTCGTGGTGGCGATGGACGACGGCGGGCGGCCCCGTGTGCTGGGCACCGTCCACCTCGCCGACGTGGTCAAGCCCGGCATCGCCGACCGCTTCGCCGCCCTGCGCCGGATGGGCATCCGGACCGTCATGATCACCGGCGACAACCGGCTCACCGCCGCCGCGATCGCCCGGGAGGCCGGCGTGGACGACTATCTGGCGGAGGCCACGCCCGAGGACAAGCTCACCCGCATCAGGGCCGAGCAGAAGGCCGGCCAGCTCGTGGCCATGACCGGCGACGGCACCAACGACGCGCCGGCCCTCGCGGCCGCGGACGTGGGCGTCGCGATGAACTCCGGGACCCAGGCGGCCAAGGAGGCCGCCAACATGGTGGACCTCGACTCGGACCCGACCAAGCTCATCGACGTCGTGGCGATCGGCAAGCAGCTGCTCATCACCCGCGGATCGCTGACCACCTTCTCGGTGGCCAATGACGTCGCGAAGTACTTCGCGATCATCCCGGCCCTGTTCGTGGCAGCATTCCCCGGGCTGGGCGTGCTGAACATCATGGGCCTGGCCAGCCCGAAGAGCGCCATCCTCGCCGCGGTCGTCTTCAACGCGGTCATCATTGTGCTGCTCGTGCCGCTCGCCCTGCGCGGGGTGCGCTACCGGGCGGTGAGCGCCCAGCAGGCCCTGCGCCGGAACCTGCTCGTCTACGGCGTGGGCGGCATCATCGCCCCCTTCATCGGCATCAAGATCATCGACCTGCTCCTGGCCGTCGTGCCGGGGCTGCACTAGGAGGACCCAGGTGAACGCCTACCTCAGACAGCTCGGCACGTCCTTCCGGTTCCTGGCTGTGGCCACGGTGCTGCTCGGCGTGCTCTACCCGCTCGCGGTGGTCGGCGCCGGCCAGGCGGTGGCACCGGCCCAGGCCAACGGCTCGATCGCCCGGCTCGGAGGCCAGCCGGCCGCCTCGGCGCTCCTCGCCCAGGCCGTGCCCGAGAAGGAGAGCCGGCTCTTCTTCCCGCGGCCCTCCGCGGTGAAGTGGGACCCGGCGGCCTCCGGCGCCTCGAACCTCGGCCCCTCCGATCCGGCCCTGGCGAAGGCAGCAGCCCAGGCCCGTGCCGCGGTTGCGGCGCGGGAGGGGGTGCCGGCGTCGGCCGTCCCGCTCGACGCCGTCACCGCCTCGGCGAGCGGACTGGACCCGGACATCTCCCCGGCCTACGCCCAGCTGCAGCTCCCCCGCGTGGTGCGCGCCACCGGGCTCAGCACCGCTGCGGTGCAGCAGCTCATCGCGGAAGCCACCACCACCCCGGCCCTCGGGCTGCTCGGCCAGCCGGCCGTGAACACCACCACGCTCAACCTCGCCCTCGCCGCGCGGCTCACGTAGCGCGCGAGGATGCTGCGGTCGGGCCGGAAGACATAGAAGAATCGGGAGCATGGACCGCGGCAGCCTCCGCATCTTCCTCGGCGCGGCGCCCGGGGTCGGGAAGACGTACGCGATGCTCGAGGAGGCCCACCGCCTCGCCGCCGCCGGCACCGACGTGGTGGTCGGGGTCGTCATGGACCACGGCCGGGAGCAGACGGCGGCGCTCACCGCGGGGCTCGAGCAGGTGCCGCTGCGGAGCGTCGAGTACCGGGGCACGAGCCTGCCGGAGATGGACGTGGACGCCGTCCTCGAGCGGGCCCCGCACACCGTCCTCGTGGACGAGTACGCCCACACCAACGCCCCGGGCAGCCGGCACGCGAAGCGGTGGGAGGACGTGGACGAGCTCCTCGCGGCGGGGATCGACGTCCTCACCACCGTCAACGTCCAGCACCTGGCCTCGCTCAACGATGTGGTCGAGTCGATCACGGGCACCCGGCAGCAGGAGGTCATCCCGGACGCGATCGTGCGGGCCGCGGACCAGATCGAGCTCGTGGACATCCCGCCCGAGCTGCTGCGCCAGCGGCTCGGCTCGGGCCTCGTCTACGCCTCGGACAAGATCGACGCCGCCCTGGCCAACTACTTCCGCCTCGGCAACCTCGCGGCCCTGCGGGAGATCGCCCTCATCTGGCTCGCCGACCGCGTCGAGGAGGGCCTGGCGGCCTACCGCGAGCGGCACCACATCGAGGACACGTGGCCTGCCCGGGAGAGGGTCGTCGTCGCCCTCACCGGCGGTCCGGAGGGCGAGGCGCTCATCCGCCGCGCGGCCCGGATCCTTTCGCGGGTGAGCGGAGGCGACCTCCTCGCCGTCCACGTGCGCACCCCGGACGGCCTCGCGGAGGGATCCGAGCAGGACCTGGCCGCCCAGCGGAGCCTCGTGGAGGGCCTGGGCGGCAGCTTCCAACAGCTCGCGGGGGACGACATCGCCGCGAGCCTGCTCGACTTCGCCCGCAGCGTCAACGCGACCCAGATCGTGGTGGGCGTCTCGCGCCACACCCGCCTCCAGCAGCTCCTCGGCCGCGGCGGGGTGGGGGCCGCCGTCGTGCGCGACTCCGGCGAGATCGACGTGCACATGGTCACCCACTCCCTCGCCGGGCGGGCGCCCCGGCGCAGGCTGACCCCGTTGCTGGGGCGTCCGCGCACGGTCGCCGGGTACGTGCTCGCGTTCGCCGTGCCGATCGCGATGACCGCGGCGCTCGCACCGTTCCCCGAGATCAACCTCACCACGCAGGCGCTCGCGCACCTGTGCGCGGTCGTTCTTGTGGCGTTCATCGGGGGGCTGTGGCCGGCGGTGGTCGCCGCGGTCTTCGACTCCCTCCTGCTCAACTACTTCGTCACCCCGCCGGTGGGGAACCTCACGATCGCCGACCCGCAGAACTTCTTCGCCCTGGCCGTATTCCTCGCGGTTGCCGTCGCGTTCTCCCTGGTGGTTGGGGTCTCCTCGCGCCGCTCCCGGGACGCCGCCGTGGCGCGGGCGGAGGCGGGCACGCTCACCGAGCTCGCCCGCGGCTCGCTGGCCCGGGACCAGGGCCCGGCGGACTTCCTCGAGCAGCTGCGGCACGAGTTCCAGCTCGCGTCGGTGAGCCTGCTGGCGGCGGACGACGGCGGGTGGACGGTCCGCGCGGATGCCGGCCCGGGTGCCCCGCCAGACCCGGACGGCGCGGACGGGGCGGACCGGATCGGCCCCGGGCTCACCCTCGCGTGGCGCGGCCGGCCGCTCAGCGGCGGCGAGCGGCGCCTGCTGGCCGCGTTCGAGGCGCACCTGGCGGCCCTGCTCGAGCGCCAAGAGCTCGCCACGAGCCTGCGCGAGACGGTCCGGCTCGGCGAGGCCAACCGGATCCGAACCTCGATCCTGCGGGCCGTCTCGCATGACCTGCGCACCCCGCTCGCGGGCATCCGCCTCGCCGTGACGGCCCTCGAGCGGCAGTCCGCCGCGATGAGCGCCGAGGAGCGCGCGGAGATGCTCGCCGCCATCGGCTCCTACGCCGGCCGTCTCGACAGCCTCGTGGCGAACCTGCTGGACATGTCCCGGATCGACAGCGAGGCCTTGTCCGTGCTCCACGAGCCGGTCGCCTGGCGGGAGGTCGTGGCGGAGGTGCTGGCGGAGTTCCCGGCCGGGGCGGTGCGGGTGGACCTTGCGCCGAACCTCCCCGCAATCGATGCCGACCGCGGCCTCCTCGAGCGGGCGCTGGCGAACGTGGTGGAGAACGCCCTCAAGTACGCCCCGGGCAGCGACATCGTGGTAGTCGCGACGGCGGGGGGTCTGCTCGCCCCCGGCATCGGGGACCGCCCGGTGAGCGAGCTGCGCGTGGTGGACCACGGCACCGGCGTGCCCCCCGAGCGCGTCATGGCCATGTTCCAGCCGTTCCAGCGGCTCGGCGACGAGGGGAAGGGGCCAGGGATCGGCCTGGGGCTCGCGGTCGCGAAGGGCTTCGTCGAGGCGATGGGCGGGGTGCTCGCCGCGGAGCCGACCCCGGGCGGCGGGCTGACGATGGTGATCCGTATGCCCCTCTACGCGGGGCCGCACGACGAGGAAGGGGACTGAGGTGAAGAGGGTGCTCGTGGTCGACGACGAGCCGCAGCTGCTGCGCGCCCTGCAGATCAACCTGCGCGCCGAGGGCTACAGCGTGACGGTCGCGGCGAACGGGACCGAGGCCCTGCGCCTGGCCGCCTCGCGACCGCCGGACGTACTCGTGCTGGACCTGGGCCTTCCGGACCTCGACGGGGCCGAGGTGATCCGCGGGATCCGGGGGTGGTCCGACATGCCGATCGTGGTCCTCTCCGCCCGGCATGGCTCCGCGGACAAGGTGGAGGCGCTGGACGCCGGGGCGGACGACTACGTGACCAAGCCGTTCGGGCTCGACGAGCTGCTCGCCCGGCTGCGCGCCGTCGAGCGTCGCTCCGCCCACCCCTCCCCCGCCGGGGTGGTGGACGCCGGCGACCTCGTGATCGACCTCGGTGCGGCGACCGTGACCCGGGCCGGCGAGCGCGTGCACCTCACCCCGCGCGAGTGGGGCGTCCTGCAGATGCTCGTGGCCCACCGGGGCCGGCTCGTCACCCAGCGGCAGCTGCTCCAGACGGTCTGGGGGCCGGCCTACACGGAGGAGACGCAGTACCTGCGCGTCTACATGGGCCAGCTGCGCCGCAAGCTTGAGACCGACCCGGCCCACCCCCGCCACCTCATCACCGAGGCCGGGCGTGGGTACCGCTTCGAGGTGCCGGCGGCGGGCGAGAGGCCGTCCGAGGACCGGTGAGGATACCGTTGCACTATGGAGATGCGTCTCGAAGTGGTGCAGGTGCCGGTCGCGGACGTCGAGCGGTCCAAGGCGTTCTACGTCGAGAAGCTCGGCTTCGTCCTCGACCACGATGTGGAGCACATCCCGGGCATGCGGGTCGTGCAGCTGACACCGCCCGGCTCCGCGGCCTCGATCGTCATCGGCACGGGCATGACCGGCATGGTCCCCGGCAGCCTCGAAGGACTGCAGCTCGTGGTGCCGGACCTCGCGGCGGTCCGCGCGGAGCTCCTCCGCCGCGGCGCTGAGGTCAGCGAGGTCCAGGACATGGGCGGCGTGCAGTTCGCACACCTGGTCGACCCCGACGGCAACCGTTGGGTCCTCCAGGGCGCCACGCCTCCCGCGGTGAGGGCCGCCCGCCGGGAGTGATCCGCCGCCCCGGGCCCAGGCTGGGGGACTCCCCCAGCTGCGACGGGTACTATGACCGGGCCCTGACCCGGAAGGAGCGCCCGTGCCCAAGCCGTTCGGCGAGCTGTTCGAATTCGCCGGCCCCGGCGCCTTCCGCATCCGCGGCGCGGGCAAGGGCCCCGGCGAGTTCGTCCTGGTCCACGGGATCGGCGCCTCCGCCGCCTACTTCCGCCCGCTCGCCGAGCGGCTCTCCGCCGCCGGCCGGGTCCACGTCATCGAGCTGCCCGGCCACGGCAAGAAGCTCGAGCCCAAGCGCCCCCTGTCGATGGGCGAGTTCGCCCGGGCCACCTGGCGGGTCCTCGAGCGCATGTGCGGCGAGAGCCCCATGCTCGTGGGGCACTCGATGGGCACCCAGGTAGTCGTGGAGATGGCGCTCCAGCGGCCAGACGTACGCAAGGCCGCGCTCCTGGCCCCCACCGTCAACGAGCGCGAGCGCACGGTGCCCCGCCAGGCGCTCCGCCTCTTCCAGGACGGGCTCATCGAGCCGTGGGGCCTCAAGGCGATCCTCGCCAGGGACTACGCCCTGTGCGGTCCGCGCTGGTGGGCCCTCACCCTCGGCGAGATGATGGCCCACCGCATGGAGGAGCGCATCAGCCACGTCGAGGCGGACCTCCTGCTCATCGCCGGCGAGAAGGACCCCACCTCTCCGCCCTCGTGGTCGCGGGCGCTCGAGCGCGCGGCGCCGCACGCGCGCACCGCCGTGATCCCGGGCGCCCCGCACTCGCTCATGTACCGGGACGCGGACCAGGTGGCGCGGCTGCTGCTCGAGCATGCCGCCGCGCCGGTGGGCTCTTAGCCGGACCTCAAGGGGCGAGCGCGAGCCGGCGGCTGAGCCAGTCCAAGGCCGGCCCCAAGGCGGCGGAAGCCACCCGCCACGAGTGGCCCACCGCCGGAATGCTCTCGGCCTGGACGGTCATTCCGGCACCGGTGGCCGCGGTGGCGACCCTGTGCATGCAGGCGGTGAACTCGGAGTCCTCGGCGCCTGCAGCGAAATAGGCCCAGCTGTGGTGGTAGTGGCGCTTCTTGAGCTGGTGGAGGGGCGTGCGGGCGTCGAAAGCAGCGGTATCCCCGGCGAAGGACTCCTGGATAGTCGCGGCCCGGCTGGGGCCGAGGGCGGGTTCGGCCTCACCGCTGAAATCGAGGGCATTGGAATAGGTGCCCGGATGGAGGGTGGCCATCTGGATGGCGCAGGTGCCGCCGAAGGAGAAGCCCCCGATCGCCCAGCGTTCATGGTCGGTGGTGGCGTCCAGATTGGCGGCGATCCACGCCGGGACATCCGTGGCGAGGTAGGTGTCGGCGCGGGCGATCCGCGAGTCCATGCACATGGTGTTGGCGGTAGCCGTGCCGTTGGCGTCGACCACGACCGTGATGGGGGCCAGTCCCCGGTGGGCCGCCGCGAAGGCGTCGAGCACGGGCTGGAGGCGGCCGGCCGTGAGCCAGTCGGACGGCGAGCCGGGCTGGCCCGAGATGAGCACGAGCACGGGCAGCACCGGGTGCCGCGGGACGCTGTGCGCGGGGGGCAGGTAGATGTAGGCCCTCCGGGCGGTGAAGCCCGAGACCATGCCCCGGATGTGCGCGGACTTGACCCGGCCGTGCTCGGGCATGTCCGGCGGCGGCGCCCATCGGGCCAAGGCCAAGGGTGGGCTCGACGCAGACTCGCCCTCGTGGGAGGCGTTCGTCAGCGGGGCGATATCCGCAGTGCTGGCCCCGGTGACGTCTCCGAGGGTGCGGTAGAAGCCGTAGTACGCGTTGACCTGGAGGGACGCAGCGGCCAGGACGAGGGTTGCCGCAACGGGAGCCAGAACGCGACGGGGCCAACGCCCGCCGCGGAGCCCAGCGCCCGCGAGGATGAGGGCACACGCCGCTGCGGCAATCCAGGCCAGCACCGGCAGGGGCAGCGGATGCGTGCTCAGGCCCGAGGCGACCGTCCACTGCCCCACGGCCCACGCCGTGCCTCCCGCGAGGAGGGCAGCCAGCAGCGGGACCAGCGCCCCTCGGCGCCATCTGCGTGCCAGGAGGAAGACACCGGCCGGGATCGCGAGCAAGACGGCCACCGTCGGCACGGGGCCCTCCACCAGGTCCAGCGCGCTGAGCGGTCCCATGGGCTGTCCTTCCCTCCTGGGCCCCCGCGGTGGTGGTCACGAGTGAATCCGACGGCACGTTGCCCGGGCGTTACCGGGGGGCATCCGACCCGGCGGCCGCCGCGTTCCCGCAGACGACGGCGGCGCCTCGCCGCGCCGGGGCTGTCCCGCCGGCCGCACGGGGCCTAGCCTGTGGCGTATGTCAGCCGCTCCCGTGCCCTACGTCCTGTTCCCCGGCAACGCCCGCGAGGCCCTCGGCTTCTACCACGGCGTCTTCGGCGGCGACCTCGCCCTCTACACGCGCGCCCAGTTCGGCCGCACCGACGAGCCGGGCGAGGCGATCGCCCACGGCGAGCTGACCGGCGTCGTCCACCTGTGCGGTGCCGACGCCGACGCCGGGGTCCCGGGCGTGCGGACGGAGGGCCTCATGCTCTCGCTCCTGGGGACGGCGGACGAGCCGACGCTGCGGGCCTGGTTCGACGGCCTGGCCGAGGGCGGCTGCGTGGTCGAGGCGCTGGAGGAGCGTCCGTGGGGCGCCTCGGACGGGCAGGTTGTGGACCGGTTCGGCCTCCACTGGCTGATCGGCTTCGAGCCCTCGTAGGCGCACCGGTGGACCTGGTCCTGCCTCTCGACGACCCGACGGCCGATCTGGAGACGGCCGGCGGCAAGGGCGCCTCGCTGGCCCGGATGGCCCGCGCCGGGCTCCCGGTGCCCAGCGGGTTCTGCGTGACCACGGCGGCCTACCGGGCGTTCGTCGCGGGCTTCCGCGACCAGATCGACCCCGGCGACCCGCACCGCACGGCGGCGCTGTTCGCCGAACACCCGCTGCCAGCCGGGCTCGCCGAGGAGATCCGGGCCGCCTACGGCAGCCTCGGCGAGGACGTCCCGGTCGCGGTGCGCTCCTCGGCCACGGCCGAGGACCTGCCCGGGATGTCCTTCGCCGGGCAGCAGGACTCCTACCTCAACGTCCGCGGCGGGGCCCTGCTCGCGGCCGTGCGGAAGTGCTGGGCCTCGCTGTGGAACCCTCGCGCCGTGGCCTACCGCGACCAGCACGGGGTGCCCCACGACGCGGTGGCGCTGGCCGTCGTGGTGCAGGAGCTCGTCGACGCGGACGCGTCCGGGGTGCTGTTCACCGCGGACCCCGTGACCGGCAGCGAGGAGGAGACCCTCATCAACGCCTCGTGGGGGCTGGGCGAGTCGGTGGTCGGAGGCCAGGTCATCCCGGACAGCGTCGTCGTCCGCCGCGGCGCCGTGGCGGACGCCACGATCGGCGACAAGGCCGTCATGACCGTGCGCTCCGCGCACGGGACCGAGGAGCGGCCCGTGCCGGCGGAGCGGCGCCGCGAGGCCGTCCTCTCTCCCCCGCAGGCGCTCGAGCTGGCCGCGCTCGGGGCGCGGGTGCGGGACCTCTACGGGGTGCCGATGGACGTCGAGTGGGTGCGCCGCGCGGGGCAGTTCGCGATCGTCCAGGCCCGGCCCATCACCGTGCTCGGCCCGGCGCTCGGGGAATGGAACGACACTGCCAAGGGCGAGTACCTGTGGACCTGCGGGAATCTCGGGGAGGCGATCCCGGACGTCATGACCCCGATCACCTGGTCCTTCGTGAAGCTCTTCATCCACGAGGCCATGTCCGCCTCGGCCATCCCCGGCTTCGACCTCGTGGGCAACATCGGCGGCCGGTTCTACCTCAACCTGACCCCCATCTACTCCATGGTAAAGGCCCTGCACGTGAAGGGCTGGGCCAGCACGGTCGCCAACGTGTTCGGGCGCATCCCGGAGGGCCTCGACGTGCCGACCGTGAAGGTCCTCGACTGGCCCACCTTGAAGCGCATGGTGCCCGGGGCGATCCGGGTGCGGCGCCGGGCCCGCGCCAACCTCGTCCAGATGCGCCCGTTCCTGGCCGAGTCGCGCGGCCGCTGTACCGACCTGCGCGCCCGCATCGTCGCCTCCGGCACGGCCGCCGAGCTGGCCGCCCTGTACCGGGAGGAGATCGGGCCGCTCTTCGTCACGGCAGCCCGGATGCTCGAGGCCGCGGGCCGGCAGGGTGGCGGGACGCTGCTCTACACGCGGGAGCGGCTGCGCAAGCTCATGGGCAGCACGGACGCCGAGGCGATGCTGACCGGGGTCAATGCCGACGGCGGGCTGGCCAGCCTCGGCCTGCTGGTCGGCCTGACGCGGCTGGCCCGCGGCGAGATCGGACGAGACGAGTTCGCCCGGGAGTATGGGCACCGCGGCCCGCACGAGTGCGAGCTCTCGGCGCCGCGGCCGGGCGAGGACCCCGGCTGGATCGACGCCCAGCTCGCTGGCCTCCACGACCTCCAGCTCAGCACGGACGCCCTGCTCGCCCGCCAGCGGCAGGCCCGGGACGCGGCGTGGCAGCGCTTCGCCGCGCGCTACCCGCGCCGGGAGGCCGCGCTGCGCGAGCAGGTGCGCCGCTGGAACGGGATTGTCCGCGACCGCGAGGCCACCCGCTCGGAGTCGGTGCGCACGTTCTGGGTGGTGCGCGAGTTTGTGCTGCGGGCCGGCGAGCTCACGGGCCGCGGCGACGACCTCTGGCACCTCTACCTCGAGGAACTCCTCGACGTGCTCGATGGGAACGCCGCCGCGCTCGCCAGGGTGCCTGCGCGGCGCGCCGCCTATGAGCGGTACGCCGCCCTGCCGCCCTATCCGAGGCTCATCGTGGGCCGGTTCGACCCGGTGCGCTGGGCCGCGAGCCCGGAGCGGCGCACCGACCTCTACGACGCCCGCGGTGCCACCGTCCCCGTCGAGGAGGGCATCACCGGCTTCCCGGGCGCCCCCGGGGTGGTGGAGGGCACCGCCCGGGTGATTGCGCGCCCGGAGGACGGCGCGCGGCTGCGAGCCGGCGAGATCCTCGTGACTACGCTGACCAACGTGGGCTGGACCCCGATGTTCCCGCGGGCCGCCGCCGTCGTGACGGACCTGGGCGCGCCGCTCTCGCACGCCTCGATCGTGGCACGCGAGCTCGGCATCCCCGCCGTGGTCGGCACCGGCAACGCGACCATGCTGATTCACGACGGCGACCGCCTCCGCGTCGACGGCGAGCGCGGCACCGTCGAGGTGCTGCAGTGAGGCAGGGGCGCGGCCCGGAGCGGAAGGGCGAGCGGCTTGTCCGCCCGTAGCCCCGTGGCGACACTGGTGGAGTGAGGCAGCCGCGGTGCCCTGTAGTGATCGGCCGCCGGGCCGAGCTGGACGCGCTCCGAGATGCGCTGGAAGGAGCGCTGCGGGGCGACGGACGGTGTGCGGTGCTGCGCGGTGAGCCGGGCGTCGGAAAGTCCCGGCTGGTCCGGGAAGCGGTCGGCTGGGCCGCGGATCTAGGTGTGTCGACCGCAACCGGGCGTGCTGTGCCGGGATCCGGTTCGTCTCCCTACCGCCCCCTTGCCGAAGCACTCACGCAATTGTCGCGTCTGGTGCCCCTGCCCGATGACAGCTCCCTGGGGCCGTGGCTCGCGCTGCTGCGGCCGCTGCTGCCGACGCCCCCGCGCGCCTCCCCACCGCGCGTGGAGGTGCCGCCGGATCTTCGCGCCGAGGCGCTGCTGCGGGTCGTGGAGCGGGTCGGCGGCCCGGGCCTTGTCCTGGTCCTGGAAGACCTCCATTGGGCGGACCCCGAGACCGTGTCCGTCGTGGAGTACCTGGCCGGCAATCTCAGGGGTCAGCGGCTCCTGCTGGTGCTGACCATGAGGGACAGCCCGGCCTCGGCCGCGCTGGAGCTGGCTGGAAGGCTGCGGGGCAGCGCGGACGTGGTGTCCCTGGCGCTGGAGCGCCTGAGCGGGGACGAGTGTGCCGAGATGGTCCGGGCGTGTCGCCCCGATGCCGATCCCGAGACGACGACGAGGGTACAGGAGACGTCAGAGGGGATCCCACTCCTGGTCGAGGACCTCCTCGCCTCACCGGGCGTGCCCGCCGGATTCGCCGCCACGGTCGAGGGCCGCCTCGCCGAGCTCGCCCGGACCGAGCGAGAGGTCGTCGAGGCCGCCGCCGTCCTCGGGCGCCACTTCGACTGGGATCTGCTCCCGGCGATGACGTGCCAGCCCGAGGCCGCAGTGGTCCGCGCGCTCGAAGCAGCGGTGGGCAGCATGCTCATGACGGTGGAGGGCCAGTCGATGGCATTCCGCCACGCCCTCACCCGCGAAGCCGTCCTGGATCGGGTCATCCCGTCCCGCCAGCGGGAACTGGCAAGGGCCGCCCTGGCTGCCCTGGACCGCGCGGAAAGGCCCAGGCAGGGCCGTCGCGAGCTGGCCACGGAGCTGGCGCTGCGGGCCGGCGACCGCCATCGGGCAGGGAGGCTGCTCGCAGAATCCGGGCGGGAATCACTCGCCTGGGGAGCGCTGTCCACCGCCGCCGCAGCGCTGCAGCGCGCCGCCGAACTACTTGACGGGTCTGCAGCGGGGACCAGGGCGGAGCTGGATCTCGTGGAGTCCCTGGCCCTGGCGGGACGGGTCGACGAAGCCGCTCGGGCAGGCGGCCGCCTCCTCGCCCGACTCAGTACGGATCCGCAGGCCTCACACCTCCGGGTGGAGGCTCATCTTCGCCTGGCCCAGGCCGGCGTAGCGTCCTCCCGCTGGCAGATGGCCCGTTATCACCTCGATCTGGCAGCCCGTGATCCGGGCGGCCTCGAGGCCGTGCTGGACCACGGAGCGTGGGCGGCGGTGCTCGAGGCCGACCTCGCGATGTCATCAGGCGACTACGGGGCCGCGACGGCGCTCGCCGAACGGGCGCTCGCCACCGACGGCGTGGCACCTGCCATCAGGTGCCACGCCTACGAGATCCCCGGACGCGCCCGCCGCTCGGCCGATCTGCCCGCGGCCCGCGAAGCGTTCGAAGCTGCACTGCTCACCGCAGACGCCGCCGACCTTCCGCTGTGGCGCCTGCGCGCCCTGCACGAGCTCGGCACGATCGACCTCTTCGACCATGCAGGCGTCGATCTGCTGCTCCAGGCCCGCCGCGCCGCCGCGGACATGGGAGCGGTCAGCACCGCCGCAGTCCTGGATCTGCAGCTCTCCGCCGCCTTCACCTGCCGCTGGGACCTCGACTCGTGCGACCGCCACGCGTCCTCGGCCATCTCGATCGCCGAGCCCCTCGGGCTGGCACAGGTGCGTGCGAAGGCGCTCGCCATGCTCGCCGGGAGCGCGAGCATGCGGGCAGACGTTGCGTCCACCGAAAGGTACGCGGCCCTGACGCGGGCCGCCGCGCCCCAGGATGCGATGCTGGAGGGCTTCGGGTGGAGTGCGCGCGGGATGGCCCTGCTCCTCAGCGGCAAAGACCGGGAGGCCTTGGGCCCGTGGGGGCACGGGATCATGATCCTGGCCCGGCTGCCCCACGCCGAACCAGCCTCGATGCGGGCGCTCTGGCCCCTCGTCCTCGCCGCCTGCGGGGACCGCCGCGCCCAGGAGGCAGTCCAGGAGGCGCGCCGACTCGATGTGGTGTCCTTCGGCCTGAACCGCGCGCTCGTCGGCTACGCAGAGGCGGTGCTGGCCGGAGGCCGCGGCGAAGCGCACCGGGCACAGGAGTTGGCAGCAGCGGCCGACAGGGAGTGGACCAACTGCGAAGGCTGGGCTGACCTCGCCCGGCTCCTCGCCGCTCCGACCGCCCGAGCCGGCGGCTGGGGGGATCCAGTCCAGTGGCTCCGGGGCGCGCCGGAACGCTTCGGGGCCCGCGGGCTCGATGGGATGAGCCGCCGCTGCGGCGAACTCCTCGAGGCCTTCGAGCCGAACCCCTGGGCCGACGTGGGCGTGACCCCGCGGGAGGCGGACGTCTTCCGGCTGATTTCCTTGGGGCTGCCGAACCGGGACATTGCCTCGCAGCTGCGCCTCTCGCCCCGGACGGTCGAGAAGCACGTCGAATCGCTCCTCCGCAAGGCTGGTGCCAGATCCCGCACCGAACTCGTCGCCCGCTTGGCCAGCGGCCAGCCCCCATCGACACCGACCACGTAGCCGGGCCCAGCACTACGTGGTACTCCCGATGCCCGTGCGGATCCCTGAGCGCACGCTGGATGCATCCACCGGAAGATCAGCGAGAAGGGAACCCGAGATGAGCATCCAGACGGCCTTCGAAGCGAAGAGCCTCGAATCCCCCGATGAGACGCACACCATGGAGCACGGCACGCTCGAAGTCGTGAACCTCCAGGGCGCTACCATCGCCCGGGCCGTGTTCCAGCCGGGATGGACCTGGTCCGGGGACATCGCCCCCACTGTCGGCACCGCCTCGTGCCAGGTGTCCCACACCGGCTACGTCGTCTCCGGACGCTTCCACGTGCGCATGGACGACGGCCGCGAGTACGACTTCGGCCCCGGTGACGCCCACGTTGTCGCCCCCGGCCACGACGCCTGGGTGGTCGGCGAGGAGCCTTGCACCATCATCGACTTCGCCGCGACCGGCGGGGCCGCGTCGGGCTACGTAGGGCGCTGCCCCTGCGGGGTGGAGTTCCGCGTCGCAGGCGCCGATCAGCTCGACCACCTGGTGGCCGCCGTCCGCGAGCACGCCCGCGGCACGCACAACCACGAGCTCACCCCTGAGGAGGTCCTGGCCGACATCTCTGCAGCCTGACCACGGAGAGCGCGGCACCGTCGAGGTGCTGCAGTGACGCAGGGGCGCGGCCGGGCCGGACTCAGGCAGGCCTGAAGACCGCGGCGAGGACGTCGCGTACGTTGGCGACGTCGATAGCCCCGTCGGTCTCCCGGGTGAGCAGCTTGCCCAGCCGCCGGGGCGAGACTACATGGACGCCGCGCGTGGCAAAGAAGCCGCCGATCAGCGGCCAATCGGCCTCGACGAAGCAGAGCGCGCCCGTGACCGCCACGTCCGGGAGGTGGGGACGCAGGACGTCGATCTGATTCAGCACCCCGTCGACCAGCTTCGTGCAGTGTCGGCGGCCGACGACGAGCGTCTCGGTGCGCGGCCTCAGGAAGCCGCCCTCGACCTTGAGCTCGGGGCGGCCCTTGTAGCGCTTGGCGTCGATGACCCAGATCCCGCTGGGGGTGATGGCGATGTGGTCGATGTTGGCCTTCGAGCCCGGGATGCGGCGGTCGTGGAGGACAACGATTCCCTGGCCGGCGAAGGAATCGAGCCGGGCGCCGAGGCGTTCCTCGCCGACGGCGCCGGTCTCCCAGGCCTTGGTGCTCTGCCGCTCGTCGGAGAGGGCGACGGCGAGGCCGCCGAGCCGCCCCCATTTCTCGCGGAGCCGCTGCTCGTCCTTGGCCTTGCGGCGCTCGTACTCGCGCCGGGCCGAGGCGCCGGCAACCCCGGACTGGGCGGGTGGCGGCCGCGTGGGTTTCTCCGCGTGCGCTAAACATTCCAGACAGCGGACTGTTTTCGTTTCGCTCTCGTACACGGCCTGTGTGCCGGCCGGAATTGAGGTGCCGCAGAGCCGGCATATTCCGGCGTAGCGCAGTCTCATCTGCTTCATAGTGACGAGGACCCCCGCGGGAAGGATCTGGCCTTCTCCATGAGTGTGCCTCTGCGAGTGCGTGCCACAGATCCCCCATCTCTGATGAGCGTCAGCCTAACGTTCCCTGGCGAGGCGCAAGGACCTCGCGAGCGGAAATTTGCGGCATTGTCGGCTGGACCTCGGGCGGCTAACGTTTACCCAGCCGGTCTTATCGCACTGATCCGGCTTGGGGCTCTGGGGGACTCTTGAAAACGATGTCAGCGCGCATTCGCGCACTTTTTGCCGTGCTCGCTGGAATCGCGCTTCTGGGCGCCGGACTCCTCGGCGGTGCCGCGCCGGCTTCGGCAGCCGATCCCGTCCCCAGCTGGTGGATCATCACGGGCACTCTCTCTCCCGGCAGTACCAACGGCTCCGGAACCATCCCGTACCACGTAACGCTCGGTGCCACCGTCACCTACACGGATCCGCGCTGCGTCCCCATCTCCGTCAGCTACCACCCCAACGGCGTGGTGAACACGACGATCGGAGCCTCGACGTACGCCTCGCCGCCGCTGTCGCAATGGCCGACAACGACGGTCAGCGACACGGCGACGACGTGCCACGACTCCGCCGGCAGTCCGATCACCGGCGTAACGGGAGCACGCACCCGCACCTACGGCGACTGGACCCTGGACTACTCCTGCCAGCTGTCCGGCCTGGCCGTAGCCGCCACGCTGAGCGACCCCGATGCGGGCCTGACGGATGCGACCGGGCTGGTCCGCCTCGGCGACCCCACCTACCTCTACGGCCCCGCGATTGTGCCGGACTACCAGGGCGCGCTCCCTGCCTCGTGCCAGCCCTACCCGGCACCCACGCTGGCCCTCTCCACCCTGCCCGATCCGTACGGGGCGCCCGCCGGCGCGACGGTCACCCTGACCGGCACCGGCTACGTCCCCGGGTCAGCTGCGACCATCACCTTCGACACCACCCCCTCGAACACCGTCCCCGTCGGCTCGCCGACTGTGCGTGCGGACGGCACGTTCGCCGCCGACATCACCATTCCCGCCAATGCCTACCAAGGACACCACCGGGTGACGGTCAACTCGCCCGGGAGCCTCACACGGACCGTGATCCTGAACGTGACCGCCGAGCTGAGCTCCTCGCCCACCTCGGGAGGGTTCGGCTCGACCCTCGCTGTGACAGGCAGGGGCTTCCAAGCCGGAGAGCCAATCTCCGTCGACCTCGAAGCCGAGACCTCGGCCTACGGCCTAGTGCTCGGCGAGGTCACCGCGCGTGCCGACGGCACCTTCACCTACACCACCGATGTCCTCCCCCGGGACCTGCCCATCGGCCCGGCCCGACTGCACGCCATCGGCCGCTACAGCCAAGCGGCCGTGCCCTTCACCGTCCTGCCGCCGAACGACGGCCAGGCCATGGACACGAAGGCGGCCGCCTGGGGGCTCGGCGCCTCCACGGGCCCCGTCAGCATCGCCGCCGACGGCTGGGAGTCCCGCACCTACCAGCGCGGCGCCGTCTTCTACGGACTCTACAGAGGCACTAAGAGCCTGATTGCCTCGCGCGGTGCGATCCGCAGCGAATGGCTCGCGGTCACCCCAGAGTCCGGCGGCATCCGCTTCCCTGAGAGCGGCGTCCTCGGCTACCCCACCACCGACGAGGTCAGCGGACTCAAGGACGGGGGCGTGTACCAGCTGTACGAGGGCGGGGCCATCGTCTGGTCGCCCGCCACCGGCGCCCACACCTCCACCGGCGCCATCCGCGCCCGCTACGCCCAACTCGGCTACGAGAACGGCGTCCTCGGCTATCCCACCAGCGACGAGGCCGGAGGGCTCAAGGACGGCGGCATCTACCAGCTGTACCAGGGCGGAGCCATCGTCTGGTCCGCCACCGGAGCGCATGCGTCCCTCGGGGGAATCCGCACCGAGTGGGGCCGCCTCGGGTACGAGAACGGGACCATGGGCTACCCCACCGGCGAGGAGACAGGCGGCCTGTGGAGCGGCGGTGTCTACCAGATGTACCAGGGCGGGGCCATCGTCTGGTCCCCCGCCACCGGCGCCCACGAATCCACCGGCGCCATCCGCACCCGCTACAGCCAGCTCGGCTACGAGACCGGCATCATGGGCTACCCCACCAGCGACGAGATCGGCGGTCTCAAGGGCGGCGGCGTCTACCAGATGTACCAAGGCGGGGCGATCGTCTGGTCCCCGGCCACGGGCGCCCACGCGTCCTCCGGACCGATCCGCACCCGGTACGGCCAGCTCGGCTTCGAGAACGGCCGCCTCGGCTACCCGACCAGCAACATCTACTCCGTTCCCAACGGCACAGCCCAGAACTTCCAGGGCGGCAAAATCACCTACGCCAACGGGTCCATCACCGTCTCGTAGCCACAGAGCTTCTGCAGAAACACCGCTCTTCGACAGAAATTGGGGGAAACACATGAAAAGAATGCTCGCGCCTGTCGCGATCCTGGTATCGGCTGCCGCTGCGCTCACCGGATGCGGAGGGGCAACCGCGACGTCCGCAAGCACGGCCCTGCCGTCATCAGCGTCGGCGTCGTCGGCGCCCGCGGCCCCCGCGCCCACCCCAACCCCGACACCGACACCGACGCCCACTACGAAGGCGTACACGAACGAGGAACTCGCCACGGTCATCGAGGGGCTGAAGGACAGCCAGGGCCGCGCGCTGACGGTGATCCCCGCTGCCCAGATCAACCAGGGCATGATCGTCGCGAAGCAGGCGATCAAGGCCGCCGTGATCACGCCCTCTGTCTGCGCGGCGCTCGCCAACAGCACCGCCCAGATCCCGGAGGGGGCGACCTACGCGGCCGGCCAGAGTATCTCCGTCGCGGACCACACAGTGACCGTCATAACGGCCGTGTCCGCCAAGGACCCCGCGCAGCTGGCCGGCCAGACGAAGCAGTCGGCCGACGCGCTGGGGCAGTGCTCGACCTTCAGGATGGACATCAGCGGCCAGACGGTCATCACCCAGGTCCGGCGGCTCACCGAGGCGACCCACGGGGACCGTTCGGTGGGGTCGCTGATCATCCAGACGCTGCCCAGCGGGCAGAAGCAGACCACACTGACGGTCACGGGGGTCAAGGGCAATCTCGGTGCCACCGCCATCAAGACCGGTGCGAATGTCACGGCCGATTCGGCTGCCGAGCTGATCCCCCTGGTGGACGCCGTCCTCGCCTGACGGCCCCCGCCGCGCCGCGGCAGGGCCGCCGTCAGGCGAAGAGCCCCTCCCCGAGGTACCCGTCGCCGTCCTTCACGCCCGGGGGAACGAAGAAGTAGCCGCCGCCGAAGGGCTGGATGTAGTCGGTCATCGGCTCGTCGATGAGGCGGGTCTGCGTGGCCTCGAACTGGGCCTGGATGTCCTGTTGGAAGCTCGCGAAGATCAGGCCGGCCTGCATGTTGCCGTTGAGGTCGATCCCCATCTCGTAGTTGTAGCCGCGGCGCAGCATCCGGGAGCCCGCGGTCTCCGGGGTGCGCGGGTTGGCGAGGCGGATGTGGGCGTCGCGGGGGATCGTCTTCCCGTCGGGGTCGGAGGCGTAGTCGGGCGTGTCGGTCTCGTTCTGCTGGCCCAGGGGTGCGCCCGAAGCGCGGTGCCGGCCGATCATGCCGTCCTGTTCGCCCAGGCCCACGCGGTCCCAGAACTCCACGAGCATGCGGATGATCCTGACCACCATGAACGTGCCGCCCTCGGCCCAGGCGGGCTGCCCGGTGCCGCCGCGGACCCAGACGAGCTGCTCGGCCTCGGCGGGGTTGACGATCCCGTCCTTGTAGCCGAAGAGGTTGCGCGGCGCCCCGGCGGGCCGGGGCGCGCTGTGGAAGCCGTTGACCTTCCACTGCAGCTGCAGCTGCCCGCGGGTGGCCTTCATGATGTCCCGCAGCGCGTAGTGGACCATGTCCGCCGAGTCGGCGCACAGCTGGAGGATCAGGTCGCCTCCGGTCCACGCCTCGTCGATGGCGTCGTTGGGGAAGACCTTCATCTCGGTCAGGCCCCGGGGCTTCTTGGACGCGAGCCCGTAGGCCGGGTTGTCGAAGAGGCTGCTGGCGAGCCCGAGCGTGAGGGTGAAGTTCGCCGCGGGGACGTCCTCCCCCATGACACCGGAGTTGACCGGCGGGGCCCCGTCGACGCCGGTCTGCTCGACCGCGGGGAGCGTATCGGCCGCCTTGTGGCCGCCGCCCAGGAGGCGCGCTTTGACGGTGAGCCGCTGCAGGAGCGCCGTGAGCTCGGCCCGGTCGGCAGCGAGTACGCGGAACGCGGCGAAGCAGGAGGCCTGCTGCTGCGCGGCGGGCCGGTAGATCCCGGCCTGGTGGTCGCCGTGGAAGTCCACGGTGTCGGAGGGCACCTGCGCGGCGGCTGTGGGGGCGGCGCAGGAGGCGAGCATCCCGGCTGCGGCCGCTCCCCCGGCTCCGACGAGGAAGGTGCGGCGTTGGAGGTCCACGGTGATTCTTTCGCTAGGGGCGGGGACGGCCGACGGCGGGTGGCCGGCTCGGTCGTCGATGCCGGGTCAGTCGTCGGTCGAGAACAGCGCTGGGGCCAGGGCGAGCGACTCGAGGGCGTGGCCGATCGCGCCGTTGACCCGCTGCCGCTGCGCCAGCGGGACCTGGCTGTAGGGGGTCCAGGCGCCGCCGGACTTGGTGGCGTCGATCGCGGCGCCCAGGGAGACCAGCTGCTGGTCGAGGGTCGCGGGGTACCCGGCCCTGAGGCGCTCGAGGAGGCCACGGAGGGTGGCGAGGACCTCCTGGGTGGCCTCGACGTCGGCTCGGGTCAGGGCCAGTGCCATGCCGGAGCCTTGGTCCCCGAGGCCCGAAAGGTGGTCCCGCACCGAGTCCTCGAGGATCTCGTGGAGCCGCAGCGGCATGTCCGCCGGGTCCACGGCGGTCTCCGGAAGGTGGGCCTCGAGGGCATCGAGGTCGGCCAGCAGCGTCGCCACGACGGGCACGAGCTCGCCGGGGCCCTGGCCGTGCCAGAGGCCGTATTCGATGCGCCGCAGCCCCTTGAACTGAGGGCTCGCCGCGCCTCCCTGGAGTCCTCGCGACCTGGGGGCGATGGCGTTGCCGAGGTCGCCGAAGCTGCCGTAGGCGGCGCCCACCCGCTGCCACGTCTGCTGGGCCTCGAGCCAGGTCGCCCTGGCGGCGCCGAGGTCCGCGTTCGCAATCTGGGCCCGCAGCGCCGTGGCCTGCGCGCGCAGCTCCTTCAGGCGCGCGGCGACGTAAGCGTGGTAGGCGGCGACGGCGTCGGACATCGTGCTGGGCGGCGCAGCTGCAGGCAAGGGTCACCTCGGCGGGTCGGGATCGGACGCCCGGGCACCCCGAGCAAGGTAAACCTAACCTTACCCAGAATTAGGATGCAAGTTCATGATGTAATTGCCGCCCCGACATCCCTCTTGACAATGCAAAACGGTTTGCCCCAGACTGTGATGCACAACATACAAAACGTTTTGGAAGCGAGGTGGAAGCGATGGCCAAGGTCGGAATCCGCGACGTGTCGAGGGCAGCTGGCGTGTCCGTCACGACCGTCTCGCACGCGCTCAGCGAGACGCACCAGTCCCGTGTGAACCCCGAAACCCGCGAGCACGTCCAGCAGGTTGCGGCACGCCTGGGCTATGCGCCGAACCGGATCGCCGTCGCCCTGCGCAACCAGCGGTCCCAGCTGCTGGGCTTCGTCAGTGACGAGATCGCGAGCACACCCTTCGCAGGGGAACTGGTTCTGGGCGCCCAGGACGCCGCCTACGAGCGGGGATGGCTTCTCATGCTCGTCGACAGCGGCCGGAACCCGGAGCTGGAGGAGAAGCAGGTCAACACCCTGCTCCAGCATCAGGTGGACGGAATCGTCATCGCGAAGATGTACCACCAGGAGGCCAGTGTTCCCGCCGCCGTGGCGGGGATTCCGGCGGTGCTGCTGGATGCCTTCGACCCCGAGGGCACGCTCTCCTCGGTCGTGCCCGACGAAGTCGGCGCGGCCCGCACCGCCGTCCAGGAGCTGATCGATGCCGGCCACCGGCGGATCGGCTTCATCAACAACAGCGACGACATCCCGGCGGCATTCGGGCGCCTCGAAGGGTACCGCGCGGCGCTCGCCGCCGCGGGGATCGGGTTCGACCCGGATCTCGTGACGCGCCAGGCCCCCGAGGTGCCCGGCGGCCGGGCCGGTGCCGAGAAGCTTCTCGGGCTTGCTGAACCGCCCACAGCGCTGTTCTGCTTCCACGACCGGCAGGCCTTCGGCGCCTACGAGGTCGCAGCCCGGCTGGGACTGCGGATCCCAGAGGACCTCTCGGTGGTGAGCATCGACAACTTCGAGATCATCGCCGACGGGCTGTGGCCGGGCCTGACCTCCGTAGCCCTTCCGCACTACGAGATGGGACGCTGGGCCGTCACCCGTCTCCTGGACGAGATCGAGCATCCCGAGGAGGCCGGCGAACCGGTCCATCTCGACTTCGAATGTCCGATTGTCCGGCGAGGGTCGGTGGCCCCGCCCAACTCGAGCTCGCCCGGCCCCGAGGCCTCTTCCTAGGTCCCAGCCGGTTCACCCAGTCGGGGTGCGGCTGCTGCAACAGCCGCACCCCGGTCGGAACCATCCCTCCCCTTCCCATCCATCCACGGAATCGAAAAGGAAAAAGCGCATGAAGACAGCGCTCAGGCGGCTCCTCGCTGCCAGTGTAGCGGCGGCCGCGATCGGCGGAAGCCTGGCCGCGTGCGGCAAGAGCACCACCGGCTCTGGCGATGGAGCCAACGGCACGCTCACCCTCTGGACCCACAACGCGGGCAATGCTGCCGAGCTCGCGGCCGACCAGTCGATCGTCGACGCGTTCAACAAGAGCCAGAGCAAGGTCCAGATCAAGGTCCAGGCATTTCCCCAGGACTCGTACAACAACTCGGTGACGGCTGCCGCCGCCGCCCACAAGCTGCCCTGCCTTCTGGACATCGACGAGCCCAACGTCCCCAACTGGGCCTGGTCGAAGTACCTGCAGCCGCTCAACCTGAGCGCCGACCTGTCCAAGAACCTGCCATCGACCGTCGGCAAGTGGAGCGGGCAGACCTACTCGGTGGGCCTCTACGATGTCTCGCTGGCGATGCTCGCCCGCGCCTCGGACCTCAAGGCTGCCGGAGTGCGTGTCCCGACGACGGACAAGCCCTGGACCAAGGACGAGTTCAGCGCGGCACTCGCCTCGCTGAAGAAGCTCGGCAAGTGGGACCACCCGCTCGACCTCGGCACGGGAGGCACCGGCGAGTGGCTCCCCTACGCCTACTCGCCGTTCCTTCAGTCGTTCGGCGGAGACCTCGTCAACCGCACCGACTACCAGAGCGCGGATGGCGCCCTGAATGGCGACAAGGCAGTCGCGTGGGCCCAGTGGTTCCACGGCCTCGTCAGCAGCGGCTACATGGCACAGAAGAGCGGCCAGGACCCGACGAAGGACTTCCTCAACGGCAAGAGCGCGATCCTCTATACCGGCTCGTGGGCTGCCGACCAGGCGCGCAAGGCCCTCGGGAAGGACCTTGTGGTGCTCCCGCCGCCGGATCTCGGCACGGGCCCGAAGGTGGGCGGCGGTTCCTGGCAGTGGGGCGTCACGACTGGCTGCCAGAACTCGCAGGCCGCGATGGACTTCCTGTCCTTCATGCTCAAGCCCGAGAACATCGCCAAGGTCGCCCAGGCCACCGGGACCATCCCCGCGACCGAGGAAGCCTCGGCGCTCGATCCGGCGTACGCGCCAGGCGGGGAAGACAGCATCTTCCGCCAGTTCTCCAAGAGCTACGCCGTGATGCGCCCCGAGACGCCGGCCTACCCGTACATCGCGACTGAGTTCGGCAAGACCGTCCAGGACATCCTCTCCGGCGGTGACCCCAAGTCCGCGCTGGACAAGGCCACCAAGGACATCAACGACAACATCAAGTCCAACAACGGCTACAAGAGCTGACCACCAGGGGGCGCCGCCCACGGCGGCCCCCCCTGGGCCTCCCTGCTCGCAACTCGTCACGACTGGAACTCCCATGACTGCCAACCACCTTCTCGACCGCGTCCCTCACCGGTCCGGATCCCGCAAGCCTTCCCCGCCTGGACAGGTCCAGGACGCCAGGGCCCGCTCCCGCAGCATTGGCCGCAGCCGCCGCCGGGAGGAGCGCGTCGGGTGGGCCATGCTGGGGCCCGCCGTCCTCCTCCTGATCGTCTTCGTCTTCGTCCCGGCGCTGCTCGCCTTCGGGCTCGCCTTCACGAACGCGCGGCTCCTGGCCCCGTACGCGCCATCGTTCGTGGGCCTGGACAACTTCGTGCGCCTCTTCCAGGACGAGACGTTCTGGCACTCGCTGGCCAACGTCGCCTACTTCGCGGTCGTCGTCGTGCCGGTGCAGTCCGGCCTTGCCCTCGCGATGGCGCTCCTGGTCAATGTGAAGGTGCGCGGCGTCAACTTCTTCCGCACCCTGTACTTCCTGCCCGTGGTGACCTCGATGGTCGTCGTCTCGCTCCTGTGGCTCTTCATCTACCGCCAGGACGGCCTGCTGAACGAGATCATCGACAGGGCCACCTTCGGGCTGGTCCACGGCCCGGACTGGCTCAACAACACCGCCACGGCCATGCCCGCCATCATCCTGATGTCGGTCTGGCAGGCCGCCGGCTTCCATATGATCATCTGGCTCTCAGGCCTGCAGACCATCCCGGCGGACCTCTACGAGGCCGCGGCGATCGACGGCGTGGGCGGGTGGCAGCGGTTCCGGTACATCACCTGGCCCAGCCTGCGCCCCACCCGGAACCTGATCCTCATCACCATCACGATCCAAGCGCTCAGCCTCTTCACGCAGGTCAACGTCATGACCCAGGGCGGGCCCCTGGAATCGACGAGCACGATCGTCTACCAGGCCGTCCAGACCGGGTTCCAGCAGCAGGAGACGTCCTACGCCTCGGCGATCTCGCTCGTCTTCTTCGTCCTGGTGCTCCTCGTCTCCGGCGTCCAGCGCTACCTCACCCGAGAGAAGTCCTGACCATGGCCACCGTCCAGCCCCCTGCCCGCTCCGCGCTGGCCCCACTCCGCCTCCGCAAGCCCGCAACCCGCGGACTGCGACCCGGAACAGGCCTCGGCGGGTGGCTCGTCCGCATCGCCCTCGGCATCGTCTTCAGCTTCCCGCTGCTGTTCATGTTCGTGTCCTCGCTCAAACCCGACCAGCAGATCTTCGGCGACCTGTCCTCGATCGCGGCGTTCCTGCCAGTGGGCCACCTTTCGCTCGACAACTACTCGGCAGTCTTCGACCGGGTCCCCGCCGCGCGCTTCCTGGTCAACTCGATAGGCATCTCCGTGGTGACGGTGGTGCTCGGGGTGCTCATCAACTCGATGGCCGCGTTCGCGCTGTCCCGCATGCGGGTCCGCGGAAGGGCGATCATCCTCACCCTCATCATCGCCACGCTCATCGTGCCCTTCGAAACCCTCGCCCTGCCGCTCGTGTGGTGGGTCAACCAGCTCCCCTGGCTCCAGCTCGACGGATTCAACCTCACCCTCACCACCGGCTGGCTCGACACCTACCGCGTGCAGATCCTCCCCTTCGTCGCCAACGCCTTCTCCATCTACCTCTTCCACCAGTACTTCGAGTCCATCCCGAAGGAACTCGACGAGGCGGCCCGCATGGACGGCGCAGGCTGGTTCACGATCTACCGCCGGGTGGTCATGCCGCTCTCCGGGCCGGCGATCGCCACGGTGGCCATCCTGACGTTCCTCCCGGCGTGGAACTCGTACCTGTGGCCCCTCATGGTGGTGCAGAGTGAGGAGCTCCGCCCCGTGATGATCGGGGTGCAGTACTTCTTCCAGCTCAACGTCTCCTGGGGCCAGGTCATGGCGTACACCTCGATCATCACGCTCCCGGTGGTGGCGCTGTTCGTGGCCTTCCAGCGCGCCTTCGTGAACAGCATTGCCGCCAGCGGGGTCAAGGGATGAACGTCCTTGTCATCGGAGAGAGCCTCGTCGACATCATCCACGCGCCGTCGGGCACCGAGGAGCACCCCGGCGGTTCGCCGGCGAACGTCGCCCTCGGCCTCGCACGGCTCGGGGTCCGGACATCGTTTCTGACGGCGCTGGGCACGGATCGGCGTGGGCAGGCCGTCGCGGACCACCTCGCCGGGGCCGGAGTGGCAGTCCTGGCCGAGTCCTGGTCGGCCCCCGCCACCTCGACTGCCTCGGCGTACATCGCGGACGACGGCGCCGCCCGCTACGCGTTCGACCTCGCCTGGGCGCTCCCCGCGGAGATCCGGCTTCCCGTCGCCGACCATGTCCACATCGGGTCGGTGGCGGCGTTCCTCGCACCAGGCGCCCAAAGGGTCGAGGAGATCGTCAGGGCACTGCCCGCCGGAGCGACGGTGAGCTTCGATCCCAACATCCGTCCCGGCCTCGTCGGCGATCAGCGCGAGGCCCAGGAGCGCTTCGAGCGGCTTGCGGCCCTCGCCGACATCGTCAAGCTCAGCGACGATGACGCCGGTTTCCTGTACCCGGGGCTCCCGGCCCGCGAGGCGCTGGGCACCATCGCCGCGCTCGGGCCACGGGTGGTCGCGCTCACCGCCGGCGCCGCCGGTTCGCTGCTGGCGTCACCGCGGGGAACGGCCGACGCCGCCGCGGTGCCTGCCACGGTCGCGGACACCGTAGGCGCGGGCGACAGCTTCATGGCGGCCCTCCTCTTCGCCCTGCTCGGCCCGGGGCGCCCGCTCCTCGACACGCTCAGCGACGCCGCGCTCGCCTCGGCCGGAGCCTTCGCCGCCCGTGCAGCCGCCATCACGGTCTCCCGCACCGGTGCCGAGCCACCGCTCCTCGCCGAGATGGCCGCCGGATCCGTGTCCCCGTCGCACACCCTGCTACAGAACTGACCCATCATGACTTCGATCGCCTCCGCGCCCACGCGCGACCGCTACCGTCCGCGTCTGCACTACACGCCGGCCAGGAATTGGATGAACGATCCGAACGGCCTCATCTTCCACCGCGGCGTGTACCACCTCTTCTACCAGCACAATCCCTTCGGTGCGGACTGGGGCAACATGTCCTGGGGCCACGCAACCTCCACCGACCTGCACACCTGGGCCGAGCAGCCCGTGGCGATCCCCTGCGACGACGAAGAAGCCATCTTCTCCGGAAGCGCTGTGGTGGACGAACGCAACACCTCGGGATTCGGCGATGGCTCTGCAGCACCCATGGTCGCCGTCTACACCAGCGCCTACGGCAAGGAGTCGTCCCGCCCCGGCATCCAGGCCCAGTCCCTCGCCTACAGCCTCGACGAAGGACGGACCTGGACCAAGTACGCCGGCAACCCGGTGCTGGACCGCGGCTCCTCAGACTTCCGCGACCCCAAAGTCTTCTGGTACGAGGGTCCTGCCGGGGCCTACTGGGTCATGGCCGCCGTCGAGGCCGCAGAGCAGCGCGTGCTCCTGTACAAGTCGGCCGACCTCATCCACTGGGAGTACCTCAGCGACTTCGCAGCAGACGGACCTCCTGAGAGCGTCTGGGAATGTCCCGACCTGTTCGAACTGCCCCTTGACGGCGACCCCGAGCGCACCGTGTGGGCGCTCATCGTCAGCGTCAATCCCGGCGGGGTGGCCGGCGGCTCCGGCACCCGGTACTTCCTTGGGTCTTTCGACGGCGTGCGCTTCACTGAACAGTCCACGCAGCCCTCCACGGCGCCTCCCCGCGAGCCGTCACTGCGGGGCTCCTGGCTCGACTGGGGCCGCGACTACTACGCGGCTGTCTCCTTCGGCGGCCTCCCGCACCGCCGCGTCATGATGGGCTGGATGAACAACTGGGACTATGCGGCCGCGACGCCCACAGGCGTCTGGCGGAGCGCCATGTCGCTTCCCCGGGAGATCACGGTGCGGACGGTCAATGGGCATCCCCGCCTCATCCAGACCCCCATCGTCCCGCCAGCAGCCCAGACCACCGATGCCACGGAGGTCCTCGGCGCCGCCGGATCGGGCCGACGCGCCGCCCTCGCAACGCCCGCCCACGGGAAGGTCCACCGCGTGAGCATCAGCGCCACCGCCCCAGCGGCCGGATCGTTCGGACTGCGGATCGGAGGCCCCGGCGCTGAGGGCGCGCGACTGACCGTGGACCCTGCGGCGGGTGAGATCCGGCTCGATCGCCGCGGTTCGGGGCGGGTGGACTTCCACCAGGACTTCCCCTCCATCGAACGCGCTCCGCTCGAGGCTGGCGAGCGGATGGACCTCGAGGTCTACATCGACGCCTGCTCCCTCGAGGTCTTCATCCAGGGCGGCCTGGCCACCATCACGGACCTCGTCTTCCCCCACGGGTCGGACACCGAGATCGAGCTCTTCGCGGACCCCTCAGTCGTCCTGGCCACGGTGGAGGTCGCGGTCCTGGGCTGACACCGAGGGGACCGCGGCGCCGCGCCTCGTCCCTTCTGCCCCTCCCACGCTCAGCGGACGATCTTGAAGTTGAAGGCCGGGCCGCCCAGGGCGCCCCAGAGCCGGAGCCAGACCGGGAGCATCATCTCGGTGCCGCGGGCGGCGGTGATGTCGCCGAGGTCGATCACGTCGCGGTGGCCCAGCTCGGCCAGGAGGCCGGCCACGGCGGCCTTCGCCCCGGCGTCGTTCCCGGCGACGAACACGGTGCCCGGCTCGGGGAGCTGCTCGGGGTGGGCCATGAGCGAGGCGTTGACGGTGTTGAGGGTCTTCACCACGTGGGCCGCGGGGTAGGCGCGCTGGATCTGCTCGCCGAGCGAGTCGGTGTCCTTGACGAACAGGGTGGGCGGCATGCCGTGGCTGAAGTCCAGGGGGTTGGCGACGTCCATGAGGACCTTGCCCGCGAGCTGGTGCGCCCCGGCGAGCTCGAGGACGTCGAGGGAGGCCGCCCCGTTGCTGGCGTTGACCACCAGGCGGGCGGCAGCGGCGGCGTCGGCGAACGTGGCGACGCCCACGGCGCGGTTCCGCGCCGCCCAGTCGCCGAACTCGCCCTCGCCGGTGCGGGCGAGCGTGTCCTTCGGGTCGCGCGTGCCGATCGTGACGGTGTGTCCGAGCTCGGCGAAGCGCGCGGCGAGCGTGCGCCCCACGATGCCGGTGCCGAGGACTGCGATGTCCATGAGGTGTCCCTTCGGAGGAGGTTTCTGGGCTGTGGAAGGTGGGGGCTTCTAGCTGACCTGCGCGCCGCCGTCGACGTCAAGGACCGCGCCGGTCACGAACGTGTTGGCCATGAGGAACAGGGCCGCCGCGGCCACGTCCTCGGGGAGGCCGGCGCGCCCCGCGGGGACGCTGGCGGCGTAGCCGTCGAGCATGCCCTGGCGCATGTCCGCGGGCATCCCGGCGTAGGCGGGGGTGTCGACCAGTCCGGGGGCGATGACGTTGACCCGGATGGGGGCGAGGTCCACGGCGTTGGCCTTGCCGAACGCCTCGAGGGCCGCGTTGATGGCCGCCATCATGGGCCGGCCGGGGGCGTGCTTGCGGCTCGCCGCTCCCCCGACCAGCGTGATCGAGCCTTCCGGGGCGATCCGGCCGGCGGCGGCCCGCACGGCCTCGTAGTAGCCCCAGAACTTGGTGTCCATGTAGGGCCGGGCGGCCTCGGCGGGCAGGTCGCGGACGGTGCCCATCGCGCCGGGGCCGGCCGAGAGGACGAGGTGGTCGAACGCGCCGATCCGGCCGAAGAGGGACTCGACCGAGCTGCCCGAGGTCAGGTCGACGCCCTCGAGCGCGGCGCTGGCGGGCAGGCCCACGCCCTCCGTGGTGCGGGCGGCGGCGGTGACGCGGGCGCCGGCGGCGAGGGAATGCTCGACGACGGCGCGGCCGATCCCCGAGGTGCCGCCGATGACGACGACGTGCTGGCCGGCAAGGTTCTGGGCGCTCATGGCAGCCTCCAAGGTGTTCGGCGTGGATGTGACGGATCGTTCCGTTCCAAGATTGTGACGGATCGTTCCGTCTGTCAAACTGGAAGCCGGAATCGCGGGACGAGATGAAAGCGAGGTGGGCCCGGATGGCTCGCAGGACGGCCGAGGAGAACCGGCGCAACATCCTCGACGTGGCCACGCGCCTGTTCTACCGGCAGGGCATCCGGGCAGTCGGGATGGACGCGGTGGTGAAGGAGTGCGGGGTCGGCAACGCCACGGTCTACCGCCAGTTCCCCACGAAGGACGCCCTCGCCACCGCCTACGTGGAGGGCCGCGCCGACGCCTGGTTCGAGCGCATGGAACAGGCGGCGAGCGAGCACCCCGATCCGCGGCACAAGCTGCTCGCGGTCTTCGAGGTCCTCGCCGAGGACACCGCGGGGGCCGGGTACCGCGGCTGCCCCATGCTGAACACCAACACCGAGTTCCCCGACGGCGGCCACCCGGCGCACCTGACGGCGGTGGCGCACAAGCAGCAGGTGCGGGACTGGTTCCGCTCCCTCGCAGCCGAGGCGGGGGCGTCCGAGCCCGACCGGCTCGCCGACGATCTGCTGATCGTCCTCAACGGCGCCTACGCCACGGCCGCCGTCCTCGACGGCGCGGCCTACGGCGGCCGCGCCCTCGACCTGGCCTGGCGCCTCATCGAGGCGGGCTGCCCCGCGGACTGACCCGCCGCCGTCGTGCACGGCCGGCTCCGGAACGGCTCAGCCCCGCGGGCCGCCCAGGTCCTCGGCCTCGCGCACGTACCGTTCGAGGGCCTGCGCGAGCGGGTGCGCGCCGTGGGCCGGCAGGACGAGCTCGAGGGAGACCTCCGGCGAGTCCGCCACGGCGATGTACCGCACGTCCGGGTGGGGGTGCTGGCGTGCCGTGGCGGGCAGGACACCGATGCCGCGCCCGGCCGCGACCATCTCGATCCACTCGTCGTAGTTGCGGCTGCTGACCGCCACCTCGGGCCGCTGGCCGGCGGGCCACATCTCCGGCCCCACGGTGCCGCTGACGGCATTGACCACGAGCGGGTAGGCGGGCAGTTCCGCCCACCGCAGCCGGCGCCGCCGGGCGAGGGGGTGCTCGCGGGCGACGGCGACCACGCGGGCCTCCGTAGCCAGCTCCACGGTGCGCAGCGACGGGAGCGTCCCGGTCCCGCCGTACACGATCGCCGCGTCCGTGCTGCCGTCCGCGACCCCGCCCCACCGGTCGTCCCGGCGCACGAGCTGCACCTGCGCTCCCGTCGCCGCGGCGAGCCCGTCGATCAGGTGCCGGGCGAGCTCGCTGGGCAGCAGCCAGGTGAACCCGAGCCGGAGGACGTCCGCCTCCTTCACCGCCCGCAGCGCCGCATCGAGGCGCGGCAGGACCGCGGCGAGCTCGCCGCGGAGCCGGTCCCCCGCCGTCGTGAGCGCCACGCTGCGGGTGGTCCGGTCCACGAGGCGCGCCCCGAGGGAGCGCTCGATCCGGGCGACGGCGCGGGTGAGCGACGGCTGGCTGACACCCTCGAGGGCGGCGGCCCGCGTGAAGTGCCCCTCCTCGGCCAGGGCCATGAAGAGTCTCAGGTCGCGCAGGCCAGGATCCATGCACTTATTGTATGAATCGGACGGGAACGGCATTTCACTCCGAGGTCTGGGAAGCCTAGCGTCGATCCGGCATTGGACCGGAGGGCATCACGGCGTGCGGGCCGCCCCGGATCCGCAGAGGACGCACGCCGGAAAGCCGTATGCCTCCGTGCTCAGCAACGATGTGCTCCGCTCCACCACCACTCCCCTGGGCGGCCCGGCCTATCCCCAGGGCCCCTACCGGTTCGTCAGCCGGGAGTACCTGAACATCACCTATCGCACGGACCCGGAGGCCCTTCGGGCGATCGTGCCCGAGCCGCTCGAGGTCGCGGACCCGCTGGTCCGCTTCGAGGTGATCCGCATGCCGGACAGCTCGGGGCTCGGCGACTACACCGAGTCGGGACAGGTCCTGCGGGTGCGGCACGAGGGCCGGGACGTGGACTACATCCACAGCATGTACCTCGACAACGGCCCGGCGATCTCCCTCGGCCGCGAGGGCAGCGCCTACCCGAAGAAGCTCGGCAGGCCCCGCCTGTTCACCGACTCGGACACGCTCGTGGGAACCCTCGACTACGGCAGCCTGCGCGTGGCCACGGCCACGATGGGCTTCAAGCACGCGCCCATGGACCCCGAGGAGGCCGGGGCCGAGATCGCCGTCCCGACCCTGATGCTCAAGCTCATGCCCGGCTACGACGGCACGCCCCGCATCGCCGAGCTCGTGCAGACCCAGATCGAGGACCTCACCATCCGCGGGGCCTGGACGGGGCCGGCGCGGCTCGAGCTCTTCGCCCACGCCATGGCGCCGCTCGCCGACCTGCCGGTGCGGGAGATCGTCTCCGCGAGCCACATCCTGACCGACCTCACCCTGCCGCGCGCCGAGCTCGTGCACGACTACCTGGCCGCGTGACCGCTTCCCGGCCCGTGACCACCTCCCAGCCCGTGAACACCACCCAGAACGAGGACCCCCGCATGACCGCACAGACCCCCGCCCCCTTCTCGGACGTCGTCCGCCTCGACCTGGCCGGCCGCACAGCCCTGGTCACCGGGGCCGGCAGCGGGATCGGCCGCGCCATCGCGCTGCGCCTGGCCCGCGCCGGGGCCCACGTGAAGGCCCTGGACATCTCCGCCCCCGCGCTCGAGGAGGTCACCGGGATCACCGGCGGCTCGAGCCACGTCGTCGATCTCTCCGACCTGGACGCGCTCGGGCGCGTCGACCTGGACGCGGACGTGGTGGTCAACTGCGCCGGCATCCAGCACGTCGCCCCCATCGCCGAGTTCCCCGAGGAGAAGTTCTCGCTCATCCTGCGGATCATGCTCGAGGCGCCGTTCCGCATAATCAAGGCCGCGCTGCCGGGCATGTACGAGCGCGGCTGGGGCCGGATCATCAACATCTCCTCGGTCCACGGGCTGCGGGCCTCGGAGTTCAAGAGTGCCTACGTTGCGGCCAAGCACGGCCTCGAGGGCCTCTCCAAGGTCGTGGCGCTCGAAGCGGCCGCCCACGGTGTCACCTCCAACTGCGTCAACCCCGGCTACGTCCGCACGCCGCTGGTCGACAAGCAGATCGAGGCGCAGGCCGCGGCCCATGACATCTCCGAGGACGAGGTCCTCAGCGGCGTGATGCTCGCCTCCGCGGCGCTCAAGCGGCTCGTGGAGCCCGAGGAGATTGCCGAGATGGCCGCCTTCCTCTGCAGCCCCATGGCCGCGTCGATGACCGGCACCTCCCTCGTGGCCGACGGCGGCTGGAGCGCCCGCTGACCCCATAACCCGCTGCGGGCTGGCGCCTACGGGCCCGGTCGGGCGAAGGCGGCCTCCGGTGCTGACGGCACGGGTGCCATCCCGAAGCTGCTCGGCAGAGCGCTGCGGAAGGCCTGGCCGGTGGCGCCGTCCTCGGTGGCCGCCCAGTCCACCGTCGGATTGCCGGGCTGGTTCTCCTGCTTGATCCACTCGAACCAGACGGCCAGCCTCAGCCGGGGGAACCGCGCCCGCAGCTGCGGCTCGAAGAGCTGGTCCCACCAGGCCTTCTTGATGCTCAGGGCCGAGGCGCCGTCGGGATGTGAAAGGTTGTAGAAGGCGCCCGTCTCGCAGATGGCGAAGGGCTTGCTGTGCCCGTCCGCGTAGAGGCTGTAGAAGTCTGGCACCGCGGTTTCGTCCACAGAGGCGCTCCGATAGGTGCCGGTGATCTTCCCGATGAGCTTGCCCGGCTCGGGCACCGTGTTCTTGCCCCACGGGTAGGCGGTGCCGAAGTGGTAGACGGAGAGGCCCACCCAGTCCACGGCGTCGTCCCCGGGCCAGTAGGGGCTGTACGGGTCGTCCTCCTGGGTGAGGCGCCCGTCCTTGTCGGTGTCCAGGGCTGTGAAGTCTGCGGTCCCGGGTTTCGCCTCGTACGCTCCTCCCTCGAAGGGGTAGCCGCCGCCCTCGTTGGGGGCCCAGATCGTCCCGGAGCCCGCGGAGCCGTGGACGGCGGCCGCAACCTGCCGGAACTTCTCGATGTACTCCGCCGGCCTCTGCCCCCACGGGTACCAGGAGCCGTTCATCTCCTGCCCGAACCGGACGAGGACGGGCACCCCGAGGCCGTTCCACGCCTGGAGCGACCGGGTGAGCTCTGCCAGCGCCGCTGGCGTCACCGCACCGAGCCCTCCCCGCGGTTCGAGCGTCAGCATGAGCGACGAGCGGCGCTGGGCGAGCTCGTGCGCCTGGGCGTCGATGGACGCCTTGTCTGCGGGCTGGAGGGGGAAGTCGATGTAGAACCCGTAGAGGGCGGGCGCCTGGCCCAGCCGGGCGGCGTAGCCCCCCACCGTGTCGCGCGCGCTGTCCAGCTGGACGCCGAAGTAGGTCTGGGGGCTGCTCTGCGGCGGCGCGGGGGCGCTCTGCCCGTGGGCCACCGTCGCGATGATCCCGGCGGCCAGTGCGAGCGCTGCCATCGCCAGCTTGAGGCGGACGGGCAGGCTCGGCGGCATGCTAGTGCCTCGCTTGGGTCTTCAGGACGATGAGGGCGACCGCCAGTGCGGCCTCCACGACGATGACCGCGGCGAGGACCAGCGCCATGCCGCCCAGGACGGCGCCGGCGCGGAGGGCGGCCGCCAGCGGCAGGAGGACGTACGCCGTCACGACCGCCAGCGCCCCGAGGACCATCAGGAGGCGGCCCGTCAGGGCAGCGAACCGGACTCGGGCGACGGCGGGCGCCGGCTCCTCCGCACGGGGCACGGCCCCCGTCCGGGGGGCGGTGCCGTCCGCCGCGAGGGTGGAGGCGTGCCCCTCTGGTGCGGTCCTGTCATCGACGAGGGTCGTTGCGCTCATGGCCTAGCCTTTCCTGGTCTGGGCGGCATCCGCCTCGAGGGTTTTGGGGGTGGGGACCCAGCTGACGCGCCGTGTCCCGCGGGCCCAGGCCAGCACGGCCCACAGCGCCGCGGAGCTCTCGATCAGTCCCGCGATCGGAGCAGCCACCACGGCCCTGGCGATCTCGGTCTTCCGGGTGGACCCGTCCAGGCCGGAATCGGCGAGGTTGTGCCACGCTCCGACGAAGACCGAGCCGATCCACATCATCCCGACCAGGGAGAGCCACGCGCTGGCCGGCCCGGGCAGGGGCGCGGCCTGATTGAGGTAAATCGAGGCGACCGTCTTCGTGAGGAAGGCCGGAAGGACAGCGAAGGACAGGACCGAGACCACGCATCCCATGGCAAAGGAGGCGATCCGGTAGCGCGTGCCCCAGAGCAGGGCGAATCTCGTCGTCGCGGAGAGCGCCCCGAACCGGCTGCTGCGCTTGAGGTCCGCGAGGCCCTGCAGCACTCCGAAGACCCAGCGGTACCGCTGCTTGAAGGCACTGCGTACTGAAAAGGGCGGTTGCTCCAGCATGACGCAGCCGTGCCACCCGAAGATGTCCCCTCCGTACCGGGTGAATGCCTTCATGCCGAACACGTAGTCCTCGGCGATGAACGGCTCGCCGTCCAGGCATCCGATATCCCAGCCGATTTCATTCTCGAGGGATTCCTCGATCACCAGATTCGATCCGTGGAGGTGGAATGGAGTTCCCGCCTCCATCACGTGACGGCATTCGTAGCACCCAATGGGCCGATTGGCCTCCATGGACCGGCACAGGGCGGACGCCTGCAGGTAATCGAGCGGATAGAAGATCGGGCCTTCGAGAATCCTGCGCTCGGTTTCGGCCAGGCATCCGATCAGCTTGCGCAGTTCGGACGGGGCCATCACGCTCTCCTCGTCGTAATGGACCACGAAGGTTTTGCCCGACTTCCTGTTCCACCCGGAGCGCCGCTGCTCGACCGCGTAGTGCAGCCCGCGGGCCTTCAGCTGGGTCCCCGCGGGCGTGCAGTAGCTGGCGGGGACCACGAGGACGTGGACCTCCACGGGGGCGTGGGCGAAGGCCTGCAGGAGCCGCTCCCCCTGCGGCCCGGATTCGGTGACGACCTCCACGGAGAGGAACCGCCCATAGAACTCGGGGGCCTCGTCCGCGAGCGCGATCACGTTGCCGATGCCCCGCTCGATGACCTCGAAGCTGCCGGCAGCACCTCGGGTGGTGATCTGGATCTTCACGAAGGGCACGGCCACGGAACGGAGATTCTCCGTGGTGACGGACTCGAGCCGCCGGTACTTCTTCCAGTGGAGCAGGAAGCTCCTCCAATACGAGATCATCCGCCAGCCGATGAACGAAACGGCGGCGAAAAGGAGAATTCCGACGCCAGTGAGAATGTCGTCGAAGAACGAGGCCATGGATCCCCCAGATCATTAGAGCGCGGACCAACGGCCCTCCGGGCATGGACGGAATGTCCGAATGGAAATGCTCGGAGCGATGCCGTTTCTTGACTTTCGAGACCGTTGCTTGACTCTAAGCTGCGCAATCGGAGTGATTCACCAGTAGCCCTTACCCGATATTCGCGGGGCGTTACTGGTGCGTTACTGGGCGCCGGCGGACACGGGTACGCGGACGGCGGCGGGCCGGCTACGGTGCCTGTACGCAACGGGCCGGCGGCGTGCACCGCCGACTACCTACCGAGGGCTCGGTATCGGTTCCATGGGGGCAGCGAAGGTCCTCGAAGCTGTCCTCCCCGGCCGACGTCGGGGAAGAAAGGGCGATGAGCGCCAAACCAGCCTGGGCCATCGAAGACCTCGCCGACCAGTTGCCCTAGCAGCCGCGACCCCTGCCGATCGCCTCCTTCGGCGCCTCTCAACACGCTGGCCCCGGGCACCTACACTTCCGTCTGGAAGTGCCGATCAGCGCTGGTCGGAATGCAGGGGGGACTCATCATGATGCTTGTCGACGGGATCCGCGCGTTGAGGGCTGTCTCTGCCCTCGTGGTGGGGTGCGTCGTCCTCGCGGGATGCGGCTCCGGCCAGAGCACGCAGCCGGCCAGGACCGACCCTCCGGGGCAGAACATGACGCTCAGGTCCAAGCGGCCCGATCCGAGCAGCACAGACGCGCACCCGCTGGCGAACCTGCTCAGCGACCCGGTCTTCGCCTCGCTCCCTCCCGGCTCGACCAAGACCGGCGAGCAGAAGACCCCTGCGCACAACGACCCGGTCGTCTTCGGATCCGGCGGAACCTTCGGAGCCAGCTACGAGGTCGACTTCACCTCCACGGCACCTGCCTCGGACGTGTACGCGGACCTCGACCGACGGGCCCGGGCGGCAGGCTGGGACGCCGTGGCCAAGGACCGCGACGGGAGGACTGCCCAGTGGGTGAGGGCGTACCCGGATGGGAGCAAGGGCGATCTCGCCATAGAGCGGCTCAACTCGGAGAAGGCGGCGCCTCCCTATCGGTACGTGATGACCGGCTCGATCTGAGAACCGACAGCGCGGCGGCAGTCGCCGGCCGCGCTCGAAGGCGCGTAAGACCCCCGGCGTCCTCGTCCGGTCGCAAGCCCGGAGGAGGACGATCGTTGCCACGGACGCGGTAGGCATGGATTGATCCCGTGGGGCGGGTCCGCGGAAGCCCCCCATGAACGAAACTCCCGCGACCCCGCCACCCTCCGCCAGAGCCAGCGGATCCAATACCGTCCTACCCACTGCGCGACAAGCTAGTCAAATGATTATCGAGAGAATGTCATCACGGTTTGGGTCGAACCGCCGGCGCGAGGAATGCCTGGGTCCACGGGCGAATCGGCCCGCGGGCTGCTCGAGCACCGTCTCCCGCGGCACGTTTGGCAGTCGCGGAATCGGGCAACGACCGCACTGGCGGGCCAGTGCCCGCCGGCGACGGTGCGGAAGAGCCGCTGTCACTCGGACGGAAGCCTCGAGGGGGATCCCATGGGCGCCGAAACCCACCACGAACGTGCCATGCCGGTGTACGAGGACATCCTCCGCCAGATCGCCCGCGCCAAGACCCACGGAACGACCAGGCAGCGTTTCACCGTCGATACCTGGGAACCGGCCGTCCACGCGCACGGCCCCAGTGGCCCCTTCATCGGCGACCCATGCAGGCGGTGCGGGAAGCCCTGGCCGTGCCGGTTCCTGCTCAACCTGCTCGACAGCGGCCTGGTCGCCGAACAAGGACCCTTGTCCTAGGGATCCGCCGCTAATTAGGGCAGGCGCTCAAGCCGGGGCTCGACCTGAGAGGCGCCTCTTCACATCGTCTCGGCTGGGCACAGCCTCGGCTGGACACGGCACGGAGGAGCCGCCGCAGCCCGAGCCCGCCGCCACCCGCTGACCTCATCCGACCACCCGTCACGAGCCCAACAACGCGCGCGGAGCGTGGCAGATCCGCGGCCAGCGCCTCAGCGAGGCGGTCGGTCGGCGGCGCTGGTGGCCCTCGGCCACGGCCCGGCGTCTCGCGCGGGCGCTCGTGGTCCTCGGGGCAGCGACCCTGGCGGCCGCGTTCGTCCTGAGGGTAGGCACAGAGGCCCGTGTGGGGCTGGTCCTGGCGGGAGTCGCCCCGGTATGGGCGTTCGTCGGGGCTGTGCTCATCGCCGCCGGCTACATCGTCATCACCGTCGGGGGAATCCGAGGGTGGAGGCCGCCGTCGGCCTCATCTCCCCTCTGAAGCTCCTCGCGGTCCTCGCCGCTGTGGTTGCTGGGGTCTTCGAGGAGGCCCTCTTCCGGCGTCCTGATGGACCGCTTGGCCGCGGCCGGCCGCAGCCGAGTCCTCCAGGTCTTCGTCAGCGGGCTCGTCTTCGGCTGCCTGCACTTCTATGCCTTCGCCGGCCTCATCATGGCAGCGAGCGCAATCAGCGGCAAAGGGCTGGCGGGGGCAGGGTACGCACCGCTTGCCGGGCACTGCTCGCAAGAGGATCCTTCAGCGGACGACAGTTCGGCCTCGTGGGAAGAATGCCCGCACAGGCAGGAGCAGCTCAAGCAGTGAGAGGGCAATGAAGACGACCTGGTGGATGTGGTCCTTGCCCGGCGGCAGTTCGAAGACCAGATGGATGGTCCAGAAAACGGGGTAGAACCAGAGCGCGATCCATGCCCAGCGCTCGCGCCGGCGTACGGGATCACCGCGAGGAGGCCGCCGAGCAGGCCCAGTCCGATCGAGGCGACTCCGTCAGCGCGGTAGAGCAACTCGTCGGCGCCCATCGGCGCGATGGCGATCACTACGCCGAAGCCCATGATGCCGAGGCTCACGACTCCCAGACCGATCCAGCCGATCCGCAAAGGCCACCGCCGCTCACCCACCTGGTTCACCCTACGCTTCGTCCCAACGCGGGATGTCGCCGGGGCCCAGGCGCCGTAGACCAGATGGGAACCTCCACCGCATGCAGGCCCACGCCCGGACCAAGCTCAGCCTCCTGCACAATCTCCACATCTAGGACCGCATCGACCCTGGAAGCTGAGGGGACCCCCGGCATGCGACGGCCCCGACCTTTGCCGAAAGGCCGCCGGTGTCTGCTGTGCGTTCCCGGGTCAGGTGCTGGTGAGCTGTCCGAGGATGAGGTCGAGCTTGCGGCTGAGGGCCGCTTTCAGGTCGAAGCCGGCGGGCTCTTCGAGGAGCCATCGGTTCTGCGTGTCGAAGTAGACCGCGGCGAGGATCTCGGCAACATCCTGGGCCGAGATCCCCTTGAGGAGCTCCCCGGTGGCCGCGCCGTCGTCAAGCGCGGCAGTGAGCGCTGGCGGGATGGGCTGGGGGACGACCATCTGCCCGCGCAGCATCCGGGTCAGCTGGCGTTCACGCTCGTTGACCTCGGCCAGCACGTCGTAGAGGCGGTGCAGCCGCTCGCGCATCGAGCCGGCGCCCAGGACGTCGGCGGCCGCCGCCTCCTGCCTGCGCCGTTCTCCCCAGGCGAGGACGAAGTCCCGCTTGGCCGGGTAGTGGTTCAGCACGGTCTGGCGGGCGACGTCCGCGCGCTCGGCGATCTGGTCGATCGTTGTTGACTCGAAGCCCTGCGCCTCGAACAGCGACAGGGCCGCTTCCAGCAGCCGGGCCCGCATCCTCAGACGCTGCCGCTCGCGCCGGCCCAAGACTGCTTCCGCCATGGGACCGAGTCTGCCACGAAGTCCAGCCTGGAGTATATTTCTAGTCTCCAGACTAGAAATATACTGCCGAAGGAGCTATCCCATGCCCGCAACTGACGACCATCGTGTCGCCCTCGTGACGGGAGCCTCGCGGGGCATCGGCCGCGCGGTTGCCGAGCGCCTCGCCGCAGACGGCTATTCCCTCGTCCTGGGCTACGGACAGGACGCGGGCGCGGCGGAGGAGGTCGTGGCAGCGGTCGAGGGGCTGGGCTCGCGCGCGGTCCCAGTGCAAGCGGACGTCACCGACCCGGCGGCCGTCGCGGCGCTGTTCGACGCCGCCGAAGAGGCCTTCGGCGGCGTCGACGTCGTCGTCCACGCAGCAGCCCGCATGTCGCTCTCGCCCCTGGCAGAATTCGACCTCGAAGAATTGGAGCGGATGCTGAGGACCAACGTGCTCGGCACCTTCACCGTGAGCCAGCAGGCTGCCCGAAGGGTCCGCTACGGAGGCGCGGTCGTGAACTTCTCATCCTCCGTCATCGGCCGAGTCCTGCCCGGCTACACCGGCTACGCGGCCAGCAAGGCCGCCGTCGAGGCGATGACCTTCGTCCTCGCCCACGAGCTCCGCGGCCGGGACATCACCGTCAACGCCATCGCCCCGGGGCCGACGGCCACCGACATGTTCCTCGAGGGCAAGAGCCCCGAGCAGGTCGAGTTCTTCGCGAACGCCTCGCCCCTGGAGCGCCTCGGCACACCGGAGGACATCGCCAACGCGGTCGCGTTCCTCGTCGGCCCGTCCGGACACTGGATCAACGGTCAGGCCCTCCGCGCGAACGGCGGACTCAACTGACCGCACCCAAGTACTCGGGCTGGTGGACCGGCGGCCTCCTCGGGCACTCGCTGCCGTTCGCAGAAGGGTGCTGCACGAGTCGCTCTCTGGCCCTCCTCGGGTCTCAGGCCACCCGCCGGCCCCGACGGTCGACGCCGGGACGTCGCCTGCCGCGCCCGGCCGCGGTTTCACCTACTGGCGAGTTGGGTAATCTTCGCGCAATCGGGCCCGCTGGCGCCGCTCAGGCTGCCTTCTTCCGTCCGTTCGCGAGAAACGAGGTGGGATGGCCGAGCATCGCCGCGACGGTGGGGAGCAGGACCTGGTGGGGGGCCGGTACCGGCTGCTCGAGGTGATCGGGCGGGGGTCGACGGCGGTGGTGCACCGGGCGCGCGACGAGTCCCTGGGCCGGGAGGTCGCCGTCAAGGTGATGCAGCCCGGGGCCATGGACGAGGCGGAGCTGCGGCGCAGCGACACGGAGGTGAAGCTCCTCGCCCAGCTCAACCACCCCGGCCTGGTCACGCTCCTCGACGCCGGGACGGAGCGCACCGCCGGCGGCGCCGCGCGCGTCTACCTCGTCATGGAGCTGGTCACCGGAGCGGACCTGCGCGAGCACCTCCGGCACGGGCCGCTCGAGTCCTCGGCCGTCGCGGAGATCGGCCACGACCTGTGCGAGGCCCTCGCCTACGTCCACGCCCGCGGCGTGGTGCACCGGGACATCAAGCCGGCCAACATCCTCCTGCTGGACCACCCGGAGGAGGCCGCGCGGTTCCACGCCAAGCTCACCGACTTCGGCATCGCCTGGATCCCCGACTCCGAGCTGACGCTCGAGGACGCGGTCTCTGGCACCCCGGCCTTCCTCAGCCCGGAACAGGTCCGCGGCGACCATGCGGGCCCGGAGAGCGACGTCTACTCGCTGGGCCTCGTGCTGCTCCAGTGCCTCAGCGGGCGGCTGGCCTTCCCCGGGCCGCCGCTCGAGAGCGCCGTCCGGCGGCTCACGCTGCCGGCTCCCATCCCGGACGACGTCGATCCCCTGTGGCGTCAGCTCCTGGCCGGGATGACGGCCATGGACCCGGCCGCACGCCCCAGCGCGGCGGAGGCGGCGGCAGCCCTGCAGCGGCTGGCCGCCCTCGGCACCCTCGCGGGTCCGCTGCCCGAGCTCGCGGAGGCGGAGGAGGCGCTGCGCCTGGCAGAGGTGCGCAGCTACGCCGCGCCGGCAAGCGCCCAGTCCGCCGCCTTCGACCGCATCACCCGCCTGGCCTCCCGCGTCCTGGGCGTCCCGATGGCCACCGTGAGCATCGTGGACGCGGACAGGATCTGGTTCCTCTCCACCCACGGCCTCGAGGCGGACCACGTGGACCGGCACCCGGGCCTGTGCGCCTCCGCGGTGCTGCAGGATGACCTCTGGGTGCTCCCCGATGCCGCCGCGGATCCCCTCGCGGTGGCCAACCCGCTCGTGTGCGGGGACCTCGGCGTGCGGTTCTACGCCGCCGTCCCCCTCAAGACCCCCGCCGGGGCGAACATCGGCACGCTGTCCGTCCTGGACCGGGTCCCGCGCACCCTCTCGAGGTCCCACGCCGCGACGCTGCGGGACCTGGCCGGCCTCGTCATGGACCAGCTCGTCCTGCGACGCGCCGCGCTCGAGGCGAGCTCCCCCGCCGTCGTGCCTCCCGCCGTCGTCCCCGCGCCGCAACCGGTGCGCACGCCCGAACCGATGCCCGCAGAACAGGCGCCCCTCGTGGGTCTCCCTACCGCGGGCTGACGGCCCCGGGAACCCCGCCCTGGGACTAAAGGCCCTCCAGAGCCGCGGGCATCTCGTGGATCGTTGTCAGTGAACGGTCTTGGGAGGTTCAGGAGGAGAGCCATGAAGGACGTGCCCGCACGCCTGCCCCGCCACCACTGGGCCTCCGCGCCCAGCGACCCGTGGCACGGCCTGCCCCCGCTGCCCCCGGATGCGGACCCGATCGATCCGTACGCCCACCGCCGCCAGGAGCAGCTCCTCGACGACCTGATCCGGGCCGGCCTCAGCGAGGAGCAGGCGCTCGCGCAGCTCGCCCGCCTCGAGGCCGGGGACCTCTGGAGCGGGTAGGCGCGGCGGCTCAGTCCTCCGCGTCGAGCCGCTCCGGCGCCGCCTCGAGCACCACGGCGCTGCGGGCGGGGACCGTGTAGACCTCGTTGGCGGCGGCCGTCTCCCCCACGAGGTGGTCGGCGCACGTGGTGAGCACGGTGGTCCACTTGTGCGGGAAGAGGCCGCCGGGGATGTGGTAGTCCACGTCGTTGTCCGCGGCGTTGAGGATCACCAGGAAGTCGGAGTCCCCGGGGGCGCCGTGCCGGCCCACGGCGGGCACGGCGTTGCCGTTGAGGAAGAAGGCGAGGGACTTGGCCCAGTCCTCGTCCCAGTCGGCCTCGCCCATCGAGGACCCGTCGGCGTCGATCCAGGCGATGTCCGGCAGCGGGTCGCCCTCGGCCGGGTCCACCGGGCAGCCGTCGAAGAAGTACCGGCGGCGGAACACGGGATGGTCGGAGCGCAGGCGCAGCAGGCGCCGGGTGAAGTCGGCCAGCTCCGTGTCGGCGTGCTCCCAGTCGATCCACGTGGTGGCGTTGTCCTGGCAGTAGGCGTTGTTGTTCCCGCCCTGGGTCCGCCCCAGCTCGTCGCCGTGGGAGAGCATGGGCACGCCCTGGGAGAGCACGAGGGTGAGCAGGATGTTGCGCTGCTGGCGGGCGCGCAGCTCGAGCACCCCGGGATCGTCGGTGGGCCCCTCCACGCCGCAGTTCCACGAGCGGTTGTCGTCGGCCCCGTCGCGGCCGCCCTCGCCGTTGGCCTCGTTGTGCTTGCCGTTGTAGGAGACCAGATCGCGCAGGGTGAAACCGTCGTGCGCCGTGACGAAGTTGATCGAGGCGCTGGGCCTGCGCCCGAGCTCCTCGTACAGGTCCGCGGAGCCGGCCACGCGCATGGACAGCTCGCGCAGCGTCCCGGGCTCGCCGCGCCAGAAGTCGCGCACGCAGTCGCGGAACTTGCCGTTCCACTCGGTCCACTGCGGCGGGAAGTTGCCCACCTGGTACCCGCCGGGGCCCACATCCCACGGCTCCGCGATGAGCTTGGTGCGGGACAGGACGGGGTCCGCGGCCATGAGCTCGAAGAACGGCGAGACCATGTCCACGTTCCCCTCCTCGCGGGCCAGGGTGGCGGCGAGGTCGAACCGGAACCCGTCCACGTGCATCTCGGTGACCCAGTACCGCAGCGAGTCCAGGACCAGCTGGAGGGTGAGCGGGTGGCCCACGTTGAGGGAGTTCCCGGTGCCGGTGTAGTCCATGTAGTAGAACTCGTTGCCGGGCACGAGGTGGTAGTAGGCGGCGTTGTCGATCCCCCGGTAGCTCAGCTGGGGCCCGAGGTGGTTGCCCTCGGCGGTGTGGTTGTAGACCACGTCGAGGAACACCTCGATCCCGGCGCGGTGGTAGGCCTTGACGAGCTCCTTGAACTCGTAGATCTGCTGCCCGTGGTCCCCGGAGGAGGAGTAGAACGAGTGCGGGGCGAAGAAGCCGATCGTGTTGTAGCCCCAGTAGTTGACCAGGCCCTTGTCCAGCAGGGTGGAGTCGTTGACGAACTGGTGGACCGGCATGAGCTCCACGGCGGTGACGCCGAGCTCGGCGAGGTGGCGCACGACGGCGGGGTGGGCGGCTCCCGCGTACGTCCCCCGGAGCGCTTCGGGAACCTCGGGGTGCAGCTGGGTGAGGCCCTTGACGTGCGCCTCGTAGATGACCGTCTCGTTGTACGGGGTGCGCGGGTGGGTGTCCCCCTCCCAGTCGTACTCGCCGTGGTCCACCACCACGGAGAGCATGCTGTGGCCGAGGGAGTCCGAGGTGTCCATGGTGGCGGGGGCGCCGAAGACGTAGGCGTGCATCTGCTGGCCCCACTCGTTGCGGCCGGAGACGGCGAGGGAGTGCGGGTCCAGGAGCAGCTTGGAGGGGTTGAACCGCAGCCCGCGGGCCGGGTCCCAGGGCCCGTGGACGCGGTAGCTATAGTGCTGGCCGGCGGCGCAGGCGGGCACGGTGCCCTCCCAGCGCACGGCCTGCCCCGCCGCCGTGGTGCCGGTGCGGGCGAGGTCGAAGCAGCGCTGCTCCCACGTCTCGTGGTCCACGAGGCAGACCTCCACGCGCTCGGCCTCCGGGGCGGTGGCGAGGGCGAAGTCGGTACCGGCTGCCGTGGGCCGGGCGCCCCAGTAGGCGTCCTGGGTGTTTGGCTCCATTCGCTGAGGGTAGCGGAGAATCGGCGGCGCGGAGGTGAAGGGTCGCAGGTCCTTGGTCCGCCCCCGGCGCGCGGCTAGGGTGGGGACACCGTGAGCCGTCCATCTGGGAGGAGGCGCACGCATGGATCTGTCCTTCGACGAGGTCGAGGCGCCGCCGGCTCGGCGCACCTGGCTCTGGCTGGGAGTGGCGTGCGTGGGCGTGCTCCTGCTCGTGCTGTTCCTCGTGGCCCCGGCGGCCGCCGCGGTGGCGGGGCTGATCCTGCTCTCGGCGATCCCGCTCGCCGTGCTCGCCGGGACCCAGCGGACTGCGGCGCCGCTCGCCGCCGCGGGCGCCGTGGCACTCGTGGCACTCGGCGGCTCCGCCGTGGCCCTCGCGGTCGAGTCGTACAACGCCGACCGCGCACTCAGGACGATCACGGCCCACACCCGGCCCGCAGACCCTCCCCCGAGCGACCAGCCCGCCGTCGCGCCGGCTCCCCGCCCGCACACCGCCCCGGCTCCCCCGCCGCGGCCGAAGGCGGCGCCGCGGGCTCCCGACCGCGAGCCGCTCGCGCCCCTCGTGCCGCCGGTGAGGCCGGCCGTCCCGGCGGCCCCGGTGCCCGCCGCTCCCCCGCCGGCCCCGACCGTCGCGCCGACGCCCGCGGCGCCGTCCGCCCCGGCGCCCTCGCCGTCCACGCAGCCGGCCGCCCCGGTCACCCCGCAGATCGTGGATGTGTCCGCGACCGTGGCGTGGGGGCGGCTGTCCACCGAGGCCCGGGCTCAGGTGTGCCTGGCGGCGCTCGGCCAGGGCCTCTCGGTCCCACCCGGCCAGTGCCGCTGACGCGGCGCGTCACACTTCGGCCAGTCCGTTCTCCCCTGTCCGCCGCGGCCCGTCACGGCCTAGCCTTGTCCCGAGGCGAACCACTGGCGACGGGAGGCCGGGCGATGGGTTTCAGGCTCCTTGCCCTCGGCGACAAGGTGACGTTCCACGACACGGGGCGGCGGCCGTTCAACGTCCGGGCCGTGTCGCCGGACGGCAGCGTGGTGATCCTCTCCCGCCCCGTGGGACGTGGGGACGCGGCCGAGTACACGATGATCGACTGGCACCACGAGATGCGCGGCACGGACGGCACCACCGGCGCCGGGATCCGGATCGCCTCCCAGGCCCACCAGCGCCTGCACCGGTTCTTCACTGAGCGGGCCTCGCTCCGTGACGGCGACGTGCCGGCCACCCAGTCCATCCTCGCCTTCGGCGACTGGACGCCCGTGCGGATCGCCACCGTGAACGGCCGCCCCGAGCCCGGAGTGCACCAGGCCACCTCCGAGCACGGGTGAGGTGCGAAGAGGCGGCCTGGGGCACCGCAACTAATTCCGCCCGTAGTCCCCTGTAGGGCAGCGGTATGCCGTGCAGGCCAAGGCTAACAGGAGCGGTTCAGCCCAGTGGGTAGGTGCGGAGGCGGTCGGTCCAGGGGGTGGGGTGGAAGCCGGTGGCCTCGATCTTGGCCAGGTCCAGGGTGGAGCGCAGGGGCCGTGGGGCGGCGGCCCTGTGGGTGAAGTACTCGGTGGTGGAGACGCGGTGGACGCGGGCGGGATCGGTGCCGGCGGCGGCGAAGACGTCCGCGGCGACGTCGGCCCAGCTGGCCTCGGGGCCGGCGCCGGTGAGGTTGTAGGTCCCGTAGGGCGCGCGGTCCTCGAGCAGGTGGCGGATGCCGGCGGCGATGTCGGCGGTGAAGGTCGGCCGTCCGATCTGGTCGTCCACCACGGAGGGCTCCACGCCTCTGCGGGCGAGGTCGGCCATGGTCGCCACGAAGTTGCGGCCCTCGCCGATGACCCATGAGGTGCGCACGATGTAGTGCCGGGGCACGACGGAGACCACGGCGTCGCCGGCGGCCTTGGTCTGCCCGTAGACGCCGAGGGGGGAGAACGGCTCGTCCTCGGTGTGGAGGGCCTCGGCGCCGTCGAAGACGTAGTCGCTGGAGACGTGGACGAGGGTCAGGCCGTGCCCGAC
>NZ_JBSSGJ010000010.1:0-153732 GCF_054063535.1 Sinomonas sp. RB5
CTTGCGCTCGACCGGCACGGCCGCGTTGCGCTGCTCGATCCGCAGCATCCGCCGGCCCTCGGGGGCGATCGTCATGCCAGGACTCCTTCCGTGGTCGCGGCATCGAGGGCGACGAACTCGCCGGCGCGGCGGGAGAGCTCCTCGGTGATCCGGTCGACGATGTCCAGCGGGCCGACCTCGCGGCCGCACTCGGCCGAGATGGTGGTGGTGCCGGCGTCCGTGATGCCGCACGCGATGATCTGGGCGTACGGGTCGAGGCTGTTGCTGCAGTTGATCGCGAAGCCGTGGCCCGTGACGCCGTCGTGCACACTGATGCCGATGGCGGCGATCTTGCGGTCGCCGCCGCGCTCGTCCGCACGCACCCACACGCCCGAGCGGCCGTCCACGTGCTCGGCCTTGATGCCGTATTCCGAGATGACGGTGATCATCACGTCCTCGAGCAGTTCCACGTAGGCGCGGATGCCGCGAGGCTCCGCGAGCCTCACGATGGGGTAGCCCACGAGCTGGCCGGGGCCGTGCCACGTGAGCTTCCCGCCGCGGTCGACCGGCACGACGGGGGTGCCGTCGAGCGGCCGCTCATGGTCCTCGGTGCGCTTCCCGGCCGTGTAGACCGGGGCGTGCTCGAGGAGGAGGACGGTGCTGGGGGCGGTACCCGCCGCCACGTCCTCGTGGAGCTTGCGCTGGGCGGCCAGGCCGTCGGTGTAGTCGACGTAGTCCGGCGCGAACCCCAGCCGGGTGAACGCAAGAGTCATGGAGTCCAGCTTAGCCCTCGGGGGCGCCCCGGCGCCGGGCACTGTGACGAGGCTCGCACCGGCCTGTGGATAACTTCTGAGGCCCTCGTCCGATCTGCGGTAGACATGAGGCCATGGACGCACCCAGCCCCTCCGGGGCGGACCTCCCGTCCGCCGCCGACGCAGCGACGGCACCGTCCGCCGCCGAGCAGCCGCCGGCCCTGCCCGGCTACGAGGCCGTGCGGGCGATCGGCCGCGGCGCCTCCGGCACCGTCTGGCTCGTCCGTGAGGCCGGCACCGGGCGCCTGTTCGCGGCGAAGCTCGTCATCCCCTCAGTGGCCCTGCGCGCCGACGAGGTCCTCGCGCGGGCGCAGAGGGAGGCGCGGATCTCCCGGGCGCGGCCCCACGACCACGTCCTCGGCATCCACCGGGCCCTCGCCGCCGGCGGGGCGGAGGGCGGCGCGGTCGCGCTGCTGAGTGAGTACGCCGCCGGCGGCTCCCTGGGCCACCTCGTGCGCGTGCGGGGGCGCCTGCCGGTGGGGGAGTGCATCACCGTCGTCGTCCCCGTGGCCCGGGCGCTGGCCGCGCTCCACGCGGACGGTACCGCGCACGGCGACGTCTCGCCCGGGAACGTCCTCTTCACGGCCGAGGGCAGGCCGATGCTGGCGGACTTCGGGCTCGGCCGGATGGTCGGCGACGCGGGCGCCGGCCCGGGCGGCACGGCTGGCTTCGCTGCCCCGTCCGTGGCCCGGACTGAGGCAGACGGCGTCGGGGCGGAGGACGGACCCGGGGCGGCCTCGGTCCCGTTCGCCGCCGCGGCGGACGTCTTCGCCCTCGGGGCCCTCGCCTGGTACACCCTCACGGGCGAGCCGCCGGTCCCGACGGATCAGCGCCCGCCCCTGTCCCTGATCGTCGGCGACGTCCCGGCCGAGCTCGCGGCCGCGATCGAGGCCGCGCTGCGCGACGACCCGCGGCAGCGCCCCTCGGCCGAGGAACTCGCCCGCTCGGTGATGCGCAGCGCCCGGGCAGCGCCGGTCGACCTTGCTCCCGCCGTCGACTCCGCGGTGCTCCCCGAACTGCTCACCCGGCGCCAGGAGCCGCCGGCCCGGCGCCCGGTCCTGGGCCTCCCTTCCCGCCGCCCTCCGCGGCCGCGGTCCTGGCGCTCCCGCGGATCCCACGCCGCGCCTGCCCGCAGCCGGCCCGGGCGGCCGCCCCGCGTGCCCCGGAGTCTGCCCGCGGGGTGGCGCCCTCGCGGGGCCACTGCACGGTGGGCTGCCGCCGGGCTTGTCGTCGCGGCCCTCGCCGCGGCCTGGTGGAGCGTCCCCCAGACATCGCAGACTCCGGGCCCGCCGATGGCCGACGCGGGCGGGGCTGCCGCGGAGGAGGGATGGGACTCCCTGCCCGAGCAGCTGCGGCGCGGCGCGGCCGCCGCCGACCCGGTGCAGGCCGTCCAGGCCCTCTCGGACATCCGGGCGCGGGCCATCGCCGGCCGCGACCGCGGCATGCTCTCCGCCGTCAACGCCGCCGGCTCCGAGGCGGCCGCAGCAGACCGGGACCTCCTCGACCGGCTCCTCGCCGACGGCCAGCGGCTCGAGGGCTTCAGCGCGCGCGTCCTCGAAGCGTCGCTCGACCCCGGCGGCGGGGACCCGGCCGCAGGCTCCCGCACCGCCGTCGTGCGGGTCCGCGTGGTCACCACCGGGTACACCGTCAAGGACCGGGCCGGGGCGACGGTGGGGGAGCGGCCCACCGGGCGGGACGAAGAGCTGAAGGTGCTCGTGCAGCGGGAGGGCCAGCAGTGGAAGGTCGCGCGCATCGGTCCTGACTGATGCGGCGTGCGTCACACTCCCCGGCACCGGTGTGGCCGGCCCGGAAGGGGCCGCGGCCGGTGAATATGATCGGAGGATGACTGGCTCCAGCTACTTCCGCTATCCCCACGTGCACGGGGACCTCGTGGCGTTCGTCGCCGAGGACGACGTCTGGCTCGCCCCCGTCGCCGGAGGACGCGCCTGGCGTCTCTCCTCGCTCGGGCTGCCCGCACGCAACCCCCGTTTCGCCCCCGATGGGAGCAAGGTCGTGTGGACGGTCGTGCAGGGCAGCGCCCCCGAGGTCGTCTCGGCCGAGGTCGACGGCGGCGGCTTCCGGCAGCTGAGCTGGTTCGGCCACGCCACCACCAGGGTCAGGGGCTTCGAGCCCGGCGGCCGGGTCATCGTCACGAGCGCCCACAACCAGCCCGATTCGCGCCACACCCACGCCTACACGATGCCGCTCGACGGCGGCTGGCTCGAGGAGCTCCCCTACGGGCCCGTCGACTCGGTCGCGTTCGGCCCGCGGGTCGGCGACGACCGTCCCGTCGTCGTCGGGAGCGTCCTGACACGCGAGCCCGCCCACTGGAAGCGGTACCGCGGCGGGGCGGCCGGAAAGCTCTGGATCGATCCCGACGGCGGCGGGGAGTTCCGCCGCCTCCTCGCCGACCTCGACGGCAACCTCGCGGATCCGCTGTGGGTGGGGGAGCGCATCGCGTTCGTCTCCGACCACGAGGGCGTGGGCAACCTGTACTCGGTCGACCGGGCGGGCGTCGACCTGCGCCGGCACACCGACTCCGACCGCTTCTACGTCCGCCACGCGAGCACCGACGGACGCAGGATCGTCTTCGACAGCGCCGGCGAGCTGTGGATCCTCGACTCGCTCGACGCCGAGCCGCGCCGGTTGGAGATCGCCCTCGCCTCGGCCTCGACCTCCCGCCGGAGCCGCCCGCTCGCCGTCGGGCGCCACCTCGGCGAGGTCGTGCCGGCCCCCGACGGGCGCGCCAGCGTCGTCGAGTCCCACGGCACGGTCCACTGGCTCACGCACCGCGACGGCCCCTCGCACGTCGTCGAGGCCACCCCAGGGGTGCGCGCTCGGCTCGCCCGCCCGCTGGGATCCGGCGCCGTCGTGTTCGTCGCTGACCACGAGGGCGAGGAGGGGCTGTTCGTCCGGCGCCTCGGAGGACTGGGCACGGCGGCAGCACCCGCCGAGGGCGGCGCCGCGCTCGTCGAGGACGCCGGCAGCGCCGGCGAGGGCGCCGACGCCCAGGCCTCCTCCGACGGCCTGCCGCGGCCGGTCTCCGCGCTCGCGGGGACGCCGACGGCCGCACCGGCCTCCGGCGCTCCCGCAGGTCCCCGGGCGCCGCGCTCCTACGCCGTCCCGGCCCAGCGCACGGCCTCGGCCGCGGCGGAGGACGGCGACACCCTGCCGCGCCTGGCCCGCATCCCCCTGCCCTCCGCGCACCGGCCGGTCGAAGTGGTGCCCAGCCCCGACGCGAAGTTCATCGCGGTCGGCACGGCGTTCGGCGATGTCCACCTCGTCGATGTCGCCCAAGGCACAGCCACGACGCTCAGCAGCGTGGGGGAGGGCACGGTCGAGCAGCTGGCCTGGAGCCCCGACTCCCGGTGGCTCGCCTGGATCGAGCCCGTCACCGCGTTCGGATCGCGGTCCAAGGTCCGCCTCGCCGAGCGTGCGACCGGCCGCGTGGCCGACGTCACCGACGGCCGCTTCCAGGACGCGTCGCCGGCGTTCACGCCGGACGGGAAGTACCTCGCGTTCCTCTCCGGACGCAGCTTCGACCCGGTCTACGACGGCCACTCGTTCGACCTGTCGTTCCCGAGCCCGATCAAGCCGTACATCGTCCCCCTGTCGGCGGCCACGGCGAGCCCGTTCGGTCCCCGCGTGGCGGACTTCGCGGACAGCGCCCGCGCCGGTGCGGACGACGGCGCCGCCCCGCCGTCGTCCGAGGGCTCGCCCTCGGCGCCCGCCGAGGTCCGCGTCGACCTCGACGGCATCCGCCACCGCGTCACCGCGCTCCCGGTGCGGCAGGGCAACTACTCGCACCTCGCGGCGGCGAAGGACTCCCTGCTGTGGCTCTCCCGCGACCTCACGGGCGCCACGGGCGAGGGCAGGGCCAAGCCCGAGGACAAGGACGCTCCGCCGACGCTGCAGCGCTTCGACCTCCTCACCGGGAACGAGAGCACGCTCGTGGGGGCGCTGGAGTCGTACCGGCTCAGCGGCGACGGCACGAGGATCGTGTACGTGCGGGACCGGACCGTCCACAGCGTGCCGAGCGACAAGCCGGCCGAGGACGGCCACGCCGAGCACGTCACCGTGGACCTCGAGCGCATCCGGGTGCGGCTCGAGCCCGGTGCTGTCTGGTCCCAGGCGTTCGAGGAGGCCTGGCGGCTCCAGCGCGACTTCTTCTGGGCCCCGGACATGGCCGGAGCGGACTGGGACGAGGTCCGGGACCGCTACCGCCCGATCGTGGACAGGCTCGGCTCGCACGACGACCTCGTCGACCTCATCTGGGAGCTCCACGGCGAGCTCGGCACCTCGCACGCGTACGTCACGCCCCCGGCGGTCAGCGAGCAGGGGGCCGGGGGCCAGGGGCGGCTCGGGGCGGAGTTCGACTTCGACGGCGGCTGGGTGGTCCGCCGCGTCCTCGCCAACGAGTCCTCCGACCCGCTCGCCGCCTCCCCCCTCGCCGCGCCCGGCGCGGGCGTCCGCCCCGGCGACCGCCTGCTCGCGGTCGACGGCGTCCGGCTCGGACCCGACTTCGGGCCGGCGACCGCGCTGGCCGGCGCGGCCGGCAAGGTCGTCGAGCTGACGATGCTCAACGGTGCGGCCCACGGCGACGCCTCGGGCCGCACCCGGCGGATCGCCGTCGTGCCCCTCCGCGACGAGGAGCGGCTGCGGTACCAGGACTGGGTCCAGGCGAACCGGCGGCTCGTCCGCGAGGCCTCCGAGGGCCGCTTCGGGTACCTCCACGTGCCGGACATGGGGGCGCGCGGCTGGGCGCAGCTGCACCGCGACCTCGACACCGAGACGGCGCTGGACGCCCTCGTGGTCGACGTGCGCCGCAACCGCGGCGGCCACACCTCCCAGCTCGTGGCCGAGCTGATCGGCCGGCGCGTGACCGGCTGGAGCGTCCCGCGCGGGGAGCAGCCCCGGACGTACCCGCGGCACGCGCCGCGGGGCCCGGTGGTGATCCTCGCGGACGAGTTCGCCGGCTCAGACGGCGACATCATCACGGCCGTGGGCAAGCTGCGCGGCATCGGTCCCGTGGTCGGGACGAGGACCTGGGGCGGGGTGATCGGCATCGACAACCGGTTCAAGCTCGCCGACGGGACGGCCGTGACCCAGCCGCGCTACGCGACCTGGTTCGAGGGCGGCATCGGATGGGGCGTCGAGAACTTCGGCGTCGCGCCGGACATCGAGGTCGCCTACCCGCCGCACGCGTACGCGGCCGGGATCGACCCCCAGCTCGAACACGGCATCGGCGTGCTCAAGGAGATGCTGGTCGAGATCCCCACCCAGCGGCCCCCGGCCCGGGAAGGCTACCGCTCGGTGCGCCCCGCGCCGCTGCCCCCGCGCCCGCAGGACCGCGAGGCAGCGTCGGTGCCGGCCTACCAGGGCTGAGCCGCCCGGATCCGGCGCGGACGCAGGAAGGGCCCCTCCCCGTGCGGGGAGGGGCCCTTTTGCAGTCCGGGGCGCGGGGCACTCCGCGTCCAGGACCAGGGTGGATCAGGACTCGAGGGTGGCCTTGAGGGTGATGGTGATCCCCGAGAGCGCCTGGCTCACGGGGCAGCCGACCTTGGCCTTCTCCGCGATCTGCTGGAACTGGTCCTCGGAGATCCCCGGGATCTTGGCGGTCACGGTGAGCTCGCTGCCCGTGACGCCCTTGCCGGGCTCGAAGCCGACCGCGGAGGAGGTCTCGATGCGCTCGGCCTTGAAGCCCGCGCCGTCGAGCTCGTTGCTGAAGGCCATGGAGTAGCAGGCCGAGTGCGCTGCCGCGAGGAGCTCCTCCGGGCTGGTCTTGCCGTTCGCGTCCTCGCTGCGGGCCTTCCACGTCACGTCGTACGTGCCGAGGCCCGAGGTGTCGAGGGTGGTCTGCCCCTTGCCCTCGAAGAGGTTGCCCTCCCAGACGGTGTGTGCGGTGCGGATCGTAGGCATGTGTGCTCCTTGCCATGGTCGGTGTGCCGCGGCGCAGCCGGTCGAGTGCGCCGTCCTCGCCCATCCTAGGCACAAGAGGGCCCCGCCTCCCGGGATGTGACCGGGGTGCGGGGCCGAGTGGGCAGTGGAGGCTACTGCCAGATCGTGGCGATGGCGATGTTGAGCAGTGCGAGGCCGCCGACGCCGTGGGCGAGTCCCGGGGAGACCTTCTCGCCGGCCTTGCGGCGGCGGTTGCCTACGAAGGCCAGGGCGCCGACGACGACGGCGATGACGAACTTCACCGTCAGCTTGATGTACAGGTTCGTGTCGAGCGGCTGGACGCCGCTGTCGGCCTGCTTGGACAGGACCGTGATGAGCCCGACCAGGATGATGCCGGTGGCAAGCTGGGTCATTGCGCCGTCGAACTGCCGCGGGCCGACCGTGGGGTTCTTCATGTTGGCGATCCACGGGCCAACGATCATGGCTGCACCGACGACGTGCAGGAAGACGACAATGCTCAGGACGACAGTCATGGACTGAGTCTAGTGGCGCGCCCGGTGCCGCCTGCGCAGGATGATGCCCCGTTCGCGTCCCAAGTGGGTAACGAAACGCGGACGGCGCCCGTCCCCGGAAACGGGAGCGGGCGCCGTCGTGCGCTCTGCCTCAGAGGCGTCTCAGAGGCCGAGGTCGGCCTCGAACGAACCCTCCTCGAGCCGCGCGCGCAGCGTCTGGAGGAAGCGGCCCGCGTCCGCCCCGTCGACGAGGCGGTGGTCGTAGGTGAGCGAGAGGTACATCATCGAGCGGATCGAGATGACGTCGTCGCCCTCGGCGTTCTGGGACACCCACGGACGCTTGACGATCGCGCCCGTGCCGAGGATCGCGACCTGCGGCTGGTTGATGATCGGCGTATCGAACAGGGCACCGACGGAGCCGATGTTGGTGATGCTGAACGTACCGCCCGAGAGCTCGTCGGGGCCGATCTTGTTGTTGCGCGTGCGCGCAGCGACGTCGGCGATGCGCCCGGCCAGGCCGGCGAGGTTGAGGTCACCGGCGTTGTTGATCACCGGGACGAGGAGGCCCTTGTCCGTGTCCACCGCGATCGCGAGGTGCTCCGCGTTGTGGTACGTGATCTGCTGGGTCTCCTCGTTGTACTCCGCGTTGAGCTTGGGGTGCTGCTTGAGCGCCTCGGCCACGGCCTTCGCGATGAACGGGAGGAAGGTCAGCTTGACGCCGTTCTGGGCCTGGAACTGGGCCTTGGCGCGGTCGCGGAGCTTGGCGATCTTCGTCATGTCGACCTCGTGCACCTGCGTGAGCTGGGTCGAGGTGTCCAGGGACTCGCGCATGCGGCGGGCGATGACCTGGCGGATCCGCGGGGCCTTCTCCGTGGTCCCGCGCAGCGAGGACGCGGCACCGTTGGCTGCTGCGCCGCCGGCGGCCGGGGCCGCGGGGGCGCTCGGGGCCGCCGCGGGGGCGGGGGCAGCAGCGGCGTTCTTCGCCTCGACCGCGGCGAGGACGTCCTGCTTCCGGATGCGTCCGCCGACGCCCGTGCCGGTCAGGGAGGTCACATCGATCCCGTGCTGGTTCGCGAGCTTGCGCACGAGCGGGGTCACGTAGCCCGACTCGCCGCCCTGGGCAGGGGCTGCGGGAGCGGCGGGGGCAGGAGCCGCTGCCGGAGCGGCGGCGGGAGCCGGTGCCGCGGCAGGAGCGGCTGCAGGCGCCGCGGGCGCCGCGGCTGCGGGAGCCTCGGCCGCCGGAGCAGCCGCGGGCTCGGGGGCTGCCTGCGGAGCGGGCGCGGCCTGGGCCGGGGCGCCGGAGCCGATGACCGCGAGCACGGCACCGACCTCGGCCGTCTCGTCCTCGGAGACGCGGATCTCGAGCAGGGTGCCGGCGACGGGGGAGGGAACCTCGGTGTCGACCTTGTCGGTGGAGACCTCGAGCAGCGGCTCATCGACCTCCACGGTCTCGCCGACGGCCTTGAGCCAGCGGGTCACCGTGCCTTCGGTGACGCTCTCGCCGAGGGCGGGGAGGGCCACCTCGTGCCCCTCGGCCGGTGCACCGCCGGACGCGGCAGCGGGCTCCGGGGCGGCGGCAGGCTCGGGCTCGGGGGCGGAGGCCTGCTCGGGCTCGGCGGCGGGTGCCGGAGCCTGCTCGGCCTCCTGGGCGGCGGGCGCACCGGAGTCGTCCGGCGAGGACGCGCCGTCGCCGATCACCGCCAGCGGGGAGCCGACCTCGGCGGTCTCGTCCTCGGCGACGAGGATCTGCTCGAGGATGCCAGCGACCGGCGAAGGGATCTCGGTGTCGACCTTGTCGGTGGACACCTCGACGAGGGGCTCGTCGATCTCGACGCGGTCGCCGACCTGCTTCAGCCAGCGGGTGACGGTGCCTTCGGTGACGCTCTCACCGAGGGCGGGAAGGTTGACGGATTCAGACATGGGTCCCCGTGCTCCTAAATTCTTCTGCGTGCGAATGGTGTCGGGGTCGGCTCAGCCGTGCAGCGGCTTGCCGGCCAGAGCCAGGTGGGCCTCGCCGAGCGCCTCGTTCTGCGTCGGGTGGGCGTGGATGAACTGGGCCACGTCCTCCGGGTAGGCCTCCCAGTTGACGATGAGCTGGGCCTCGCCGATCTGCTCGCCCATGCGGGCGCCGATCATGTGGACGCCGACGATCGGGCCTTCCTTCTGGCGGACGACCTTGATGATGCCGGACGTGCCCAGGATCGAGCTCTTGCCGTTGCCCGCGAGGTTGTACTCCTGGGTCTGGACCTGGTCCTCGCCGAACTTCTCCTTGGCGGCCTTCTCCGTGTAGCCGACCGTGGCGATCTCGGGGTCGCAGTAGGTGACCTTAGGGATGTTGACGTCCTCGACGACGACGGGGTTGAGGCCGGCGATCTCCTCGGCCACGAAGATGCCCTGCTGGAAGCCGCGGTGCGCGAGCTGGACGCCCGGGACGATGTCGCCGACCGCGTAGACGTTCCCGACACCGGTGTGCAGGCGCTCGTTGGTGATGACGAAGCCGCGGTCGATCGTGATGCCGGCCTCTTCGAAGCCCAGGTTCGCGGTTACGGGGCCCCGGCCCACCGCGACGAGGAGCAGGTCCGCCTCGAACGTCTTCCCGTCCACGAGCGTGACCTTGACGCCGTTCTCGTCCTGCTCGACGCCCTGGAAGAACGTGCCGGTGCTGAACTTGATGCCGCGCTTCTTGAAGGCACGCTCGAGCTGCTTGACGATTGCGGCGTCCTCGTTCGGGACGAGCGAGGGCAGGCCCTCCACGATCGTGACGTCGACGCCGAAGGACTTCCAGACCGAGGCGAACTCGACGCCGATGACGCCGCCGCCGAGGACGATCACGCTGTTGGGCACGTAGTCGAGCTCGAGCGCCTGGTCGGACGTGATGACCCGGCCGCCGATCTCGAGGCCCGGGAGGCTGCGGGAGTAGGAGCCCGTCGCGAGGATGATGTTCTTGCCCGTGTAGTCGGTGCCCGCCACGGTCACGGTGCTCGGGCCGGTCAGGCGGCCCTCGCCCTCGATGACGGTGATGCCCTTGGACTTGATGAGGCCCGTGAGGCCCTTGAACTTGCCGGCGATGATGCCGCCCTTGTAGGCGTTCACGGCGTTCATGTCGATGCTGTCCAGCGTCACGTTCACGCCGTACTTGGCGGCGTCGCGGGCGTGGTCGGCCAGCTCGGCCGAGTGCAGGAGGGCCTTGGTCGGGATGCAGCCGTTGTGCAGGCACGTGCCGCCCAGCTTGCCCTTCTCGACGAGTCCGACCGAGAAGCCGAGCTCCGAGGCCCGGAGCGCCGCGGCGTAGCCGCCACTTCCGCCGCCGAGGATCAAGATGTCGAATTCGTGCGCAGTTGCCGCTTCGGCCACGTGGACGCTCCCTCGCCTTGTGGACGGCGTGTTCCGCCGTCGGATGTGACAGTTGCCTGCGGCGGTCCGCGCAGGCCCGGTATCAGGGAAACCCTATATCCCCGACCGACTATGCTCCACCTTCGCGGAACGTTTGTCCCGGCCTTGTGTCAAGAGTCACGGGAACTCTAGCACTTTCGCACCATGGACTTTCAATTCCACTTCATGAAATTTTGAGGGATGCGATGCGGCCGCCCGGAAGCCGCGCCCGGCTCCGGGCGGCCGCATCCTCACGGACGGCCGGCCGACTCGAGGTACTCCACGAGCGTGCGGACCGTGGATCCGGTGCCCTGCTTCGGGGTGTGCCCGTAGGGCGAGCCGGTGTTGAAGGCCGGCCCCGCGATGTCGAGGTGTGCCCACGGCACGGTGCTGCCGTCCGGGCGCTTGCCCACGAACTCCTTCAGGAAGATGGCGGCCGTCAGCATCCCGCCGGGCCGCTCGCCGACATTGGCGATGTCCGCCGTCGCGGAGTCCAGACCCGCCCGCAGTTCCTCGGGCAGCGGCATGGGCCATGCGGCCTCACCCGCCGCTGCGGCGGCGTCGAGCAGCGGCCGGGTCACCTCGTCGTCGCCCATCACGCCGGCGGTGCGCGTGCCGAGCGCCACGAGCGCCGCCCCGGTGAGCGTGGCGACGTCGATGACGGCGTCGGGGTTCTCCTCGCACGCTGCGACGAGGCCGTCGGCCATGACGAGCCGGCCCTCGGCGTCGGTGTTGAGCACCTCGACGGTGGTACCCCCGCGGATCGTGATGACGTCGGAGGGCCGCTGCGCGCTGCCCGAGGGCATGTTCTCCGCCACACACAGCCATGCGGTCACCTTCACGGGCAGGCCCAGGCGCGCCGCCGCGAGGGTCGCGTTCAGGACCGTGGCGGCCCCGGCCATGTCGCTCTTCATCTGGTCCATGTTGGCCGCGGGCTTGATCGAGATCCCGCCCGAGTCGAAGGTGATGCCCTTGCCGACGAGGTGGACGGCGCGCGCTCCGGAGGGGCGGGAGGGCACGTACTCGACCTTGACGAGGCGCGGCGGCCGGGCCGACCCCTGTCCGACGGCGAGGATGCCGCCGAACCCGTCCTTCGCGAGCCGCTTCTCGTCGAAGACGGTGACCTTGACGGGCAGGCCCTTCGCGAGGTCCTTGGCCGCCTCCGCGAAGGCCTCGGGGTAGAGCTGGCTCGGGGGCATGTTGACGAGCGTGCGCGTGGCGTTGACGGAGGCCCCGAGCACCGCCGCGCGTGCTAGTGCGGCGTCCGCCTCTGCGGTCCCGGCAAGCGGGCTGTAGACGATCGCGGTGCGCACGTTGTCCTTGCCGGCGGCGGCAGGGGCCGACTTGTGCTCCGTGTAGGAGTAGGCGCCGAGGGCAGCGCCCTCGGCGACGGCGGCGAGGTCCGCAGCGGTCGCCGCCGGCAGGGCCAGGACCACGGTCCCGTTGCCGGCGAGCTGGCGCACCGCCGAGCCGGCGGCCCGCCGCAGCTGCTCCGCGCTCGGGGCAGCGCCCGGCGCGACCTTGCCCACGCCGGCCAGGGCGAGCACGTGCGAACCGAGCTCCGGCAGCCCGGGCAGCCGGTGGAGCTGGTCCGCGGCGCCCGTGACGCCGAGGGCGGCGAGGGTGGAGGACACCGCCTCGGCGTTGCGCGCGCTCAGGGGGTTGTCGAGGAGGACCGGCCCGTCCGCGCCCTGCGCGACTCCCACCACCAGGACGTCGCTGGGGGTCTTGCGCAGGTCCTTGGACACGGCCCGGAGGGCGACTTCGCTGTTGCTGAACACTGTGGCTGCCTCGATTCTGCACGGCTCACGCTGCCGCGTGTCTGCGCCGGCGGGTGTGGTGCGGTTGCTTCACGTGCTCCCGATCGTAGTAGCGCGGCACCGTCCGGCCGATGCGGCACGGCGCAGGGGTCCACCCCGGCCCACGCCGAGGTGGAATGATGGAACGCCCCCGAGTGTTGGACCGATGAATGCCTAGGAAGGACTGCCACCGTGATCGACCCCGCGACTGGGCCCCTGCAGGACCCCGCAGGCCTGTACACCGCTGCCCTCGAGCTCAGCGGTGACGAGGGCATCCGCGGCCTGCCGCTCATCATGGGCTTCACCGGCTTCGCGGACGCGGGGCACGCCGTGCGCCAGATCATCGACGAGCTCATCAGCGTCCAGGGGGCCGGGGCGCTCGCGGCCTTCGACGTCGACCAGCTGCTCGACTACCGCTCGCGCCGCCCCCGCATCCGCTTCGTCGAGGACCACCTTGAGGACTACGACGCCCCGGCGCTCGCGCTCTACCGGCTCCAGGACGGCCTCGGGCGCCCCTACCTCCTCCTCGCCGGTCCCGAGCCGGACCTGCAGTGGGAGCGGTTCGCGCGCGCCGTCGTCGGCCTCGTCGAGCAGCTCGAGGTGTGCCAGACCCTCTGGGTCCACGCCATCCCGATGCCGGTGCCGCACACCCGTCCGCTCGGGGTGACGGTGCACGGCAACCGGCCGGAGCTCGTCGAGGGCATCTCGCGCTGGAAGCCGGTCGTCGAGTTCCCGGGGGCAGTCGGACACCTCGTGGAGATCCGGCTCATCGAGGCGGGGCACGATGTCACCGGGTTCGTCGTCCATGTGCCGCACTACCTCGCCGAGGCGGAGTACCCGGCCGCCGCCGTGACCGGCCTCGAGCACCTCGGCGCCGCTGCCTCGCTCATGCTCCCGAGCGACCGCCTCCGCGAGGCGTCACGGGAGGTCGAGCGGCAGGTGGCCGAACAGGTCGCGGCGTCCGCGGAGATCCGCGAGCTGGTGGCCGGGCTCGAGGAGCGCTTCGACGACCACACGGCCGACGTCCCGCGCCGTTCCCTCCTCGCGGGCCCTGCCGACGAACTGCCCACCGCCGAGGACCTCGGCGCCGCGGTCGAGGCCTACCTCGCCGCCCACGGCGAGGAGGACGCCGACGGCGGCGGCGCCTCCCGCGGTGATGGGGAAACGGACGACGGCGCGGAGCCGCCTGCCGCCGATGGGCCGCCGCAGACGCCGGATGGCGCGCCGCGCGCGGAGGGGGAGGAGCCCCCGCACTAGGATCATGGGGTGAACAGCTGGCGCGCCTACGTGGTCTGGGGAATCGGAGTCTTCGGCTACCTGGTGGCGGTGCTCCAGCGCACCTCGTTCGGCGTCGTCGGCCTCGAGGCCGCAGAACGCTTCCACGTGGGCGGCGCGGTGCTCTCGGCCTTCACGGTGCTCCAGCTCGTGGTCTACGCCTCGCTCCAGATCCCCGTCGGGCTGCTCGTGGACCGCTTCGGCAGTCGCATCATGGTCTCGGCCGGGGCGGTCTTCATGGCGCTGGGCCAGCTGCAGATCGCCGTCGCCGAGACGACGGTCACAGGGATCATCGGCCGCATGCTCGTGGGCATGGGCGACGCCATGACCTTCGTCTCCGTGCTAAGACTCGTGCCGCTGTGGTTCGATGGGCGCCGCGCCCCGCTCATGAGCCAGCTCACGGGCGTGATCGGCCAGCTCGGCCAGCTCGTGAGCGTCATCCCGTTCCTCGCGCTCCTGCACGCCGCCGGCTGGTCCCAGGCCTTCATGACCCTGGCCGCGCTGTCCCTCGTGGTGATCGTGCTGGTACTCGCGCTCCTGCGCAACGCGCCTGCCGGCGCGTCGGCGGCGCAGAGCGAGAGCCCGGAGGGCACGCGCGCCCTGCTCGCCGCCGCGTGGCGCCAGCCGGGGACCCGCCTCGGGATGTGGAGCCACTTCACCGTCCAGTTCAGCGGGAACGTCTTCGCCCTCATGTGGGGCTTCCCGTTCATGGTCGCCGGCCAGGGATTCGACTCCACCGTCGCCGCCGGGCTCATGTCCTTCTTCGTGGCCGTGGCGATCCTGGCCGGGCCGCCCATGGGCCGGTTCGTCGCGCGGCACCCGCTGCGGAGGTCCACGCTCGTGCTCGGCATCTCCACGCTGACGGCGCTGGCGTGGACGGCGGTGCTCGTGGTTCCGGGCCGCGCGCCGCTGTGGCTCATGGCCGTCCTCGTCGCAGTCCTGGCCCTCGGCGGCCCCGCCTCGATGATCGGATTCGACTTCGCCAGGACGTTCAATCCGTCGCACCGGCTCGGCACGGCGACCGGGATCGTGAACATCGGCGGCTTCGTCGCGGCGCTGCTGACGATGTTCCTCGTGGGCTACCTGCTCGACCTCCAGCACGCTCTGGGCCTGTCGCCGCAGGGGGTGTACAGCCTCGACGCGTTCCGCGTGGCCCTGGCGGTCCAGCTCCTCGTGCTCGGAGCAGGCGCCTTTGCCCTGGTCCGGGTCCGCCGCAAGGTGCGTCGGGCGCTCGCCGCCCAGAACGTGCGCGTCCCGCTCCTGAGGGAGCTCTGGGCGGACTACAGGGCGCGCAGACGCCGCTGACTCCTCCTCCCCAGCGGCGCAGCCGGGCATTTCGTCCACATAGCGCACATCGGGGGTGCCCCCACCGGGCGGCGTCTGAAGAGACTGGCTGCATGGACGACATCCAGCACCCCGTTGGGCAGCCCGCGCGCCGCGACACCGAAGGCATCCGGGATGCCACGGGCGCGCCGGCGGATCCCATCACCATCCGTTCCGCCGAGGACATCCTCGCGTACGTCCCGCATGCGCTGGGCGAGTGGCCCGAGGAGAGCCTCGTCGCGGTGGGCCTCGGAGACGGCCGCCTCGGGCCCACCCTGCGCATCGACCTCCCGGCGCGGCCGAAGGGCGCGCCAGTCCGCCCTGCCGCGCTGCGCCGCTTCTCGGACACGGTGGCGGACTACCTCACGCACGATGCCCTGGTCGGCGCCGTCCTTGCCCTCTACACGCGGTCGGCGTGGACCGTTCCGCAGTCGCCGCCGCACCGCGAGGTCATGGATGCTGTGGCTGCGCGACTGGCCGAGGCCGGCGTCCCGGTGCTCGAGGCCTGGGTCGTGGGGCCCGAGCGCTGGCGCACAGTGACCTGCGCCGACACCGCCTGCTGCCCGTGGCCCGGGGAAAGCGTCGAGGCCCTCAGGACCGGCAGGATCGGGGCGGAGATGGTCTACCGCGGCAGCTCCTACGGGGCCGGGCTTCCCGAGGCCGCGCGCCCCGAGCCGCCCCCGGCAGCGGTGGCCGCTGCGCTGGAGGCCTACGTCGAGGACCCCGGCCGGTGGTGGGATCCTCTCGTGTTCACGGCGGCACTCGCGGCCTGGGACGAGGTCCTGTCCGAACCCCGCGTCCCGGACCCGGCGCGGGTCCGGCTCCTCGCGGCCACGCTCATGCGGCCCGCCCTCAGGGATGCCGTCCTCGTCGCCTCCGCGGCGGACGCTGGCACTGCCTGGCGGGGAACCGCCGCCACCCAGGGGCTCAGGGCGGAGCAGATACAGGCGGTACCGCCAGCGCTGCCCGGCGGCGTCCCGGCCGCCGAGGCCCCGGCGGCGCTGGACTCCTGGTCCGAGGGCCCGCGTGCGGGGGAGCGCGGGTCCGTGCCCTCCGCCGGGCCCGACGCAGAGGCGGTCCGGGGCGCCAGTGCGCTGCCGGGCTCGTCCCGCGAGTTCGGGCTGATCCTCATGGGCTGCACGTCAGCGGCGCCCGCCTGGGACCGGATCGCCCGGCTGGAGCGTGTCGCACTCGGAGTGGCCCAGATGGAGGAGCCTGAGCTGCGTGCCCCCGCACTCGCCGTCCTCGCCTGGGTGCAGTGGGCGAGGGGCCGCGGCGGTCGGTGCCTCGCGTTCCTCGAGCGGGCGCTGTCCACCGATCCTGGCTACCGCTTGGCACTCCTGCTGCGCGGCCTGGTCGAGCAGGGCGAACTCGCCGGCTGGGCGCGCAGCCGTGATACCGCCTGGCACCGCGAGGCTGCCTAGACCGCCCCGCCGCAACCGGCGTGCCTGCGGCGGGTGCCGTGCGGCCCGGACGCCTGTGACCTTCGGCCGTGTCGGCGATGCATCCTCTTCGTGAGAGAATGGACGGCAGACCCGGTTGGGTCCGAGCTCCGTAGCATTGTTTTCATCTCGCCGATGTGGGAACGAATCCAGTGGCGGAAGGGTTGTAATCATAAGACCCTTCGGATCGGAGCGGCAGCCTCGGCTGTTCTTCGGACTTGACAGGGTCATAGTGGTGTTGCCCTCCAGGCAATCACTGGCACTGCGGCAGGAAGGTAATCGTGACGCCCCCCACGGAGAATGAGACCGTCGAGACGGCCATCGCGGAGAACGGCTCGGCCAAGAGCGCGCCCGCGCGCCCGGCCAAGCGGTCTTCGGCCAAGGCCGCCGCGTCCAAGGCGAAGGCACCCGCCCGGAAGACGGCGGCTGCGCCTGCAGCCAAGGGCAAGGCCAGCGCGAAGGCCGCCGACGCGCAGGCCACCGAAGCCGTCGCCGAGGACGAGGCTGTCGAGGAAGACCTCGATTCGGCCGCGCCCGACGAAGGCGAGATCGTCGCCGAGAGCGAGGCCGCCGAGGCCGAGGAGAAGACGACGGGCACCGCTATCGTCATCTCGGACGCCGACGAGGACGACGCTCCGGTCCAGCAGGTCACGAGTGCCGGCGCCACTGCCGACCCCGTGAAGGACTACCTCAAGCAGATCGGCAAGGTCGCACTCCTCAACGCCGAGCAGGAGGTCGACCTGGCCCTGCGCATCGAGGCGGGCCTCTTCGCCAAGCACAAGCTGGCGGAGGAGGGCTCGGACTACGACGCCCAGTACCGCCACGACCTCGAGCGCATCGTGCACGACGGCGAGCGCGCCAAGAACCACCTGCTCGAGGCCAACCTCCGCCTCGTCGTCTCCCTCGCCAAGCGCTACACCGGCCGCGGCATGCTCTTCCTCGACCTGATCCAGGAAGGCAACCTCGGCCTCATCCGCGCCGTCGAGAAGTTCGACTACACCAAGGGCTTCAAGTTCTCGACCTATGCGACGTGGTGGATCCGCCAGGCCATCACCCGCGCCATGGCCGACCAGGCCCGCACGATCCGTATCCCGGTGCACATGGTCGAGGTCATCAACAAGCTCGCCCGTGTCCAGCGCCAGATGCTCCAGGACCTCGGACGGGAGCCCACTCCGGAAGAGCTTGCGAAGGAGCTCGACATGACCCCCGAGAAGGTCGTCGAGGTCCAGAAGTACGGCCGCGAGCCCATCTCGCTGCACACGCCTCTGGGCGAGGACGGCGACTCGGAGTTCGGCGACCTCATCGAGGACTCGGAGGCGGTGGTCCCCGCGGACGCCGTGAGCTTCACGCTCCTGCAGGAGCAGCTGCACTCCGTCCTCGACACGCTCTCCGAGCGGGAGGCCGGCGTCGTCGCGATGCGCTTCGGCCTGACCGATGGCCAGCCCAAGACCCTCGACGAGATCGGCAAGGTCTACGGTGTGACGCGCGAGCGCATCCGGCAGATTGAGTCGAAGACCATGTCGAAGCTGCGCCACCCGTCCCGCTCGCAGGTGCTGCGCGACTACCTCGACTGACGCGACGTGGGCGGTCCCGGGGAACCGGGGCCGCCCACCGGCCTACGACGTGAGAGGGCCCGGACACCGATCGGTGTCCGGGCCCTCTCACGCTCTGCCGGCCTTCGCCGTCCCGTCGCGGGGGACGGCTCAGTCTTCGGCCAGCGCCGCCTTGTCCGTCAGGCGGTTCGTCTCGTCGTGCCACACCGAGGCCAGCGGGCGAAGCGTCGGCTCCACGGCGCGCGCGTGGTGGGCGCAGAAGAGCAGTTCGCCGCCTGAGGTCTCGAGGACCACTCGCACATAGGCCTGGGCGCCGCAGCGGTCGCAGCGGTCGATGGCAGTCATGGTGGGATCCGCAAGTGCTGCAGTCATCTCAGCCTCCTTAGCATTCACCGGGTGGTCTTACACGGTCACTACATCTAACACCCCGCCTGCGCCGGATGATGCCAAGAATGCGCAACTTTCGCTCGGGGCGTATTGCGGTTCGGCAACGCCGGGGCGGCTCCGGATACCCGTTAGGCCACGCGCGGAGCGTCCCGGCGGCCCCACGGCGGCGCGGCCGCTAAGGTTGTCCTGTGCCGTGCCCTCCGGCGCGGCACCCCGGCGCCGTCCGGCACCATCCCCTGCGGCCCTACCGCCTTCCAGCACCACCGAAGGAGTCCCGCGCGCGTGACACCGAGTTCTGAATACACCGCCCGGCACCTGTCCGTCCTCGAGGGACTCGAGGCCGTGCGCAAGCGCCCGGGCATGTACATCGGCTCCACCGACTCCCGCGGCCTCATGCACTGCCTCTGGGAGATCATCGACAACTCGGTCGACGAGGCACTCGCCGGATTCGGACACGAGATCGCGGTCATCCTGCACGCGGACGGCTCGGTCGAGGTGCACGACGACGGCCGCGGCATCCCCGTGGACGTGGAGCCCAAGACGGGACTCTCCGGGGTCGAGGTCGTGTTCACCAAGCTGCACGCCGGCGGCAAGTTCGGCGGCGGCTCCTACACTGCCTCGGGCGGCCTGCACGGCGTGGGCGCCTCGGTGGTGAACGCCCTCTCGTCCCGCCTCGACGTCCAGGTGGACCGCGGCAGCAAGACGTACCAGATGTCCTTCCGGCGCGGCGAGCCCGGGCGCTTCCGCGACAGCGGGAAGCCGGGCCCGTCCGCACCCTTCGAGCCGTTCGTCGACGACTCGGTGCTCGACGTCGTGGGCAAGGCCAAGCGCGGCGTCACCGGCACCCGGATCCGCTACTGGGCCGACGCCCAGATCTTCACGCCTGATGCCCGGTTCTCCTATGACGAGCTGGCCAACCGCGCGCGGCAGACATCCTTCCTCGTCCCGGGGCTGCGGATCACTGTCCGCGACGAGCGCCGGCTTGCGGGGACTCCCGGGGCCGACGGGCCGCACGAGGAGGTCTTCCACCACGACGGGGGAATCTCCGAGTTCGTCGACTACCTCGCGATCGACGCCCCGGTCACGGACGTCTGGCGCCTCCACGGTGCGGGCAGCTTCTCCGAGACCGTTCCCGTCCTCGACGAGCACGGCCACTCCCGGATCGCCGAGGTCGAGCGCTCGTGCGAGGTCGATGTGGCCCTGCGCTGGGGGGTCGGCTACGAGACGACGCTGCGCACCTTCGTCAACATCATCGCCACCCCCAAGGGCGGAACGCACCAGGCCGGATTCGAGGCGGCGCTCCTGAAGGTGCTCCGCAAAGCCGTCGAGGCGAACGCGCGCAAGCTGAAGGCCGGCAACGACAAGCTCGAGAAGGACGACGTCCTCGCAGGAATGACGGCCGTCCTCACGGTCCGTCTCGCCGAGCCCCAGTTCGAAGGCCAGACCAAGGAGATCCTCGGCACCCCCGCGGTGCGCCAGATCGTGGCCAAGGTCGTCGAGAAGGAGCTCGGCGCCAAGCTCTCCTCCACGGCGCGGGGCGACAAGAACCAGAGCTCGGTGCTCCTGGAGAAGGTCGTCAACGAGATGAAGTCGCGCATCACCGCGCGCGTCCACAAGGAGACCCAGCGGCGCAAGACGGCGCTCGAGTCCTCGACCCTGCCGGCGAAGCTGATCGACTGCCGGACGGATGACACCGCCCGGTCAGAGCTCTTCATCGTCGAGGGCGACTCCGCGCTCGGCACGGCCAGGCATGCACGCTCCTCGGAGTTCCAGGCGCTGCTGCCGATCCGTGGCAAGATCCTCAACGTCCAGAAGGCCTCGGTGGGGGACATGCTCTCGAACGCCGAGTGCGCCGCCCTCATCCAGGTCATGGGCGCGGGCTCGGGCCGGAGCTTCGACATCGCCGCCGCCCGCTACGGCAGGGTGATCCTCATGACGGATGCCGACGTCGACGGCGCCCACATCCGCACGCTGCTGCTGACCCTGTTCTTCCGGTATATGCGGCCCATGGTCGAGGCGGGCCGCGTCTTCGCCGCGGTGCCCCCGCTGCACCGCGTCGAGGTGGTGAACCCGGGGTCGAAGGCCAACGAGATGGTGTACACCTACTCCGACGCCGAGCTGCACCGCGTCCTGGCCCGGCTGAACGCGGAGGGCCGCAAGTACAAGGAACCGCCGCAGCGCTACAAGGGGCTCGGGGAGATGGACGCAGACCAGCTCGCAGAGACCACCATGGATCCCCGCCACCGCAGCCTGCGCCGGGTCACGATCGAGAGCGCCCAGCGGGCCGAGGAGATCTTCGAACTGCTCATGGGCTCCGACGTCGCCCCCCGCAAGGACTTCATCGTCGCCGGGAGCGCCCAGCTCGACCGCGAGCAGATCGACGCCTGAGCAGGCCTACGCCTAGAACAGGCCGGGCACGATCAGCAGGACCGTCGGGACCGCGATCAGCAGCAGGCTCGCTGCGAGCACCAGAGCAGTGGCGCCCCGGCCCAGCGGCGGCCGCGGGGTGAGGAGGCGGCTGAGCCGCCCGGCGATGTCCACCCCGTCCGCGTCGAACGCGCCCGCCGCCGACGGCGCCGGCACCGAGCCGGGGCCAGCGGCGGCCGCTGCGCCTGCGGGCTCGCCGCCGACGGCCACGAGGGCGATCGCCCGGACCAGCACGTCGTCGCGGGCGGTGCGCCGCGCGACGTCGTCCGCGAGCATCTCCACGAGCGAGTTGACCGCCTGCCGGGCGAGCCTGGTGGTCGGCAGCCAGGGGAGCGCTGAGCGCCACGCCTCGAACGCCCACAGAAGGAGGTGGTGGCGCTGCGTGAGGTGCGCCCTCTCGTGGCTCACGACGGCGTCGAGCTCCTCGGGCGCGAGCGTCTCCATGAGCCCGTCCGAGAGCACGGTGACGGAGCGCGACCCGCCGGGGAGGCAGTAGGCGACCGGGGCCGGGTGGCTGATGACCCAGGTGCGCTCGAGGGCGCCGGACGGGGAGCTCAGGAGTGCCAGGAGCTCGCGGTGCCGGCGCCGCTGGCTCGCGATGCGGGCGTAGGTGAGGAGCAGGGTGAAGACGAGGTGCACGCTCAGCAGCGCGGCGGCGCTGAGGGCGAACAGGTGCCAGAAGTGCAGCTCATTGGGCGCCTCATTGCCCAGCACGACCTTCACGGCCCGGCGCACCGCGGCCACGAGGCTGTCGCCGAGCGGGGAGAGGCCGTAGACGAGCATGGCGCCGATCATCGACAGGCCGCCGGCGAGGGCGATCGACTGCCACAGCACCATCGCGGCGAAGGGGGAGCGCGCGGGCCACTGGGCACGCGAGAGCGCCACCGGCACCGGCCACGCGAGCAGCAGTGCCAGCAGCGCCAGGAGGTAAGCGGTCACGAGCACGCGCGCGCCCCGGCGGCGTGGATCAGCCGCTGGCCAGGAGCTTGCGCAGCGTGGCGGCCTCGGCTTCCGTCACCGAGCCGATGAACCGCGCGAGCACGGCTTCGCGGTCCGTCGCGGTCCCGAGGGCCTCGTGCATCAGCCGGGCGGTGTGGTCCTCGCGGGTCGAGACCGCACGGTAGCGGTGCGGGCGCGTGCCGCGCTCGCGCTCGACCAGCCCCTTCTTCTCCAGCCGGGACAGCACCGTCAGGACGGTGGTGACGGCAAGGTCCTTGCCCTGCCCCTCGCTCAGGGCCAGGCGGTCCCGCAGGTCATTGGCGGTGGACGCCTCAGGGGCCGACCACAGAAGGTCCATCACCGAGCGCTCGAGCTCACCCAGGCTAGCCATCGTCTTCAAGTCCTCACATGCATCAGGCACGCCAACCCCTGGCGTGCTGCAACCATTCTACGCACGGTAGAACCCATCTGGTGAGATGCTGCGCACCCGCGTTCGCTCACAGCGGCATGGCGGCCCGCGGTCGCCAGGCCCGGGACGTCTGTTCTACACTCGGTAGAAGTCGAGTTTCTACAAAACGTAGAAATCGGGACGAGCAACCGGGAGCATGCGTGGACGCCTTGGAGATAGCGCGCTGGCAGTTCGGAATCACCACGGTCTACCACTTCATGATGGTGCCGCTGACGATCGGGCTCGGCCTGGTCGTCGCCGTCCTGCAGACCGTCTGGTACCGCACCGGCAAGGACGAGTTCCTGCGGATGACCAAGTTCTGGGGCAAGCTCTTCCTGATCAACTTCATCATGGGCGTGGCGACGGGCATCGTCCAGGAGTTCCAGTTCGGCATGGCGTGGAGCGAGTACAGCCGGTTCGTCGGCGACGTGTTCGGCGCGCCGCTGGCCATGGAGGCGCTGCTGGCATTCTTCGTCGAGTCGACCTTCCTCGGGCTGTGGATCTTCGGCTGGAAGCAGCTGCGACGCGGCCTGCACCTCGCGGCCCTCTGGTGCGCGGTCATCGGCTCCGCCGTCTCGGCCTACTTCATCATCGTCGCCAACAGCTGGATGCAGCACCCCGTCGGCGTGAAGATGGTCAACGGGCACCCCGTCATGACGGACGCGTGGGCCGTCTTCACCAACAACACGGCCCTCGTCGCGGTGCCGCACACCCTCATGGGCGCCCTCGGCGTTGCCGGGGCGTTCCTCCTCGGCATCTCCTGGTACCACCTCTGGCAGCGGCGCCACGACGGCATCGACACCGTCGAGGCCGTGCCGGGCACGGGGCGCAGGCGCCGCGAGCGCGTGGTGGTCGGCGAGGCGCCCGGCGTCCCTGGCCGCGACCGCACCGACCACGCCGTGTGGCTCAAGTCCCTGCGGATCGGCGCTGTGGTCGCCATGATCTCCTTCGCGGGCACCGCGGTCACCGGCGACCTCCAGGGCAAGCTCATGTTCGAGCAGCAGCCGATGAAGATGGCGGCGGCCGAGGCTGCCTGCCACGATGGCACCGGCTTCTCCGTCCTGTCCGTGGGCAACCTCGGCTCGCGAGACTGCAGCGACGTGGCCGCCGTCATCGAGGTGCCCGGCCTCCTCTCCTTCCTGGCCAAGGGCGACTTCACCACCGAGGTCAAGGGCGTCAACACCCTCATCCCGGAGTACGAGAAGGCCTACGGGACCAACCTGCCGGACAACCCCCTCTACGGCGACCGCGCCGGCGAGGCCATCCAGTACGTCCCCGTCATGGAGGTGACCTACTGGGGCTTCCGCGCCATGATCGGCTTCGGCGCCCTCGCGGCCCTCGCCGCCCTCGCGGCGCTCATCGCCACCCGCAAGGGCACCGTGCCGCAGGCGCGCTGGCTCATGCGCCTCGCCGTGGTCGGCATCCTCGCCCCGTTCGGGGCCAATGCGGCGGGCTGGATCTTCACGGAGATGGGCCGCCAACCGTTCGTCGTCGCCCCGAACCCCTCGATGGCAGGCAGCGTCGACCAGGTCTTCATGTTCACCGCCGCTGCCGTCTCGCCCGGGGTGAGCGCCGGCGAGATCCTGACCTCCCTCATCGTCCTGACCCTGCTCTACGCCGCGCTCATGGTAGTCGAGGTCCGGCTCCTGTGGGCCTACACCCGCGGCGGGGTCGCCGCCGCCATGCCCGAGCTCGCCCACGCGGCACCCGCCGAGCCGCCGGCGGACGACGACAGCGGGCCGTCGGGCGGCGACGCCAAGCCCGCGGACGACGTCCTGGCCTTCGCCTACTAGGAGCATCAGCATGGATACCCTCCCCACCGTCTGGTTCTGCGCGGTCGCCGTCCTCTGGGTCGGCTACCTCTTCCTCGAGGGCTTCGACCTCGGTGTCGGCATGCACATGAAGCTCTTCGCCCGCGGCGAGGGCGAGCGGCGCGTGCTGCTGAACACGATCGGCCCGGTCTGGGACGGCAACGAGGTGTGGCTGCTCACCGCCGGCGGCGCGACCTTCGCCGCCTTCCCCCGCTGGTACGCCTCCCTCTTCTCCGCCCTCTACCTCCCGCTCACCCTCGCCCTCGTCGCGCTCATCTTCCGCGCCGTCTCCATCGAGTACCGCGGGAAGGTCCACTCGGACCGCTGGCGCGCCGCCTGGGACTGGGCGCTGTCCCTCGGCTCCGCCGTCGCGGCCTTCTGCGTCGGGGCGATGCTCGCCCTGACCACGACCGGCCTGCCGCTGGACGCCAACGGCGACCGGGTCGGGGGGCCGTTCGCCTGGCTGACCTGGTACGCCGTCCTCGGCGGCGTGGCCGTGGTGGCGTTCTCCCTCGTGCACGGCCTGGCCTTCATCGCCCTCAAGACCGACGGCGGCATCCGCGCCCGCGCGCACCGCGCCTTCGTCCGCTGGCTCCCGCTCGCGATCCTGCCGCTCGTCGCGTGGGTGATCGCGGTCCAGCTCCGCACCGGGGCGTGGTGGAGCTGGCTCCTCGCCGTCGTAGCGGCCGTCGCCGCCCTCACGGCGTGGATGCTCGCCCGCCGCGGCTCCGAGGGCCGGGCCTTCATCGGCCTCGCCCTGACCCTGGCCGCGGGCGCCGCCGCCATCTTCTCCGCCGTCTATCCCGTGGTGCTGCCCTCGACGCTCGATCCGGCCAACAGCCTCACGGTGACCAGCGCGTCGTCGTCCGACTACACCCTCGGGCTCATGACCGTCGTCGCCCTGATCGGGCTCCCGCTCGTCCTCGCCTACCAGACCTGGACCTACTGGGTCTTCCGCCGCCGCCTCAGTGTGGACAGCATCCCCACCGCGCACTCCGTGGTGCCGGCGACCCTGGTGCGCCTGGTCACCGGCAAGCAGGCCTAGCAGGAAGGAGCACCAGCATGAAGCCGGACATCCCCCTCGGGCCCACCAGCCGACGCGCCCTCGTCCTCCTCGGCGTGCTCGCGGCGGCGAAGGCCGTGGGCCTGGCCCTCGTCGCCCAGGGGGTCGCCTCCGGCCTCGCGGCCCTCGCCGCCGGGGCGGTGCGGCCCGGGGTGCTCTCGGCGGCCACCCTCGTCGCGGCGGCAGGCGTGCTCCTGCGCGCTGCTGCGGAGTGGGGCACGTCGGCGGTGGGGCGCTGGGCCGCCGTCGGGGTCAAGGAGGAACTGCGCTCCCAGCTGCTCGAGGCCGCCCTGGAGGGCGGCGCGGCCCCCGCCTCCGCGGCGGGACCCGCGGACGACGGCGCAGCCCGGGTCGCGTCCTCGCCCGCCGCCACCGCCGTGCTCGCCGGCCGGGGGCTCGACGGCCTCGACGCGCTGTACACGCAGTACCTGCCCGCCCTGGTCCAGACCGCTGTCCTTCCCCTCCTCGTCGGCGCCCGCATCCTCGGCGCCGACTGGGTCAGTGCCCTCATCCTCGTGCTCACGCTCCCGCTGGTGCCCGTGTTCATGATCTTGATCGGGCGCCACACGCTCGAGGCAGTCGCCGAGGCGCAGCAGTCGCTCCTGCGGCTCGGCTCCCACCTCGTCGAGCTCGCCCAGGGCCTCCCCGTGCTCGTCGGGCTCGGGCGCGCGGCCGAGCAGCGCAGGGCCCTCGGCGAGCTCTCCCGGGCCTACAAGGGCCGGACGATGGCCACGCTCCGGGTCGCCTTCCTCTCGGCCCTCGCCCTCGAGCTCATCTCGACCATCTCGGTGGCGGTCGTCGCCGTGTTCATCGGCATCCGCCTCGTGCACGGCGACATGACCCTCGAGGCCGGCCTGCTCGCCCTCATCCTCGCCCCCGAATGCTTCCAGCCCCTCCGCGACCTCGGGACAGCGCACCATGCGAGCGAGGACGGCGCCGAGGCCCTGCACCGCACGCGCGCCCGCATCGGCGCCCCGCGGGGCACTGTGCTCCTGGCCGCGGGCCACGGCACGGGGCAGGACGCCGACCGGCCCCCGGCCGGGCAGGCTGTACCGGCGGGGCTCCGCGTCGCGGGGCTCACGGTCCGGTACGACGGCGCCGCCGAGCCTGCCGTGGGACCACTGGACTTCACGGCGCCGGCCGGGCGGGTGACCGTGCTCGCCGGGCCCAGCGGCTCGGGCAAGACGACGGTCCTCGCCGCTCTCGCAGGCCTCGTCCGGGACGGCGCCGGCGCATCGGTGCGCGGCTCGGTCGACGGGCCCGACCCGTGCCGGATCGCCTGGGTCCCGCAGCATCCCCAGTTCAGTGAGCGCACCGTGGCCGCGGAGCTCGCGCTCTATGCCGGGGCAGCGGGGGAAGGCGCCGTGCCGGGGGAGCCTGGCGCGCTCGTCCGGGAGCTCCTCGACCAGCTCGGGCTCGGGGGGCTGGAAGCCGCCGACCCGGCCGAGCTGAGTCCTGGGCAGCAGCGTCGCGTCGCCGTCGCCCGCGGGCTCGCCCGCGTCGCCGACGGCGCCGGCCTGCTGCTGCTCGATGAGCCGACGGCGCACCTCGACGACGCCTCCGCGGCCCTCGTGGAGCGCGCCATCGCCGCGCTCGCCGGCCGGGTCACGGTCCTGCTCGTCTCGCACGAGCCGCGCACGGCGGCCCTCGCGGACCGCACCGTCGAGCTCGCCCCGTCGTCCTCTGCGGCCTCGGCGCGCTTCCGCGCGGACGTGCCGGACGCCCCCGCCGCCGACCGCGGCGTGCCGGCCCCCGCCGCCGTCCGGCGTGGGGCGTGGCTGCGCACCCTGGCCTCGCTCCTCCGTCCGGATGCCGGCACCTATGCCCGGGCGGCGCTGGCCGGACTGGGCGCGGCCGCGGCCGCCGTCGCCCTCTCCACCCTGTCCGGGTGGCTGATCGTGCGGGCGAGCGAGCAGCCCCCCATCCTCTACCTGCTCACCGCGATCACCGGGGTGCGGTTCTTCGGGATCGCCCGGGCCGTGCTGCGCTACCGCGAGCGCCTCGTGCTGCACTCGGCCGTGCTGTCGACCCTCACCGAGCTGCGCGAGCGGCTCTGGGCCCTCCTGTCCGTGCGCGGCCTCTCGGCGCGCCGGCTACTCGTGCCCGGAGCTGCCCTCGAGGCGCTCGTCGGGGACGCCGAGGCGGTGCGCGACCAGCTGCCGCGGGTGCTGGCGCCGATCACCACGGCGGTCCTGGTCGCGGCCGGCGCCCTCGTGGCGGTGCAGATCCTCCTGCCCGCCCAGACGCCCGTCCTGGCCGCGGCCGTCGTCGTCGCACTCGTGGCGGCCCCCGCCGTCGCGCGGGCGGCCGACCGGCGTGCCGCCGCCCGGAGCCAGGCAGGCCGTGCCTCCCTGCTCGCGCGGATGGGACAGGCGCTCGCCGCCGGCCCGGACCTGCGGGCGAACGGCCGCGCGGGGGCAGTGCTCCGGTCGATCCGTTCGGCGGATGCCGCGCTCACGCGCCTGGAGCGGCGCGGTGCCGCGGCGGAGGGGCTCGCGCACGCGATCGTCGTGGCGGCGACAGGGGCCGCCGCCGCCCTGACCCTGGGCGCCGCGCAGGCGGGGGGCGCCCCGGCGGCGACGGCCGCGGCCGTCCTCCTGCTCCAGCTCGCCCTCGCCGAGCCGCTCGCCGCGGCCAGCACCGCCGTCCAGCAGCTTCCCGCCCTCCGTTCGGCGCTCGTCCGCGTCGCTGCCGAGGAGCAGGCCGTGCGGGACGCCGCCGAGGAGCGGGACGACCTCCAGGACGCCCCCGGACGGGGCCCGGGCATCACCCTCCGCGGCGTCACCGTCGGCTGGACCGGAGGCCCCGACGTCCTCGCGGGACTGGACCTCGCGGCGCGGCCGGGGGACTGGGTCGTGGTGGCGGGCCCCTCGGGGAGCGGCAAGTCGACGCTGCTCGCGCTGCTCACCGGGTTCCTCGCCCCGCGGGCGGGCTCGGCCGCCGTCGCCGGGCCTGTCGCGTGGTGCCCGCAGGAGTCCCACCTGTTCGACTCGACCGTGCGCGGGAACCTCGCCGTCGCCCGCGACCGGGACCACGCGCCGTCGGACGCCGAGCTCGAAGCGGTCCTCGCCCGGGTGGGGCTCCTCGAGCACGTGCGCTCGCTGCCCGGCGGCCTCGACGCGCGCATCGGCAGCCGCGGCGCCTTCCTCTCCGGAGGGCAGCGGCAGCGACTCGCGGTCGCGCGGACCCTCCTCGCCGGCGCGGAGGTGGTGCTCCTCGACGAGCCGACCGCGCACCTGGACCCGGAATCGGGGCTCGCCCTCGTGGCGGCGCTGCACGGCGCGCTCGCGGACAGGACCGTCGTCATGGTCACCCACCACGCCACCGAGCTGATGCCCGGGGACACCCTCGTGCGGCTCGGCGCCCGGGAGCGCGTTCTGCACCACGCCGCGCGGGCGGCTGCGCCGGTCGGCTGACTCAGCGCGCCGCCGGGCCCTCTGCGGCCGGGGCGCCGGCACGGGCTGCGAGGACCTGCTCGCGCAGGATGTCTGCGTGGCCGCAGTGCTGTGCGAGCTCGCGCAGCATGTGGAGGTACACCCAGCGCAGGGGGAGCGGCCCACGGCGGTTGCCGGACACGACGTCGTCGAGTCCGAGCGGTGCCGTGGCCCGCCGCGCCTCCTGGCATGCCGCGAGGTAGTCTGCGCGCACGGTGCCGATGGTGTCCGACGGGGCCAGGACGAACGATTCGTCCGGGGTGGCGGGGATGCCGATCTCGGCGCGGGTGCGGCCGGTCACAGCCTCGTCGAACCAGACGCGCTCGATGAACGTCCCGTGCTTCACGAGGCCGAGGAGCGTGGTGCGCGAGGGGACGAGGGACGCGCGTGCCTCGGCCTCGGTCAGCCCGTCGAGGCTCGCCGCCAGGCCGGCGCGGTGCTCGTCGAGGAAGGCCTCGAACTGTGACTTCAGCGGGGCGGTGAACAGGGCCGGGTCCATCGTCTCCACGCCGTCAGCCCGCCACGTCGTGAAGGTGGTGCTCGACGTCGTGCAGGAAGTACCGGGCCAGGGTCACCACCGTGAAGGCACTGCCGTTGCTGCGCAGGCCCCGCCGGCTGAAGGCGTCCTCGGGGACTGCCGCGAAGGCGTCGCGGGCGCGGGCGCCATGGTCCGCGAGCTGGGCCCGCACCGCCTCGGGGTCCGCCTGCGCGTAGTCCTTCTCGAGGGCGGTGGCGTCCTGGTCCCAGTCGTCGAAGCGTGCGCCGTCTTCCGCGAGCATGAGGCCGAGCCGGATGCTGAACAGTTCGAACACGTCCCGCACGTGGCAGGCGTACTCGAGCGGCGACCACGTCGACTCGTCGGGGCGCTCGCGCACGCCGTCGCGGCGGAGGACGGCGTCCCAGCGCGGCAGCGTCGCGTCGACACGCGCCGCGACCTCGTGCGGCGTGAGGGAGTCCGCGTCGAAGCCGCACTCGGGGCACGGCCGTTCGAGGACCCAGGTCCAGTCCTTCAGGTCAGGGGTGATCGCCATGGGCGCAGTCTAGCGGCGCGCGACGACGCCTCGCCTGTACCCGGAACCGCGGAACCGCGGAACGGCGACGAGATGCGTACCCGGAACCGGTGGTGGGGGAGGAGGGGCGGGGCGCAGCTAGGCGAAGCTGGGGCCGACCTCGTCCACCGCCTGCGCGAGCGTGACCCCCGAGCCGTCCCGGCGGCCGAACTCCGAGGGCAGCGATCGGGCCACCCCGGCCGAGGACGAGGCGCGCGCCGGGCCGCGGCCGACCCAGGCGAGCATGAGCCGGTCCTCGCCCCTGAGGAAGCGGTGCGCGCGCACCCCGGCCGTCGCCCGGCCCTTGGCCGGGTACTCGGCGAACGGGGTCACCTTGGCGCTGCCGGCGGAGGTGCCCGGCAGCGCGTCGGAGCCGGCGGCGATCGTCACGACCACGGCCTTCTCCTCGGCGTCCGCGGCGCCGACCACGCCGAAGAACACCGCGGCGTCGCCCGCGCCGAGCTTGATCCCGGCCATGCCTCCCGCGGTGCGCCCCTGCGGCCGCACGGCGGACGCCTCGTAGCGCAGCAGCTGCGCCTGGGCGGTCACGAAGACGAGCACATCGCCGTCCGCCGCCGGGGCCCCCCCGATGACCGTGTCGCCGGGCTTGAGCGCGATGGCGTCCCAGTCCTCGCGGTTGAGCGGGTAGTCGGGGGAGACCCGCTTGACCACGCCCTGGGCGGTGCCCATCGCGACGACGGTGTCCAGCGGCACGAGGGCCACGAGCGCCTCGCCCTTGGCCAGCGTGAGGAAGTCCTTCGCGGCGACGCCGCCGGCCATGTTGGGCAGTCCGGACGCGGGAGCGAGCTGGGGCAGGTCCACCATCTGCAGGCGCAGCATCCGCCCGGCCGAGGTCAGGGCGCCGACCTCGCCGCGCGCCGTCGTGCGCACCACGGAGCGGAAGACGTCGTGGCGCGCCCGCGGGCCCGCCTCGGTGAACGGCTCGGCGTGCGCCGTGCGGGCCACGAGGCCGGTCGCCGAGAGGATGGCCCAGCACGGCTCGTCCGCGATCTCGAGCTGCAGGGGGGCGGCCTTGCCCTTGGCGGCGCCGGCCGCCCCGGCTGCAGCGGCGGAGGCCTTGCTGCCGAGGGCCGGCGCGTCGTCGTGCTCGAGGAGCACAGTGCGGCGCGGCGTGCCGTACTTCTCGGCCACGTCGCCGAGCTCACGCGAGACGAGCTGGCGCAGGAGCGAGTCCGAACCGAGGATGGCCTCGAGCTCGGCGATCTCGCGGCGCAGCTCGTCCTGCTCCTTCTCGAGCTCGATCCTGGAGTATTTGGTGAGCTGCCGCAGGCGCAGCTCGAGGATGTAGTTGGCCTGGATCTCGGTGAGGTCGTAGATCGACATGAGCCGCTCGCGGGCCGCGGCGGCCTCGTCCGAGGTCCGGATGATCTGGATGACCTCGTCGATGTCCATGATCGCGACCAGGAGGCCCTCGACGAGGTGCAGCCGGTCCTTGCGCTTGCCGAGGCGGAACGCGGTGCGGCGGCGGACCACGTCGATCCGGTGGCCCACGTACACGCGCAGGAGCTCGAGCAGGCCGAGGGTCTGCGGCTGCCCGTCCACGAGGGTGACGTTGTTGATGCCGAAGGAGTCCTCGAGCGGGGTGTAGCGGTAGAGCTGGGCCAGGACGGCCTGGGGATTGAAGCCGTTCTTGATCTCGATCACGAGCCGGAGCCCGTGCTGGCGGTCCGTGAGGTCGGTGACGTCGGAGATCCCCGCGAGCTTCTTCGCGTTGACGGCGTCCTTGATCTTCTCGATGACCTTCTCGGGGCCCACCATGTAGGGCAGCTCGGTGACCACGATGCCGGTGCGCCGCGCCGAGATCTGCTCGACGGAGACCTTCGCGCGGGTCTTGAACGAGCCGCGGCCCGTGCGGTAGGCGTCGCGGATCCCGTCGAGGCCCACGATCCGGCCGCCGGAGGGCAGGTCCGGGCCCGGCACGAGCTCCATGACCTCCTCGAGCGTGGCCTCGGGGTTGGCGATGACGAGCTGTGCCGCCGCGATGACCTCCACGAGGTTGTGCGGGGCCATGTTCGTGGCCATGCCCACCGCGATGCCGGTGGTGCCGTTGACCAGCAGGTTGGGGAACGCGGCCGGGAGGACCTCGGGCTGGGTGAGCTGGCCGTCGTAGTTGGGGATGAAGTCGACGACGTCCTCGTCCAGGTCGCCGGTGAGCGCCAGGGAGGCGGCGGCCATCCGGGCCTCCGTGTAGCGGGCGGCGGCCGGGCCGTCGTCGAGCGAGCCGAAGTTGCCGTGCCCGTCGATGAGCGGAAGGCGCAGCGCGAACCCCTGGGCCATGCGCACCATCGCGTCGTAGATGGCCGCGTCGCCGTGCGGGTGCAGCTTGCCCATGACCTCGCCCACCACGCGGGCGCTCTTGACGTGGGCGCGGTCCGGCCGCAGGCCCATGTCGCTCATCATGTAGAGGATGCGGCGCTGGACAGGCTTGAGGCCGTCGCGGGCGTCCGGGAGCGCGCGCGAGTAGATGACCGAGTAGGCGTACTCGAGGAAGGAGGTCTCCATCTCCTCGGACACGTCGATGTCGGTGATGTTCTCCGCGAAGTCGTCGGTGCCCGGGAGGGTGTCCGCCCCCGAGGAGGAGCGCGGGTTCTGTCGACGTGCCAAGAGAGCGTGGGTCCTTCGTGTGGTGGTGCGGGGGCTGATCTAGGCTAACCCTATGGCGGAATCGGCCTCGGACGGCGCATCCTCGACCCGCACATCGACCACGGGCGCGTCCTACCCGCACCACTGGGAGGCCGACGTCGTCCTGCGCGACGGCGGCACGGCGCACCTTCGCCCCATCCGCCCGGAGGACGCGCAGGCCCTCCAGGACTTCCACACGCACCAGTCCGAGGGGTCCATCTACCTCAGGTTCTTCAGCTACAAGGCGCGCCTGACCCCCGGCGAGCTCAAGCGCTTCACCGAGGTCGACTACCACGACCGCGTCGCGCTGGTCATCACCATGGGGGACGAGATCATCGGCGTGGGCCGCTACGACCGCCTCGCCGACCCTGCGGAGGCCGAAGTGGCCTTCAACATCGCCGACCGGCACCAGGGCCGCGGCATCGGCTCGATCCTGCTCGAGCACCTCGCCGCCGCGGCCCGCGAGAACCACATCCGCCGGTTCACCGCCGAGGTGCTGCCCGAGAACCGCAAGATGCTCACCGTCTTCGCCGAGGCCGGCTACGCCGTCGCCCGGCATTTCGACGACGGCGTCGTCTCCGTCGCCTTCGAGATCGACCCGACGGAGAAGTCGCGGGCCGTCATGGAGTCGCGCGAGCACCGCGCCGAGGCGCGCAGCATCATGGGGCTCCTCGCCCCCTCCTCGGTGGCCGTCATCGGGGCCAGCCGCACGTGGGGGACCCTCGGCTACCAGCTGCTCGAGCACATCGTCGAAGGCGGCTTCGGGGGCACGGTCTATGCCGTGAACCCCGAGGCGCTCGAGCTCGGGGGCATGATGGCCTACGGGCGGATCGGGGAGGTCCCCGAACCGGTCGACCTCGCCGTCGTGGCGGTGCCGTACGCCGAGGTCCAGGGCGTGGTGGCCGACTGTGCGGCGGCCGGGGTCAAGGGCGTGGTGATCGCCTCCGGCGGCTTCGCCGAGCGGGGCGAGGAGGGCCTGGCGCTCCAGCGGCAGATCGTCCGCCACGCCCGCGCGCACGGCATGCGCGTGGTCGGGCCCGAGTCCCTCGGCATCGCCAACACGGACCCGGACATCCGGCTCAACGCCTCCCTGGCCCCGGGGCTGCCCCGACAGGGGAGCCTGGGCCTGTTCAGCCAGTCCGCCTCGATCGGGGTGGCGCTCTACGCCGCGGCCGAGCGCCGCTACCTCGGCTTCTCCTCCGTCCTCTCGGCGGGCAACCGCGCCGACGTCTCCGGCAATGACCTCATGCAGTACTGGGAGGACGACGTCGCCACGAGCGCCGTGGGCCTGTACTTCGAATCGTTCGGCAACCCGCGCAAGTTCTCCCGGATCGCCCGCCGCCTCGCCCGCAGCAAGCCGGTCATCGTCGCCAAGAGCGAGGTCACCGGGCTGCGGCTCCCGCCGGGCCATTCGGTCCGCACCACCCAGGCCCCTCAGGGCGCGCTCGACGCGGTGCTGCGCCAGTCCGGCGTCATCCGCGTCGGGACGGTCGAGCAGCTCGTCGACGTGGCCCAGATCGCCGTCGGGACGCTCCCCGCCGGCCCGAGGATCGCCGTCCTGAGCAACTCCCTCGCCCTGGCCCGCGTCGTGGCGGACAGCGCGGAGGGGGAGGGGCTGACCGTGGCCGCAGCGGAGGGTGACCTCGACCTCGCGCAGGGGCAGTCCCTGGCGCTCCCCGAGCTGGCCCGGCGGCTGCGCGAGGCCGCAGCGCGCGGCGACGTGGACGCCGTCGTCGTCGCCCTCCTGCCGTCCGCGGGAGTCCGGGTGCCCGCGCTCGCCCGGACGCTCGCCGAGACCGCGGAACCGCTCGGCAAGGCCGTCATCGCGGCGTTCCCGGGGGTGCTGGACCGGCAGACGGACACGGAAGGCCTGCTTCCCGCCCCGCGCGCCGGAGAGCGGGCGGAGGAATGGCCGGCGGCCGTCCCGTGCTACACGAGCGCGGGCGACGCGGTGGCGGCGCTCGCCGCCGTCGCCCGGTACAGCGAGTGGCTCGCCCGGGACCAGGGCGCCCTGTTCGAGGCCGAGGTGGACGACGGCGCAGCGGCGGCGCTGATCGGCGCCCGGCTCGCCGGGGTGCAGGGCACCGAGCTCGTGCAGCTCGCGGGGGAGGACACCGCGCGGCTGCTCGGCTGCTACGGCATCCCGGTCCTGGCCTCCCGCGCCGCTGCCACGGCGGACGAAGCCGTCGCGGCAGCGGATGCGCTCGGCTGGCCCGTGGCCATCAAGTCCGCGGCGGACAACCTCCGCTCCCGGCTCGACCTCGGCGCCGTCCGCCTGGACATCCGGGACGCGGCCGACCTGCGCGCCGAATTCGAGCAGATGGGGCGCGCCCTCGCCCCCTACGGCGGCGGCCACGTCGAGGTGCAGCGCATGGCCCCGCTCGGGCAGGCCTGCGTCATCAGGGCGATCGAGGACCCCCTCCTCGGCCCGGTCCTCTCCTTCGGCCTCGCGGGCGACGCCGTCTCCCTCCTCGACGACTGGGCGCACCGGATCACCCCGCTCACCACGGGCGACGTGCACGACATCGTCCGCTCGCCGCGCACCTCGGTGAAGCTGTTCGGGCACGAGGGCCTGCCCGCCCTGGACGTGCCCGCCCTCGAGGACCTCATCGGGCGCGTCTCGCTGCTCAAGGACCGTCACCCGGAAGTGTCGCTGCTCGAGCTCAAGCCCGTGGTCGTGAGCTCCACGGGCCTGACCGTGCTGTCCGCGCAGGTCTGGATCGGCAACGCGGCCCAGCGCATGGACAGCGCCCGCCGGGCCCTCATCGCCCAGTGAACGCCGCCGTCCGGTTTTGGGGCGCCGGGCGCGGGTCTGGGAGAATGGCGCCCATGAGCCACAACGCGTCCGGGGCACCTTCAGGCGAGCACCGGGTCCCAGGCCCAGGCGAACCCCTGACCGCGGCCCTCGAGCGGACGGGCTTCTACCCGCTGCTGGTCGGCGACGTGGTGGCCGACGCCCTCGACGGCCGGACGGCGATCGCACACCTGACGCACCTCGAGACCCACTTCGAGCGGGCCGAGGTCCGCCGGCACGTGACCGTGCTCGTCCTGACCGAGGACATGCTGGTCATCACCCACGTGGACGAGTCCCCCCTCGACGACAGCGGGAGCCAGATGGGGGCGCAGGTGTCCACCGAGTCCGTCCCGGTCGACCAGATCGCCACGGTGGTGCTCTCCTACGTCTACGCCCAGCCGGCGGACTACGCCCCTGGCGACCCAGTCCGGGAGGTCACCCTCGCCATCTCGTGGAGCGGCGGCCAGAGGCTCGACCTCATGCCCGCCGGGTGCGGCGACCCGCAGTGCGATGCGGACCACGGCTATACGGGGACGGTGGCGCAGGAGGACATCGTGCTCAGGATCAGCGCCGACGCCGACGGCCCCCGTGCCGTCGACGCCGCCAAGCAGTTCGCGCGGCTCCTGCGCGCGGTGAACACCGGTTCGCGGCCGTTCCAGGCAGTGCAGCGTCCTCGGCTCTCAGCCTTCTCGCCGCGGACGTTCCGCGGCCACGGCAGCCGCTAGATGACGGCCGTTCCCGGCGCCGCCACCGGTGCCCCGCCCCTTCCGCCCCCACCCGCCTTCGGTTCGCGCTCGGTGGCCGATGTGCTGCCCTCCTGCGCGGCGGCGCTCGGGGCCGAGGGGTTCGAGAACACACTCGGGCTCCCCGAGTCGGTGCGCATCTGCCTCGTCATGGTCGACGGCCTCGGCCGGACCCTGCTGTCCAAGCGCACCGCCCACACGCCCTTCCTCCGCGAGAAGCTCGCCGAGGGCCAGGGCGCCGTCCCCGGAACGCTCGACGCCGCGTTCCCCAGCACGACCGCCGCCTCGCTCGCGAGCCTGGGCACCGGTGTGCCGCCCGGCCAGCACGGCATGGTCGGCTACGACGTCTACGCCCCCCATCTGGACAGGGTGGTCAACCAGCTCAACGGCTGGGACCCCGACGTCGACCCCCAGCGGTGGCAGCCGTGCCCCACGGTCTTCGAGCGCATCCATCCGGCGATCCCCGTCGCCACGGTGAGCCTTCCCCAGTTCGAGGGCTCCGCGATGACGCGGGCCGCGCTGCGGGGCGGCGACTTCATCGGCGCCGTGAGCCTGCACGCCCGCACCACCGCGGCCGCCGAGGCCATGGCCGCGCACCCGCGCATGCTCGCCTACTTCTACCTCAATGAGCTCGACAAGGCCGGCCACCAGTTCGGCTGCGCCTCCGCCGAGTGGGAGGAGGCGCTCGAGGAGGTCGATGCGTGCCTCCGCCGCCTCGACGGCCAGCTGCCCCCGGGGACGCTCGTCCTCGTGCTCGGGGACCACGGCATGGTCGACGTGGCGCCCGCCCGCCGCATCGACATCTCCGCCGATCCGCAGCTGACGGAGGGCGTGCGGCACACCGCGGGCGAGCCGCGCATGGTGCACCTCCACGTGGAGGGCGCCGACGGGGCTCACGCACCCGACCCCGCCGCGGTGGCGGCCGTCGCCGCGCGGTGGCGCGAGCGCTTCGGGAACCAGGCCTGGATCCTCACCCGCGCCGAGGCGATCGGGCACGGCCTGTTCGGCCCGGTGGTCTCCGAGGCGGTGCACCCCAGGATCGGCGACCTCATCGTGGCAGTCCACGGTGACCTGGCCCTCTACGACGGCCGCCGGGCACGGCCGCAGGCGTTCGAGATGGTCGGCCAGCACGGGTCGTGGACCAAGGCCGAGCGCCAGGTCCCGCTCGTGGCCTTCACAGCGCGCGGACGCGTCCGCGGGAAGCGGCAGCGGCGTGGCTGAGCTCGTCTTCTTCACCGGCACCATGGACAGCGGCAAGTCCACGCTCGCGCTGCAGATGGACTACAACCACCGCGCAGGCGGCCGCAAGGGGCTCCTCTTCACGAGCCACGACAGGTCGGGGCGCGCGGTCATCACGAGCCGCCTCGGCCTGAACACCCCGGCGATCGAGGTGACGCCGGAGTCGAGCTTCTGGAACGAGGTCGTCGCCCGGCGCACCCGCGCCGAGGAGGTCGACTACCTCATCTGCGACGAGGCGCAGTTCTACCGGCATGAGCAGGTGGACGAGCTCGCCCGCGTGGTCGACGAGCTCGACGTGGACGTGTACGCGTTCGGGATCGGCACCGACTTCCGGGCGCGCCTGTTCGAGGGGTCCCGCCGCCTCGTGGAACTCGCCGACCGGATCGAGACGCTCCAGGTCCCCACGCTGTGCTGGTGCGGGCGGCGCGCCACGCACAACGCCCGCACGGTGGGCGGAGCGATGGTCCTGACGGGCGAGCAGGTGGTGGTGGCGGACGTCGCCGGCCGCGGCTCCGCCGAGGACGCGGGCCCCTGGCCCGAGGTGGAGTACGAGACCCTCTGCAGGCGCCACTACATGGCCGGGAAGACCGCCGCCTCCGTGCCGGTGATGGGCGAGGGGGAGCAGCTGCTCCCGTTCGGCGACTAGGAGCCACGGCCGGGCGATGGGGGCACTGCGCCCGGGGCGCTGCACCCCGGGCGCCCGGGGCCGGGTCAGTCGCCCTTGGTGCCGAAGACGATCTCGTCCCAGCTGGGGACCGAAGAGCGCTTGGGGCGGGAGGACCTCCGCGTGGGTTCCCCCTGGGCCGCCGGCTCCGGACGCGGCGGCTCCCGGTCCGCGGGCGTGCGCGGCCCGACGGCGCGCTCCGGCTCCCGCGGGCGCTCCGGCATCTCCGGCCGTTCCGGGGATTCCTCCCGGTGCGGCGCCTCTCCCTCCACGGGCTCCCGCGGCCCCTGCACGGGGGCCTGCACGGGGGTGGCGGGCCCTGCGCCGCGGCCGTCGACGCCGCGGTGCGTCCGGTCGCCGTCGTCAGAGGAGCCGTCTGCGGACGGCCGGGCCGACGGCACGACCGTCATCTCGGTCGTGGCAGTGCTCACGCCGGGCCCGAGGTCGAGCCGCGAATCGGCGTCCTGGGCGGTGCGGACGTTGAGGCGGGAGAGCAGCGAGGTGATGCCGCCCCGCGGCGCCGGCCGCCCGTCGTCGTCCGCGGTGTCCTCGTCCTGGTCCATGGGCGGCGCGCCGTGGCGCTCCGGGTCGCGGTCCCGGTGGCCGCGCGCCCGGGGAGCGTCCCACGCACCGCGCTCCCACTCGCCGGCCCGACGGTGCTCGACGGGATCAGCTTCCGGATCGGCCTCATCGGCCTCCGGGGACCGCGGATGGGCCGCCGGGATGCCGTGGGTGAGGAGCAGCGCGAGGGCATCGTCGCCGTCCTCGTCGACGCCGAGCCGCTGGCCCCGGCGCGCGCGCAGCATGTCCAGCAGCTCGCCCTCGCGGTCCAGCTCGCCGCCGTGGTGCTCCTCGGGGGCCTCGACATCGAAGGGGCGGTCCGAGACGGCCGCGAGCCGGCGGCGGGGAGCCGGCCCGTCGAGCGGCTCGAGCTCGCTGAGCTGCTGTGCCCACCGGTTCGCGTTGGCCACCGTGCGGTGCCCGGGGTGGAAGGTCCACATCGCGGGGGGCTCCTCGCCGATGGACGACGGCGCGCCCTCCGGAAGGGCGAAGCGTGCGACGACGGTCCACTGCCCGTCGGGCCGGCGCCACGAGTCCCACTCGACGGCCCCTGCGGCGACACCGTGGAGCGAGAGCCGGTACGCGGCCATCTCGCCGAGCGTCACCGGTCGGTCCGCCGCCGGGCCGCGCAGCGCCTCCTGGGTGGGCAGCCGCCCGGGAACCTCCACGGCCTGTGCGCGGCGCGCCATGTGCTCGCGCTCGGCCAGGACGGGTCCCTCGAAGCGCTGCACCCTGGCGAGCGGGACGCCCGAGGACGCGGCGACCTCCTCCGCGGTGGCGCCCGCGCGGATCTCCGCCTGGATCTGGCGCGGAGTCATGCCTGCGCCGTCCGAGCCGGACGGCGCAGGGCGCTGGGGAGCCGGCCGCGACACCGCGCGGCGCAGGGCCTCGTCCAGCGGCAGCCGGAACACGTCCCCGTTCGCGGCGCTCACGATGAGGTGTGCACCGTCCTCGTGGACCCCGACGAGGCGCAGCTCTTCCGCCTGATCGTGCGCTCGCTCCCGCATGGACGCCCTCCAGCTTGCTCTAGGTCTGAGTAGAACTGTGCCATCCGCGGGCGCCGAAGGCCCGCAGGCCGTCGGTGTGCCGCGAAAATGGCAGCCCGGACGGGCCACGCGGCGGGACCACCGCGGAGCGGGCGGGCGTCTCGTGTCGGGAATGTTCCGCGGCGAAGTGGCGTTTTGCCTGCTCATCGGGAACAATCTCCCCGTCACTGGGCACAAAATGGGGGCCGAGTGCGTTGGACTGGACTACGTGGGATGCCACGTGACATGGCTAGCTACCGGAGCGTGAACGAAGAACTATGGCGACCGATTACGATGCGCCGCGCAAGAACGAGGAAGAGCTCAACGAGGATTCGATCGAGGAGCTGAAGTCCCGCCGTACCGACAAGCAGTCTGCCGCGGTGGACGAGGACGAGGCGGAGGCCGCGGACAGCTACGAGCTCCCCGGTGCGGACCTCTCCGGCGAGGAACTCCTGGTGCGGGTGCTGCCCGCGCAGGCCGACGAATTCACGTGCGCCTCGTGCTTCCTCGTCCGTCACCGCTCCCAGATCGCCCGGGAGAAGAACGGCCTGCTCTACTGCAAGGAGTGCGAGGGCTGAGCGCTCTGGCTCCAGGCAGCCCACGCGAGAGGCGGCCCCGGCGCGTGCAGCGCCGGGGCCGCCGTCGTCTCAGCGGCGGGGAGCCTCGCTGAGGGCGGCGACAAGACGGTCCGGGTGGCGGCTCGAGACGAGCCAGTACGGTGTGCGGTCCTCGGGATCCGTGAGTTCGACGCGGACCACCGGACGGATCCACCCCCGGATGCACAGGTAGGCCAGCCCGTTCAGGCGCGGGCCGCGCTCGGCGGTGGCCTCGTCCCCGTCGAACGCCTCGACGGTCCCCGTGAAGGTCCGCGGGAGTGTGGCGCGGCCGGCCCGGAACGAAGACCTCGTCACCACGATGGCGGGCGTGGACGCCACGAGGATCGCCACGAGGATGACGAGCAGGATGGCGGCGCCGGTGTAGCCGGCAGCCATGCTGATCGGGGCGAACACGAGGATCCCCGCACCGGAGACGCCCAGGACGACGATCCACACCCACCAGGCCGGCCAGAGCTTCTCGGAATAGACGATGGGGTCGGCGGTGCTCGCCTCGGAGGCGGGCGTCGTGGCGTCAGGCATAGGCCAAGCTTTCCACCCCGGCGCCCGCGAGGACAAAAGCGGGGAGCCCCGGGGGCACAGGGCGCCGGCGCCGGCCCGCTAGAGTTGACGGGTGAGCGCGCAGCAGACAGCCCCCGACCACGCGGCCCCGGACCAGTCCACGGCGTGGGCGCCGACCCTCGACGTCCAGCTCAAGATGCTCGACGACGGCCTCGAGCCGCCCGCGTACGCCCATCCCGGCGACGCGGGCGCAGACCTGCGGGCCCGCGTGGACGTGACGCTCCGCCCGGGTGAGCGCGCGCTCGTGCCGACCGGCGTGAGCATCGCGCTCCCGTTCGGCTACGTTGCCCTCATCCATCCCCGGTCGGGCCTCGCGACCAAGCACGGGCTCACGGTCGTCAACGCGCCCGGCACGGTTGATGCCGGCTACCGCGGCGAGATCGCGGTGACCCTCCTCAACACGGACGCGTCCGAACCGATCGCCCTCCGCCGCGGCGATAGAATCGCTCAGATGGTGATCCAGCGCGTGGAACATGCGTGCTTCGTGCCCGTCGAGGACCTGTCCGACTCCGTGCGCGGCTCGGGGGGGTTCGGCTCGACGGGCGGATTCACCGCCCCCTAGCGCCCCGCCCGACCGGGCGTTCGGCGGAAGCGGGCTGCCGGAACCGCCGGCAAGACAAAGGAGTGTGTGTGGCACTGTTCGGACGCGGCAAGAACGCCAAGCTGACGTCCGAGGACCCCTCGGTCCTCGGACAGTCGACCCGGAAGCGTCCCGAGCCGGACAAGAGCGGCTACGGGCGCGCCCAGAAGGGCCCGTTCGATGCGAGCGAGGCCAGCACCGATACCGGCTACGTGGACCTGGGCTCGATCCTCGTCCGCCCCACCGAGGGCCTCCAGCTGCGCCTCGAGCTCGAGGAGGCCACGCAGCGCGTCGTGGCCGTGACGATGGACCTTGCCGGCTCGAGCCTCCAGCTCCAGGCGTTCGCCGCGCCCCGGTCCGAGGGGCTGTGGGGCGAGATCCGGGCCCAGATCGCCCAGTCCGTGGCGAGCCAGGGCGGCACCGTGGAGGAGACCGAAGGCAGCTTCGGTCCGGAGCTGCTCGCGCGCCTTCCTGCCGACGCGACGGGGGAGCGCCGCAGCTACCGCGCGGCCCGCTTCATGGGCGTCGACGGTCCGCGATGGTTCCTGCGCGGCGTGATCGGCGGCCAGGCCGCGGAGAGCCGCGAGGCCTCCGCCGCGCTCGAGGACCTCTTCCGCCACGTGGTCGTGGACCGCGGCGAGTCCCCGCTCCCGCCCCGCGAGCTGCTCCCGCTGCGCATCCCCGTCGAGGCCGCGCCGCACGAGAACGGCCATGCGCAGCACGCGCCGCATGCGCCCGAACGCGGTCCGGAGACCACGCATCTTGGCTGACGCCACGGCGCCCGTCCGGCTTGAGGGCTTCGGCGGGCTCCCCGAACGTGGCCTCGTCTCCGGCGAGGGCCTCGTGCGGTCGCTCACCTTCGTGCCCGTCGACGAGGCGCCGCGGCTCACCGCGGTGATCGAGGACGAGCGCGAACGCCCCGGGAGCGGGCCCGCCCTGTGCCTCGTCTGGCTCGGACGCCGGCGGATCAGCGGCGTCAATGCCGGGACCCGGCTGCGGTTCTCGGGCATGCTGGCGCACTTCCATGGCGTCCCCACCATCTACAACCCGCGCTACGAGATCCTGGCCCAGGAGGACTGACGTGAGCTCCGCCCCCGGACCCGCCGACCCCCGCGACGACGAGGGCGCCGGCCGGCGCCCCGGCCGCGTGCCCACGGGCGCCGACCTCGCCGGCGCCTACGCCGCACGGGCCGGACTCCACCGCCACGACGACGGCCGGATCGACGTGCTCCGCAGCGCCGGCGGCGTCCGCGGCCTCCTCGAGAGCGTGCTTCCGGGCCTGGTCTTCCTCGTCTGCTTCACGCTCGTGCAGGACCTCGTGCTCTCCGCCGTGCTCTCCCTCGCGGTGGCGGCAGTGTTCGTCGTGGTGCGCCTCGTGGGGCGCACGCCTCCCACCCAGGCGTTCGCGGGAATCATCGGCGTGGCCGTCTCGGCCGCGCTCGCCGTGTTCTCCGGCCGCGCCGAGAACTTCTACCTCTCCGGCTTCCTCACGAACGCGGGCTACATCGTGGCGCTCGTCGCCTCGATCCTCGTCAAGTGGCCGCTCATGGGCGTCATCTTCGGCTTCCTCCGCAACGAGGGCGTCCACTGGCGCAACGATGCCGTGAGGGCGCGCCAGTACCGGCTCGGCACGTGGGTCATGGTCGCGGTGCTCGGGCTGCGCCTGCTCGTCCAGGTTCCCCTCTACCTCATGGGCGACGCCGGCCTCGTCGCCCTGGGGGCCACGCGCCTCATCATGGGTGTGCCGCTGTACGCGCTCGGACTGTGGGTCGCTTGGCTCATCACCCGCCCCGTGGCCGGCGAACCGCCCGCGGGCAACGAGGTGCGGGACACAAGCCCCTAGGTCGGACCCGCGCACCGGCGTAGCGTCGGAGCGTGGAGAACAAGGCACTGCGCATCGTCTTCCCGGTCTTCCTGGGAGTGCTGCTGGCACTGTTGATCGGGTTCGGCCTCCAGGCCGTCTACCCGCAGCCGGAGTCGCCGTCGCCCGGCTACGAGGCCCCGTATGAGGCCTATCTCGCCTCGCTCCAGGCCTATGAGCGCATCGCGGCGGCCGTGCTGTCCGGGCTCGCGGTGGTCCTGCTCGCGGCCGGCTCGCTCCTCCCGGCGCGCGCCGCGGCGCTGGCTGAAGGCCTCCTGCTGGGCGGGGTGTTCACGCTCATCTACGCGGCGGCGCGAGGCTCCGGGGCGGGGCCGGGCCTGCCTGCTGCCCCCGCCGTCGGGGCTGTGGGTGTCGGCCTCGTCCTCGCCCTCGCCGCGCTCTTCCTGCGCCAGTCCGGCCGGCTGCCGCGCCTCCGGGAGCGCCGCGCGGAGGCCGCGGACGAGACCGCCCTTGCCGTCGTCTTCCCGCTCGCCGCGGCCCCTCTCGCGGCGACCGTCGTCTCGCTCGGCCTCCAGGCCTTCTACCCGCCTCCGGTGCTGTCCGGCTACAGCGGCCCGGGCTACCCGGGCGTCCTCGCCGTCTACGAGAGGAACGCCGGGCTCATCGGCACGGCCGCGGCAGCGGTCCTGATCCTCGTCGGCTTCGCGCTGCTGCGCCGGGCGTCCATCCCGGCCGACGCCCTGCTCCTCGGCGGCGTCGTCACCCTCGTCGTCGCCTCGGCCGGGGCGATCAGCCCGAAGACCACGCTGGTCTCCCTCGGTGTCGGCGTCCTCGGGCTCCTCGGTGCGCTCGCGACGGGACACCTGCGGCTCGGCGCCCCGCTGCGGCGCGGGACCGGCGCCGCGGCGACGGGTTCACGGGTGGGCTCGAGGGTGTTCTCGGTGCTGCATCCCGTCGCCGTCGGAGCGCTCAGCGTGGTGGTCTTCTTCGTGGGCGTCTTCGCGTTCTACCCCCCGCCCGAGGACGCCGAGCCGTCTTCGGAGTGGCTCCGGACGGTGAGCCTGAGCGCCACGGTCGTCGCGGTGGTGTTCCTTCTGGCGAGCCTCGTGCTCGAGCGCCGCGCGGCGGCGGTCGGCAACGCGCTCGTGGTCGGCGGACTCCTCACCCTCGTCGCCGGGGTGGCTCCGGCCGCGGTCGCGGGGGAGCAGGGGGTCGTGTTCGTCGCGCTCGCGGTGGCGGTCGCCGTCGTCCTCTTCGTCGGATACCGGCGCTTCGTCCGCGGCGTCCCCAGGGCACCGCGGGACACCCGGCCTCCCGGGACTCCTCCGGCGGTCCCGCCGGTGCCGCCCGCGCCCGCCGGGTAAGCCGGGCAAGCCCGGCGCGGGGCGGCAGACGGCAGGGGAGTTCCGCCGAGGGAGGCGGACGGACTCAGCCGTCGAACGCGTCGTCCTCGTCCTCGCCGGCCTCTGCCGGGCGCGCCTGGCCCTCGCCGCCCGACTCCGTCTGGGGAGCGAGGAGGCGGCGCAGCTCGTCCTCGGCGGCGATCGTCGAGATGAAGAACAGCTCGTCGCGGTGGTCGACCACGTCGTCGCGGCTCGGCGCCACCGGCTTCTGGTCGCGCAGGATCGCCACGAGCGTGCAGTCCTCCGGCCAGTCGATCTGCCCCACCGTCTTGCCCACCACGTGGGAGTCGGCGGGCACCGTGAACTCCACGAGGGAGGAGACGCCAGTCTGGAGCGTCAGGAGGCGCACGACGTCGCCGATCTCCACGGCCTCCTCGACCAGCGCCGTCATGAGGCGCGGCGTGTTGACTGCGACGTCGACGCCCCAGGAGCCGTCGAACATCCAGTCGTTCTTCGGGTTGTTGACCCGGCCGACGGTGCGGCCCACGCCGAACTCCGTCTTCGCCAGCAGGGAGACCACGAGGTTGACCTTGTCGTCGCCCGTGGCGGAGACGACCACGTCGGCCTCGTCGACGCGGGCCTCCTTGAGCGTCGAGAGCTCGCATGCGTCGCCGATGAGCCACTTCGCCCCGCGCAGGCCGCTGCGGCCGATCACCTCGGGCTTGGGGTCGACGAGGAGGACCTCGTGGCGGTGCGCCAGCAGTTCGCGGGCGATCGAGCTGCCCACGCTGCCGGCCCCGGCGATGATGACCTTCACTCGGACTCCTTCGCGGGCGGAGCGGACAGGATGCGGGAGACCTCGGCGGCGTCGGAGATGTCCATCATGGCGTGCACGGTGTCGCCCTCCTGGTACGCCGTGTTCGGCGTGGGCAGGACGCCCTCGCCGAAGCGGGTGATGTAGGCCACCCGGACTCCCGCGGCGCGCTCGATCGCGCCCAGCGGGCGCCCGAGCCACGCGGGGTCCAGCGTGACCTCGGAGAGCACGAGCCGGCCCGAGGGCTCCCGGAAGTCGCCGGCGACGCCCGATTCGGGCAGGATCCGGCGCAGCACCTGGTCCGCGCTCCAGCGCACGGCGGCAACGGTCGGGATGCCCAGACGCTGGTAGATCTCGGCGCGGCCGGGGTCATAGATGCGCGCGACGACGTGCTGGACATGGAACGTCTCCCTCGCCACGCGGGTGGCGAGGATGTTCGAGTTGTCCCCGCTCGAGACGGCGGCGAAGGCGTAGGCCTCCTCGATCCCGGCCTGCTTCATCGTGTCCCGGTCGAAGCCGATGCCCGTGACCTTGCGTCCGGAGAACGTCCGGCGCAGGCGCCGGAAGGCGCGGTCGTCCTGGTCGATGATCGCGACCGAGTGGCCGGAGTCCTCGAGGGTGTGGGCCAGTGTCACGCCGACACGGCCGCACCCCATGATCACGTAGTGCGCCATGGCCCCCAATCTACCGCGCGATGACACCGCCCGCGGTTGTCGCATAACGTGTCAGGGTGCTGACGATTCTCAATGCGGTCAAGCGCGTGATTGTGGGCCGCGCTCTGCGCAACGATCGGCTCACGCACACGCTGCTGCCCAAGCGCATCGCGCTTCCGATCTTCGCCTCGGATGCGCTCTCGTCCGTCGCCTACGCGCCCGACGAGATCCTTCTGACCCTTGCCCTCGCCGGTGTCTCGGCGGTGTCCCTCTCGCCCTGGGTGGGACTCGCCGTCATGCTCGTGCTCGTCACGGTGGTGGCGTCGTACCGGCAGAACGTCCATGCGTACCCTTCGGGCGGCGGCGACTACGAGATCGCCACCGAGAACCTCGGCCGCTTCGCAGGGCTCACCGTCGCCAGCGCCCTCCTCGTCGACTACGTCCTCACCGTCGCCGTGTCGATCTCCTCCGCCGCGTCCTACCTGACCACCGCCGTGCCCTCGCTGCACGGGACGCAGGCCGTCATCGCGGTCGCCTCCGTGGTGGTGCTCGCCCTCGTGAACCTGAGGGGCATCCGCGAGGCCGGGACCGTGTTCGCGGTGCCGACCTACCTCTTCATGCTCTCGATCCTCGGCATGACTGCCGTGGGCCTCGTGCAGTGGTTCACCGGCACGCTCCGCCCCGCGCAGAGCGCCGCCTTCACCATCGTCGCGTCCCCGGAGTTCGACCAGGGACTCGTGGGGATCGCGGGCGGCTTCCTGCTCCTGAGGGCCTTCTCCTCTGGCGCCGCCGCCCTCACCGGCGTCGAGGCGATCAGCAACGGCGTGCCGAATTTCCGGGCGCCCAAGAGCAAGAACGCCGCCACCACGCTCCTGCTGCTCGGCGCCGTGGCCGCGTCGATGCTCGCCGGGATCATCTTCCTCGCCAACGCGACCCGCGTGCACCTCGTCCAGGACCCTGCGAGCGAGCTGCTCCTCAACGGCAAGCCGCTCTCCGGCGACTACATCCAGACCCCGGTCATCGGCCAGATCGCCGATTCCGTGTTCGGCGGCGGGAGCATCCCCTTCTACATCGTGGTGGCGGCCACCGGCGTCATCCTCGTCTTCGCCTCCAACACCGCCTTCAACGGCTTCCCCGTGCTCGGCTCGATCCTGGCCCAGGACGGCTACCTGCCCCGCCAGCTGCGCACCCGCGGCGACCGGCTCGCCTTCAGCAACGGAGTCCTCGCCCTCGCCGCCGGCGCGATCGTCCTCATCATCGCGTTCGACGCCGACGTCACCCGCCTCATCCAGCTGTACATCGTCGGCGTCTTCGTCTCGTTCACCCTGAGCCAGCTGGGCATGATCCGCCACTGGACGCGCGAGCTCAAGCGGGTCAAGGACCGCAGCGTGCGGGTGCGCATGCAGCGCTCGCGGATCATCAACGGCATCGGGTTCGCGATGACGGGCACCGTGCTCGTCATCGTCCTCATCACCAAGTTCGAGCACGGCGCCTGGATCGCGCTCCTGGCGATGTTCGTGATCTTCCTCGTCATGTGGAGCATCCGCGCCCACTACACCAACGTCGCGCGCGAGCTCGCGGTGGGCGACGACCCCTCGGCCCGCGCGCTGCCCAGCAGGGTCCACGCCGTCCTGCTCGTCTCCCACGTCCGCAAGCCTGTGCTGAGGGCGCTCGCCTACGCCCGCGCCTCGAGGCCGTCGAGGCTCGACGCCGTCACCGTGGACATCAGCCCCGAGGAGACGGCCCAGACCGTCGCGGACTGGGAGAAGCTCGGGATCCCCGTTCCCCTCACCGTGCTCGCAAGTCCCTACCGGGAGACGATCACCCCGCTCATGGACTACATCCGGGGCATGCGCCGGGACTCCCCGCGCGACTTGATCGTCGTCTACATCCCCGAGTACGTGGTGGGCAAGTGGTGGGAGCAGCTCGTGCACAACCAGACCGCCCTGCGGATCAAGACCCGGCTCCACTTCGAGCCAGGGGTCATGGTGGCCTCGGTGCCGTGGCAGCTGAAGTCGAGCGAGGAAGCCAGGAGGCTGCAGGAGCTGTGAGCATGTCCCCCGGAACCGAGCAGGAGAACGCCCCCGGCCGCACCCTCGAGCTGCGGCTCGGGCCCGTGGCCCACGGCGGCCACATGGTCGCCCGGCACGAGGGTCGGGTCGTCTTCGTCCGCCACGGCCTCCCCGGCGAGCTCGTGCGGGCCGAGCTCACAGACGCCGCACCCGAGGCGACGTTCTGGCGCGCCGATGTCGTCGACGTCCTCGAACCCTCGCCCCACCGGCGCGACCACGTGTGGGACCTCGCCGACTCCCTGAAGGCGCACCGCGCCGGCCGGCCGCCGGTCGGCGGGGCCGAGTTCGGCCACATCGCACTGGACGAGCAGCGGCGGCTCAAGGCCGCAGTGGTCAGCGAGCAGCTCGAGCGCCTCGCCGGGCTCGAGCTGGACGTCGAGGTCGAGCCCGTCGCCCTCCGCGAGGACTCGGGCGACGACGCCGGCGGCCTCGCGTGGCGAACGCGCTGCAGCTTCTCGGTCACCGCCGAGGGCCGGCTCGCGATGCACGCCCACCGCTCCGAGACCCTCATCCCGGTCGGCCCGATGCCGCTCGCCACCGAGGAGATCAACCGGCTGCGCCTGTGGGAGCTGGACCTGGACGGCGTCGAGCGCCTCGAGGTCGCAGCCCCCGCCTGCGGCTCGGCGCCGCTGGTCGTGTTCACCCTTGCCGACGGGGTTGCCCCCTCGCGGCTCACGGATGTCCTCGCCCGGCTCTCGCCCGAGGTCTCGGCCAGCGCGGTCGGCCCCGACGCCGGCAGGGCCCCCCTCACCGTGCGGGGCCGGGGGTCCGTCTCCGAGCGGGTCCTCGGCCGCCACTACACGGTGACGGGGGAGGGCTTCTGGCAGATCCACCGGCGCGCGCCGGAGACCCTCGTGGCCGCGGCGCTCGAGGCGCTCGATGGCGCGCTCGCCCCGGGCGGGCAGGTCGCCGACCTCTACGCCGGGGCGGGCCTCTTCACCGCGCCCCTCGCCGACGCCGTCGGGCCCGCGGGCCACGTCCTCTCGGTCGAGGGCGCCCCCGGCACGAGCCGCGACGCGAGGCGGACCTTCAAGCGCCGGCCCGAGGTCGCGGTCGTGCAGGGACGGGTCGAGCGGGTGCTGCGCCGGCACGGCGGCGCGGGGGCGTTCGACGCCGTCGTGCTCGACCCGCCCCGGGCCGGCGCGGGGCGGGAGACGGTGCGCCAGCTCGTCGAAGCGGCGCCCCGGGCCATCGCGTACGTGGCCTGCGACCCTGCCTCGTTCGCCCGCGACCTCGGCTGGTTCCGGAAGGCGGGATGGCGGCTCGAGGGCCTGCGCGCGTTCGACCTGTACCCGATGACGCACCACGTCGAGACCGTCGCCCGGCTCACGCCGCCGCGAGCGTAGGCGGCCGCCTCGCTGTGCGGGGACCGTCGCCCGGCGGCGCCGTGCGAACTAGGATGGGCGGAGATGGCCCCGACGCGCGGAGCCCCGCGGTTAGGCATGCCTAACTAGCACCGCCCGCGAGGCCGGGACAAAGATGGCAGTGTTGCGAGAGGAGTCCTGCATTGAGCACTGTGGACAGCTTCGGAGCCAAAGGCGTCCTGAACGTCGGCGGAACCGAGTACGAAATTTTCCGGCTGAATTCTGTGGAAGGCGCCGAAAGCCTCCCGTTCAGCCTCAAGGTCCTCCTGGAGAACCTGCTCCGCACCGAGGACGGTGCGAACATCACGGCGGACCACATCCGCGCCCTGGCCGGCTGGGACGAGAACGCCCAGCCGAGCACCGAGATCCAGTTCACCCCCGCCCGCGTCATCATGCAGGACTTCACGGGCGTGCCCTGCGTCGTCGACCTCGCCACGATGCGCGAGGCCGTCAAGGAGCTCGGCGGTGACCCCACGCGCGTCAACCCGCTGGCCCCGGCGGAGCTCGTGATCGACCACTCGGTCCAGATCGACGTGTTCGGCAACGCCGGCGCGATCGAGCGCAACATGGAGATCGAGTACCAGCGCAACGGCGAGCGGTACCAGTTCCTGCGGTGGGGCCAGAGTGCGTTCGAGGACTTCAAGGTCGTCCCCCCGGGCATGGGCATCGTGCACCAGGTCAACATCGAGTACCTGGCCCGCACCGTCATGACCCGTGAGGTCGAGGGCACGCTGCGCGCCTACCCCGACACCCTCGTCGGCACCGACTCCCACACCACCATGGTCAACGGCCTCGGTGTGCTCGGCTGGGGCGTCGGCGGCATCGAGGCCGAGGCCGCGATGCTCGGCCAGCCGGTCTCCATGCTCATCCCGCGCGTGGTCGGCTTCAGGCTCTCCGGCGAGATCCCCGCCGGGGCGACCGCGACCGACGTCGTGCTCACGATCACCGAGATGCTGCGCAAGCACGGCGTGGTCGGCAAGTTCGTCGAGTTCTACGGCGAGGGCGTCGCGGCGGTGCCGCTCGCCAACCGCGCGACCATCGGCAACATGAGCCCCGAGTTCGGCTCGACGGCGGCGATCTTCCCGATCGACGACGTCACCCTGGACTACCTCCGCCTCACCGGCCGCTCCGAGGAGAACGTGGCCCTCGTCGAGGCCTACGCCAAGGAGCAGGGCCTCTGGCACGACGCCTCCCGCGAGCCGCGCTTCTCCGAGTACCTCGAGCTCGACCTGTCGACGGTGGTGCCCTCGATTGCCGGCCCGAAGCGTCCCCAGGACCGCATCGTCCTCACGGAGGCGAAGGACGAGTTCCGCAACGACCTGCTGAACTACGTCGCCCACGAGGCGGACGCGGGTTCGCTCGACGAGTCGCTCGAGGAGAGCTTCCCGGCGTCGGACGCGCCGTCCTTCACGACGGGCGCTTCCCACGTGACGGACTCGGACCGCGTGCCCCCGGTGTACTCCGCGGCGCACGGTGCTGCCGGCCGGACGTCCAACCCGGTCTCCGTGTCGATGGAGGACGGACGCAAGTTCGATCTGGACCACGGCGCCGTCACGATCGCCTCGATCACCTCGTGCACCAACACCTCCAACCCGTCCGTCATGCTGGCCGCGGCCGTCCTGGCGCGCAACGCGGTCGAGAAGGGCCTGGTGTCCAAGCCGTGGGTGAAGACCTCGGTGGCGCCGGGCTCGAAGGTGGTCACTGACTACTACGAGAAGTCGGGTCTCGTGCCGTACCTGGAGAAGCTCGGCTTCTACACGGTCGGCTACGGCTGCACCACGTGCATCGGAAACTCGGGACCCCTCGAGGCCGAGATCTCCGAGGCGATCCAGTCCAACGACCTTGCCGTGACCGCGGTGCTCTCGGGCAACCGCAATTTCGAGGGCCGGATCAACCCGGACGTGAAGATGAACTACCTGGCCTCGCCGCCGCTCGTCATCGCCTACGCCCTGGCCGGGAGCATGGACTTCGATTTCGAGTCCGATCCCCTCGGCAAGGACCAGGACGGCAACGACGTCTTCCTCAAGGACATCTGGCCGAACCCCAACGAGGTCCAGCAGGTCATGGACGCCTCGATCGACCAGGACATGTTCACGAAGTCCTACGCGACGATCTTCGACGGCGACGAGCGCTGGCAGTCCCTGCCCACGCCCACCGGCGACACCTTCGAGTGGGCGGAGGACTCCACCTACGTCCGCAAGCCCCCGTACTTCGAGGGCATGAAGGCGCAGCCGGAGCCGGTCGCGGACATCGACGGCGCCCGGGTGCTGCTCAAGCTCGGCGACTCGGTCACGACCGACCACATCTCCCCGGCCGGCTCCTTCAAGTCGGACACCCCGGCGGGCCAGTACCTCCTCGCCCACGGCGTGGAGCGCAAGGACTTCAACTCCTACGGCTCCCGGCGTGGCAACCACGAGGTCATGATCCGCGGCACCTTCGCGAACATCCGCATCAAGAACCAGCTCCTCGACGGCGTCGAGGGCGGCTTCACGAAGGACTTCACGCAGGACGGCGCCCCGCAGGCCTACGTCTACGACGCCGCGATGAACTACCAGAAGGCCGGCACCCCGCTCGTGGTCATCGCGGGCAAGGAGTACGGCTCGGGCTCCTCGCGCGACTGGGCCGCGAAGGGCACCGCGCTGCTGGGCGTCAAGGCCGTCATCGCCGAGAGCTACGAGCGCATCCACCGCTCGAACCTCATCGGCATGGGCGTCCTGCCGCTGCAGTTCCCCGAGGGCGAGTCCGCCGCGAGCGTGGGCCTCACCGGCAACGAGGTGTTCTCGATCCAGGGCATCACGGCCCTCAACGACGGCACCACCCCGTCCACGGTGAAGGTGACCGCGACGGCAGAGGACGGTTCCGAGGTCTCGTTCGACGCCGTCGTGCGCATCGACACCCCCGGCGAGGCGGACTACTACCGCAACGGCGGCATCCTGCAGTACGTGCTGCGCCAGATCTCGGCGCGCTGACGCCGCACGGCGACGGCGACGGCGCAGGCCGGCAGCAAGGAGGGCCCCACCACCCGGTGGGGCCCTCCTTGCTTCTCCGGGACCACGCCGCATCGGCCCTACGCGCGGGTAGCCGGGACCACCGCGCGGGCCCGGAGGCGTTAGAGTGGTTCGTGCACGTTTCGAGCAAGGAGTCGCCCTTGGGCATCTTGGATTCCATCGAGGGGCCGAAGGACCTCGCCCAGCTCGGTCCCGCCGAGCTCGAGGACCTCGCCGGGGAGATCCGGAAGTTCCTGATCCGCAATGTCGCCCAGACCGGCGGCCACCTCGGGCCGAACCTCGGCGTCGTCGAGCTGACGCTGGCGATCCACCGCATCTTCGAGTCCCCGCGCGACAGCATCATCTTCGACACCGGGCACCAGTCCTACGTCCACAAGCTCCTGACCGGCCGCAAGGACTTCTCGACCCTCCGGCAGGAGGGCGGCCTCTCCGGCTACCCCTCCCGCGCCGAGAGCGAGCACGACATCGTCGAGTCCTCGCACGCCTCCTCCTCGCTGTCCTGGGCCGACGGGATCTCCCGCGCCCGCAAGCTCACGGGCGAGGGGGACCGCTACACCGTGGTCGTGGTGGGCGATGGCGCCCTCACCGGCGGCATGGCCTGGGAGGCGCTGAACAACATTGCCTCGGACAAGGACCGCAGGGTCGTGATCGTGGTCAACGACAACGGCCGCTCCTACGCCCCGACGGTCGGTGGCCTCGCCGACTACCTCGCGTCGCTGCGCACCGCGATCGACAAGGTCCGCACGGCCCCGGCCTACGAGGGCATGCTCGAGGTCGCCAAGAGGCGCCTGCAGAACGGCGGCCCCGTCGGCCAGTTCGTGTACAAGGGCCTGCACGCCACCAAGAAGGGCATCAAGGACTGGTGGGCGCCCCAGGGCATGTTCGAGGACCTGGGGCTCAAGTACGTCGGTCCGGTGGACGGCCACGACCAGCGCACCCTCGAGGAGGCGCTCGCGACCGCCAAGAACTTCGCCGGCCCCGTGATCGTCCACGCGATCACCGAGAAGGGGCACGGCTACGCCCCGGCCCGCAACCACGAGGCCGACCAGTTCCACGCCGTCGGCGTGATCGACCCCGAGACCGGGCAGCCCACCGGGCCCGGGGGCGGCACCTCGTGGACCTCGGTCTTCGCGGAGGAGATCGCGGCGATCGCCGACGAGCGCGAGGACGTCGTGGGCATCACCGGCGCCATGCTCATCCCGGTCGGCCTCGCCACGTTCGCCCAGCGCCACCCGGACCGGGTGATCGACGTCGGCATCGCCGAGCAGCACGCCGTCACGAGCGCCGCGGGCCTCGCCTTCGGCGGCCTCCACCCCGTCGTCGCGGTGTACGCGACCTTCCTGAACCGGGCCTACGACCAGCTCCTGATGGACGTCGCGCTGCACAAGGCCGGCGTGACCCTCGTGCTGGACCGCGCGGGGGTCACCGGCCCCGACGGTGCCAGCCACCACGGCCAGTGGGACATGGCGCTCGTCCAGAGCGTGCCCGGGCTGCACCTCGCCGCCCCGCGGGACGCGACCCGGCTGCGCGAGGAGCTCCGCGAGGCCATCGCGGTCGACGACGCCCCGACCGTCGTGCGGTTCTCGAAGGGGACCGTCGGGGCCGAGACCGAGGCGCTCGAGCGCCTCGACGACGGCGTCGACGTCCTGGCCCGCACGGGCACCGTGGCCGAGGCCGACGGCGAGACGGGCCCCGACGTCCTGCTCGTGGCGGTCGGCGCCATGAGCGACCTCGCCCTCGAGGTCGCGCAGCGGCTGGACCACCAGGGCATCAGCTCCACCGTCGTGGACCCGCGCTGGGTCCTGCCCGTGCCGCGGAGCATCATCAGCCTCGCGGCGCGCCACCGCATCGTGGTGTGCCTCGAGGATGGCGTCCGCGCGGGCGGGGTGGGTTCGCGGATCCGCCAGGAGATGCGCGCCGCCGGCGTGGACACCGCGCTGAACGAGGTCGGCCTCCCGGTGGAGTTCCTCGACCACGGCTCACGGAACCAGGTGCTCGCCCGCGTGGGCCTGACCGCCCAGCAGGTCGCGCACGACATCGTCGCCCAGGTCCTGGGGACCAAGGTCCCGTTCGCCCGGCCGCTGCCGGGCCAGGCTGCCCCCACCACGGGCACGCTCCCCAAGCTGTGACCGGCCGGGCGGCCGGGGCTGCCCCCGGTGCGTGGCGGATCCAGCCGCCCCCGCCGGAGGGTGCGCCGCGCCCCGGCGAGCTGGTGGTGGCCCGCAACCGCAAGTGGGACGGCACGGGCCACTGGGTGGTCCCGGGGTTCGGCCTGGGCGAGGACGAGCACGGCTGGTGGATCTACCAGGGGCGCGGCGAGTTCATCTCGCGCCCCGGTGCCGCGCTGCACACGCGCTCGGACGCGGTCCTGCTCATCCCGCGTGCCGGCGGGTACGCGGCCACGTTCTACGACGACACCAACCCCGGCGACTTCCGCGTGTACGTGGACCTCGCGTGGGACCTCGCCTGGCACCGCATCGGCGCTCCGGCGGGGGAGGGGCACCCCGGGGTGGTCGAGTTCCACATGGTCGACATGGACCTCGACGTGGTCCGCTCGGCCCGTCACGGCGTGTTCGTCGACGACGAGGACGAGTTCGCCGAGCACGCGGCCGCGATGGCCTACCCCGAGGGCCTGGTCGCGGCGGTCCGGTCCGAGTGCGCGCGGCTGCACGAGGCCGTGCTCGCGGGCACCGGCCCCTTTGACGGCATCTCCGACGCCTGGATGGCGTTGGGACGGAAGGAGAACCCATGAGCTACGCGCGCGTCTACCGGCGCAGGGACGACGGCACGCTCGAGTTCCGGGAGGCATGGCATGACGAGGAGGGCGACCAGTTCGTGGTGAACCACGGCGTGGTCGGCCACCAGTCTGCGACGGAGGCCACGCACGACGTCGACGCTGCCGCCGCCGAGGGGCTCATGGCCGCCTTCGCTGCCCAGTGCGAGCAGGACGGCTACGCCCCGCTCGGCGACGAGGACCTGTGGCGGGTCGTGGCGCAGTTCGCGCTCAAGACGGCCGAGGGCACCGACCGGGACCGCGCGCTCGAGCGGCAGGCCGTCCAGGCCCTCTCGGCCCACCTCGCCTGGCGCGGGCTCGGGACGGTCGAGGGCAGCGCCATCGGCAACAGCCGGCTCAATGTGTTCGCGACGTGCGTCGACCCCGCCAAGGCCGTCGCCGCGGTCAAGACGTGCCTGCGCGAGGCCACGAGCGACTACACGAAGCTCTCGGTGGCCGTCGCGCCGCTGACCGACCCGGACGCGTTCAAGCTCAAGCACGCCCCCGCAGGGGTCCGCGGCTTCTCCCTCTGACCGCCGCGGCCGGCTCCGCGGCACGGGCAGGCGCGCCCCTGCGCAGGACCGCACGGGTAGTCTGGCCCCATGACTGACTACCGCCGCCTCGGCCGCTCCGGCCTGACCGTCTCGACCGTCGGCCTCGGCTGCAACAACCTCGGCCGCGCCAACACCCCGACCGAGACCCAGGAGGGCACCGACGCCGTCGTCCACGCCGCGATCGATGCGGGCATCACCCTCTTCGACGTCGCCGACGTGTACGGCCGCACCCCCGGGCTGAGCGAGGAGATGCTCGGCAAGGCGCTCAAGGGCCGCCGCGACGACGTCGTGGTCGCCACCAAGTTCGGCATGGACATGCACGGCGCGAACGGGAAGGACTTCGGCGCGCGCGGCTCGCGGCGCTACATCCGCACCGCGGTCGAGGCCTCCCTCCGCCGCCTCGGCACCGACTGGATCGACCTGTACCAGTACCACACCCCGGACACCGAGACCCCGATCGAGGAGACGCTCTCGGCGCTCGACGACCTCGTCCGCGAGGGCAAGGTGCGCTACATCGGGCACTCGAACCGCACCGGCTGGCAGATCGCCGAGGCGGAGTTCACGGCGCGGATGGGCGGCTTCACCCCGTTCATCTCGAGCCAGAACCACTACAACCTCCTCGACCGGCGCGCCGAGCTGGAGGTCACGGAGGCCGCCGAGGCGTACGGCCTCGGGGTCCTGCCCTACTTCCCGCTGGCGAACGGGCTCCTCACCGGCAAGTACTCCCGCGGGAGCGCCCCCGAGGGGTCCCGGCTGTCCCACACCCGCACCAACCTCGTCCACGACGCCGACTGGGACCAGCTCGACAGGTTCTCCGCCTTCGCCGAGGAGCGGGGCCTGACCGAGCTCCAGGTCGCCTTCTCGTGGCTCGCCGCGCAGCCCTCGGTCGCGAGCGTCATCGCCGGCGCCACCAAGCCCGAGCAGATCCGCCAGAACGCCGAGGCGGCCTCGTGGGAGCCGAGCGCCGAGGACCTCGCCGAGCTCGACGAGATCTTCCCGAAGACGCCGCGCGTCGCACTCTTCTAGGGTCGGCGCGTGCACGAGAACTCCCGCCCGGTGTCCCACGAGCCGGGCCGTCCGCCCCGGGCGGTGCTGCTCGACTGCGACACCGGGATCGACGACGCGCTCGCCCTGCTCTACCTGTGCAGCCAGCCGCAGGTGGAGCTCGTCGCGGTCACGAGCACCCCGGGCAACGTCGACGCCGACCAGGTCGCCGCGAACAACCTCGCCCTCCTCGAACTGTGCGGGCGGCCCGAGGTGCCCGTGGCGATCGGGGCGCGGAAGCCGCTCGAGGTCCCCCTCGTCACGACCCCCGAGACGCACGGGCCCCAGGGGATCGGCTACGCCGAGCTGCCCGCGGCGCGCCGGGCGCCCGAGGCGCGCGACGCCGTCGACCTCTGGGTCGAGGCCGCCCGCGCGCGCCCGGGCGAGCTCACGGCGCTCATCACCGCCCCGCTGACCAACTTCGCGCTCGCCCTGCGCGCCGAGCCGCGCCTCCCCGAGCTGCTCGCGGGCGTGGTGATCATGGGCGGCGCCTACTACTACCAGGGCAACACGACGCCCACGGCCGAGTGGAACACCCACGTGGACCCGCACGCTGCCGCCGAGGTGTTCGCGGCGTTCGCGGGCCAGCCCGAGGACCGGCTCCCGACCGTGTGCGCGCTCGAGACCACCGAGCGGATCGAGATGCGCCCGGGGCACCTTGCGGCCCTCGCCGAAGCCGCCGGCTGCAGCGGGCCGGAGCTCGTGCTCCCGGACCAGCCGGAGGGGCAGCGCTCCACCGCCTCGAACCGGCTCGTCCGGCACGTGAGCGACATGCTGCGCTTCTACTTCGAGTTCCACCGGCACTACGACCAGGGCTACGTGGCGCACATCCACGACTACTTCGCCGCCACTGTGGCCGCCGGGACCGCACGCTATGCGGCGCGGACGGCTGCCGTCCATGTCGAGACCCGCGCCCCGCGCCTGATGGGCACCACGGTCGCGGACTACCGGGGCCTGTGGGAGGAGCCGCCCTCGGCGCGCATCGTGAGCGCCAACCACCCGGACGAGGCCTTCGCAGAGCTCGTCGCCTCCCTCGGCGCCCTCGCGCGCCGGGTGGGCTAGAATTTCTGTGCCCCGGCCCGGTCGGGGCGGCCGCCGAGGTGACATAGGCGGGCGCCGATCCACTACTCCGCATCCGCAGCATCCGTGAAGGACGTGCCCTGGCCATGTCGCACCCCCTGACAGAAGACGCCCCGCGCCGCTCCCCGCTCAGGACGGTCCTCATCGTCCTCGGGGCCGCCGCCATCGTCGCGACGTTCATCTACCTCGTGGCCACCTCTCCCGCAGAGCCGGTGGACACGCCCTCGGCCTCGGCCGCCCTCGTGGCGCTCACGGGCTACGGGATCGCCACGGTCCTCCTCTTCGCCGGCATCCTGCCCACCCTGCCCACCACGACCCTCGCCCTCATCCCGGTGGCCCTCGTGCTGAACATCGTGCTCGGCCAGTTCGTCGGCACCGTCATCGTGCCGATCTACCTCGATTCGATCGGCACCGTGCTCGTGGGCTTCCTCGCCGGGTCCGCGGCCGGCGCCGCGACGGGGCTGCTGAGCACCATCGTGTGGTCCTTCTTCAACCCGACCCTCATCCCGTTCGCCGCCGGGGCCGCCGCGATCGGCGCCCTCGCGGGCCTCGCCGCGCGGATCGGGGCCGTGCGGCGGTTCTGGTGGGTTCCCGTCGCCGGGCTCCTCACCGGCGCGGTCGCGGCGGTGATCGGCTCGACCGTCGCGATCGCGGTGTTCGGCGGGACCTCCACCGGGGCGACCGGGGCTGTCATCGCCGTCTTCCGGGCCGCGGGGGACAGCCTCGCCGAGTCCGTCGTCAAGGGTTCGATCGCGTCCGACCTGACGGACAAGCTCGTCACGTTCGTCGTGGCGGCCGCCCTGGCCTACGCCCTTCCGCAGCGGGCCACGGGCCGCTTCGAGTTCGTCCGGGCGCATCGCGTGCTCGCCCGGCGCCGCCGCGCCGAGGCGGCCCCCGCTGCCTGAGCATCCGCCGGCCCCCGCCGCCGCCCGCGCCCTCAACCCCCTGACGGGGCTCGCGCTGGCCGGGACGGGGGCCGTCGCGTGCCTCGCGGCCTCCCACTGGGCGGTGTGGACGGCGGCGATCCTCGCGGCGGCCGTCCTGTCCGCGCGCGCGGGGACGCTGCGGCGCGTCGCCGCCGCCGCGGCCCTCGTGGTCGCGCCGTTCGCCCTCTGGGCGTTCCTGATCCACGGGCTCTTCTTCCCCGAGGGGACGGCGGTGCTCGTGGCCTGGGGCCCGGCCCGCGTCACGGTTGAGGGACTCGCCTACGCTGCAGGGTTCGTGCTGCGCACCGCCGCGCTCGTCTGCACCATGCTCGCCTTCTCGGTCTGGGCCGACGTCGCCGTGCTGAGGGCAGCCCTCGTGCGGCGCGGCGTCCCTGCGCCGCTCGGCTACGTCCTCGCCTCGGCCCTGGGCCTCGTGGCCACGGTCGCCGACCGGATGCGCCGCATCCGCGAGGCCCAGGAGGCCCGCGGGCTCGTGGTCCGGCCCGGGCCGGGCGGGCGCATCCTCGCGGGCCGGCTCCAGGCCGTGCCGCTCGTGCTCGCCCTCGTGGACGAGGCCGGCGAGCGCGCCCTCGCGCTCGACGCGCGCGGACAGGCCCTTCCCGGCCCCCGCACCGCGTACGTCGACGAGCCCGACTCGGCCGCCCAGCGCGGCGTGCGGTGGGCGCTGGTCGTCGCCTCGGCCGCCATGGCGGCGGCCGCCGTCGTCCCCGGAGTGGCCCACGCTGTGGCCGTGGCGGGCGGCGGGCGATGAGCGCGGCCGCCCCGCCGGTCCTCTCGGCGCACGTGGAGCGCTTCGCGTACGACGCCGGGCCACCGGTCCTCGAGGACGTCCGCCTCGCGCTCGGGCCGGGCTCCCTCACCGCGGTGCTGGGGGCATCCGGCAGCGGGACGTCGACCCTGGCGAAGGTCCTCGCCGGCTGGGCCGTGGCCGGCGGCCAGAACACCCTCATCGGGTCCCTCGAGCTCGGCCGGGGCGCAGGCCCGGAGGGACGGGGCGCCCGGCTGGCGTTCCGCGGGCTGCCCCAGGACCCGCGGCTGCGCCTCGGCGCCTGGGGGCAGCACGTCGCCTACGTCCCGCAGCGGCCGGGGGACCTGCTCACGGGGGCGTCCGCCTCGGTCGGCGAGGAGATCGCGTTCGCCCTCGAGCAGCGCGGGATGCCGCGCGCCGCGATGCACGAGCGCACCGCGCGGGCCGCCCACTCCCTCGGCCTCGGGGACCTGCTCGGGAGGAACCCGTCCCAGCTGTCCGGGGGCGAGCAGCGCCGCCTAGCCCTCGCCTGTGCGATCGTCGGCGAGCCCGCCGTGCTCATCCTCGATGACCCCACCGCCTCGCTCGACGCGGCGGGTGCCGATGCCCTCTGGCGGCTCATCGCAGCGGAGCGGGCCCGGGGCGCCGCCGTCGTGGTCGTCGGCGCGTGCGCCGACCGCATTGCCCGCCGCGCCGACCACTGCATCCTCCTGGACGCCGGGTCGGCCGCGGCGGCCGGGAGGCCGGCCGAGGTGCTCGCCTCCGCCGCCTTCGCCCACTCGGGCGTCCTCGCCCGCGATCCGGGCGAGGAGGGACCGGCCACGCCCGGACCAGCTGGCCGCGGTGCCCATCTCGGCCCCCTCCCGCGCTCTGCAGCGGGAGGGCCGCTCGCGGCCCTCGAACGGGTCTGCTTCGCCTACCCGGGCTCGGGCAGGCGCGTCCTCGACGCGGCGGACCTCGCGGTCGCCCCGGGCGACGTGGTGGCCCTCACCGGGCCCAACGGTGCCGGCAAGTCGACGGCGCTGCGGCACCTCGCGGGGCTGCTGCGCCCGCAGGGGGGCCGCGTCCGGGTCGCCGGGACCGACATCGCGCGGACCCCGGCGGGCCGGGTCGCCGACCACGTGGGCACCCTCTTCCAGGAGCCCCGCGACCAGCTGTTCGAGCGCACCGCCCTGCGCGAGGTGTCCTTCGGGCTGCGCCTGCGGGCGCCCGGCCGCCGCCGTCCCGAGCCCGAGGCAGCGCGCGCCCGCGCCCTCGAGGCCCTCGAGGCGGTGGGCCTCGCCGCCCACGCCGAGGCGCATCCGTACGACCTGCCCGCCGCCGCCCAGCGCCTGCTGGCGCTCGCGACCGTCCTCGTGCGCCGGCCGGCCGTCCTCCTGCTCGACGAGCCGACCGTCGGGCTGGACGGGTCCTCGCTCGCGTGTCTCGAAGCGGTGGTGGCCCGGGCCGCGGAGGCGGGGGCCGGCGTCGTGCTCTCGACCCATGCCCTGCCGTGGGCGAGGCGCCACGCGCACCGCGTGCTGGCCCTCGAAGGAGGGCGCTTCGTGCCCTCCTGAGGAGCCGCACCCGGAAGCCGCCGTCCGGGTTCCGGTAGGGTCGATCCCGGGCCGCGCGGCGGCGGCCCGAGAGCAGGAGGAGGACGCGTGGGCGCAGCGTGGGAGCGCTGGGAGGGCTTCTGGGTGGCGGGCGTGCACCGCGGCGCCGTCTGCCGCACGTTCGACGGCGAGCTGCTCACCACCCGCGTCGCGTTCGAGGACGGTGCCGGAACCCTGTTCGCCTCCGAGTCCCTCCTGCGGCTGGCCCCGTCCGGGGAGACCTGGCACGCCTTCCGGTACCGGCAGGAACCGGGCGGCCTCGAGGAGGGCGCCCGCCGTGACGAGGCCGAGCTCGACGCCGACACGCTCCCCGCGAGCGGGGAGTACCTCCTCGTGTCGCAGCTGGCCGCGTCCGCCCGCGACGGCGCCGCGTACCGGCGGGTGGAGGAGGCGGCGCCGGACGGCCTGCCGGCGCCCGCGGAGATCCGCCGGCATCCGGCCGAGCCCATCGACCTCCCCGACGGCCGCTGCGTGGACGCCGAACGCTTCGAGGTGACGGCGGGCGGGCAGCGCGTCGCGTCCTACTGGACCCACGGCGGCGCCGTGGTCCGCAGCGCGTGGGCGGGCGCGCTCTGCTTCGCGGCCGGCTCGGCCCCGGACGCGCTCGTGGGCACCGACGAGCGCCTGGGGGCCTTCCTGGCCGAGGGCTTCCGCCGCGCCTGACCGGAGACCCCACCCGCAAGGCCAGAGACCCCGCAGCACCACGGTGGGGCTGCGGGGTCTCTGGCGGGCGGGGGCGCGGTACCCGAGTGGTCAGGATTCCGGGTGGAACGGCTTCCCGTTGACGCGCTCGGAGGCGCCCACCCGGTCCAGGTAGGGCGTAATGCCGCCGAGGTGCATCGGCCAGCCCGCGCCGAGGATCATGCACAGGTCCACGTCTTCGGGGCCGGCCACCACGCCTTCGGCGAGCAGGAGCCCGATCTCCTCGGCGAGGGCATCCTGGCAGCGCGCGAGGACCTGCTCGGACGTGGACGGCGCGTCCCCGAAGGACAGCACCGCGAGGGCCTCGGGCCGGATCTCGCGGCGGCCGTCCGGCCCCGTCCCCCAGAGGCCCTTCACCCCGGCGTCGATGAGTGCCTGCTGGTTGGCCGAGACGTGGAACCTGTCGCCGAACGCGGCGTGGAGGGACTCCGCGACGTGCTGGGCCACCGGCAGGCCCACCATCTCGGCGAGCACGAACGGCGTCATCGGCAGGCCCATGGGCGCCAGGGCGTTGTCGGCGACCTCGGCCGGCGTGCCCTCGTCGAACGCCGCCGTGACCTCGCCCATGAGCCGCAGCAGCACGCGGTTCACCACGAACGCCGCGGCGTCCTTGACGAGCACGGCCGTCTTCTTCAGTGCCTTGGCGAGGACGAAGGCGGTGGCGAGCACCGCGTCGTCAGTCGCGGGCGCGCGCACGATCTCGATGAGCGGCATGACCGCGACGGGGTTGAAGAAGTGAAACCCGACCACGCGCTCGGGGTGGGCGAGGTCCTCGGCCATGGCCGTGACGGAGAGCGAGGACGTGTTGGTCGCGAGGATGCACTCGGGCTTGACCACGGCCTCGACCTCGGCGAGGACCTGCTTCTTGACGGAGAGCTCCTCGAACACGGCCTCGATCACGAAGTCCGCGTCCGCGAACTCGGCCTTCGAGACGGAGCCGCTCACGAGGGCCTTGGTGCGGTTCGCGGCGTCGCGGGAGATCCGGCCCTTGGACAGGAGCTTGTCCACCTCGGCATGGACGTGGCCCACGCCCTTGTCCACGCGGGCCTGGTCCACGTCCGTCATGACCACCGGGACCTTGAGCTGGCGCGCGAACAGGAGGGCGAGCTGGCTGGCCATGAGGCCCGCGCCCACCACGCCGACCTTCGTGACCTCTCGCGCGAGCTTGGCGTTGGGGGCGCCGGCGGGCCGCTTGCCGCGCTTCTGGACGAGGTCGAGGAACGCGTACACGGTGTCACGGAACTGCGGGGTCTGCATGAGCGCGGTGAGGGCTGCGACCTCGAGCTCCGCCGACTCCTGCTGGGTCGCGGTGGCGCCCGCCTCGAAGACGTCCAGGACCTTGCCCGGTGCGGGCGCGGCATTGGAAGTCCTGGCGGCGACGAAGTCCCGACCCGCCTTCGCCGCTGCGGCCCAGCGCTCGGCGACGGCCGCATCGGTGCGGGGCTCGACCGCGTTCGGCCGCTCGACCGAGGTCTCCCCGGCGAGGACGGACGCGGCCCAGGCGAGTGAGCGCTCGAGGAAGTCGGCCGGCTCGAAGAGCGCGTCCGCGACACCGAGCCGGTAGGCCTCCGGGCCGCGGATGGTGCGGTTGTTGCTCAGGGGGTTCTCGATCATGACCTTCAGGGCAGCCTCCGGGCCCGTGAGACGGGGGAGGCGCCAGACCCCGCCCCACCCCGGGACGAGTCCGATGAAGGCCTCGGGCAGGCCGATGCCCTGCGCTCCGGTCGAGACGGTGCGGTAGGTGCAGGCGAGCGCGATCTCGAGCCCGCCGCCGAGGGCCACGCCGTTGATGAACGCGAACGTCGGGACGCCGAGGTCGGCGAGCAGATCGTAGGCGGCGTGGCCGAGGCGGGCCATCTGCTCGCCGGCGGCCGGATCGCGCAGCGTCTTGACGGTCGTCAGGTCGGCGCCGGCCACGAGGAAGTAGGGCTTGCCCGTGACGGCGACGGCCTGGATCTCGCCGGCCGCGGCCCGGTCGCGGAGGCCCTCGAGGGTGCGGCCGAGCTCGATCAGCGTCCCCGGCCCGAGGGTGGTCGGCTTGGTGTGGTCCAGGCCGTTGTCGAGGGTGACGAGGGCGATCCGGAAGGACCGGCCGCCCGCAGGGACCTCGACCTCGTTGACGAGCGCGTGCGTGACGATCTCATCGGGCACCTGGGCGGCGAGCGTGGCGAACGCGTCGAAGGTGGACTGGGCAGTCATGGCGGTGTTCACTCGCCCTTTCCGTAGTCGGCATGGTGGGGGTTCTCCCAGATGACCGTGCCCCCCATGCCGAGGCCGATGCACATCGTGGTGATGCCGTAGCGCACGCCGGGATCCTCGGCGAACTGGCGCGCGAGCTGGGTCATGAGGCGAACGCCCGAGGAGGCGAGGGGATGCCCGACGGCGATCGCGCCGCCGTAGCGGTTGACGCGGGGATCGTCGTCGGCGATGCCGAAGTGGTCGAGGAAGCTCAGGACCTGCACGGCGAAGGCCTCGTTGATCTCGAACAGGCCGATGTCCTCGATCGTCAGGCCGGCCTTGGCGAGGGCCTTCTCGGTGGCCGGCACCGGGCCGATGCCCATGACCTCGGGCTCGACCCCGGCGAACGCGTAGGAGACGAGCCGCATCTTCGGGGCGAGGCCGAGTTCCTCGGCCGTCTCGGCAGAGGTGAGGAGGCACGCCGTCGCGCCGTCGTTCAGCCCTGCGGCGTTGCCGGCCGTCACCCGCCCGTGCGGCCGGAACGGGGTGCGCAGCGCTGCGAGGTCCTCGACCGTCGTGCCCGGGCGCGGCGGCTCGTCGGCGGTCGCGAGCCCGAACCCCTCGCCGGGGCGATGGGTTGCGACGGGGACGAGATCGGGCTGGATCCTGCCGTCGGCATAGGCGGCGGCGAGCTTCGCCTGGGAGGCGGCGGCGTAGGCGTCGGCGCGCTCCTTGGTGATGTCCGGGAAGCGGTCATGCAGGTTCTCTGCCGTATTGCCCATGTTCAGGGCCGCCGGGTCGACGAGGCGCTCGGACATGAAGCGCGGGTTGGGGTCGGCGCCCTGTCCCATGGGGTGGTTGCCCATGTGCTCGACGCCGCCGGCGATCACGACGTCGTACGCCCCGACGCCGATTCCGCTCGCCGTCGCGGTGACGGCCGTCATCGCGCCGGCGCACATGCGGTCCACCGCAAAGCCGGGGACCGAGCGGGGCAGGCCCGCAAGGAGCGCGGCGGTGCGGCCGATCGTGAGGCCCTGGTCGCCGGTCTGGGTCGTCGCGGCGATCGAGACCTCGTCCACGCGCTCTGCGGGGAGGGACGGGTTGCGGCGCAGCAGCTCGCGGATCGTCTTCACGACGAGGTCGTCGGCGCGCGTGCCGTGGTAGATCCCCTTCTCTCCGGCCTTGCCGAAGGGGGTGCGGACGCCGTCGACGAAGACGACGTCCCGGATGTGCCTGCTGGACATGGGCAGCTCCTCGGATGTCTGGTGGGCGGTGACCGCCCTCACAGCCATGTTACTGAGCAGTAACTTGGTCCGCAACGGCGGCGGCCCGCCGACCCAGAGGAGAACGCCTTCAGCCCCGCCCGGAGGCCCCTGCCCTGGCCTCGTCCGCCGCCTTGAGGGGGCGCGGGTGCAGGAACGCGTCCAGCAGGAGCGGCACGGTCTCGGTGATCTGCCACGGCCGTGCGCCCAGACCCCGCAGGGCATCGGCGAGCGTGTCCGGGGTGAGCGGCTCCGGCGGCCGCCAGGCGACGCGGCGCAGGTGGTCGGGCGTGAGGAGGTTCTCGGTCGGCATCCCGAGTTCCTCGGCGCGGGCGGCGATACGCGGCCGCGCCGTCTTGAGCCGTGCCGCGGCCTCGGGGTCGCGGTCGTCCCACACCCTGGGCGGGGGCGGGCCGGAGCTCGGCAGGTGCAGGGGAGGCAGCTCACTGGTCTCGAGGTGGCGCGCGGCCGCGACGGCGCGGAGCCAGCGCGGGGCCTCGCGCTGGGCGGCCCGGCCGTGGAAGCCCTTGGTCGCGAGCAGCTGCGGCACGGTGGCGGGCATCGCCCGGGCCACGGCGACGAGGGCCGAGTCCGGGATCAGCTTGCCGGGCGCGATGTCCCGCTTCTCGGCCAGCGAATCGCGCTCGAGCCAGAGTTCGCGCACCGCGGCGAGCTGGCGTCGGTCCCGGATCTGGTGCAGCCCCGAGGTGCGCCGCCACGGATCGGCCTTGGGCTCGGCCACCCCCGCGGCGAGGATCGCGGCGAACTCCTCGGCCGCGTACCCCAGCTTGCCCTGGGATTCGAGCAGGTCGGCGAGCTCGTCCCGCAGCTCGACCAGGACCTCGACGTCGAGGGCCGCGTAGCGCAGCCAGGGCTCGGGGAGGGGCCGCGTCGACCAGTCGGCCGCCGAGTGCTCCTTGGCGAGGCTGAAGCCGAGGAGCTGTTCGACGACGGCGGCGAGCCCCACGCGCGGCAGGCCCGCGAGTCGGGCCGCGAGCTCGGTGTCGAAGAGCCGGTCGGGCCACATGCCGAGCTCGGAGAGGCACGGGAGGTCCTGCGTGGAGGCGTGGATGATCCATTCGACCCCGGCCAGGGCGTCGTTGAGGATGGCGAGGTTGTCGAACGGCTCGGGGTCGATGAGCCAGGTCCCTGATCCCTCGCGCCGGATCTGGACCAGGAAGGCGCGCTGGCCGTAGCGGAATCCGGAGGCGCGCTCGGCATCGACTCCGGCCGGCCCGGTGCCCTGCGCGAGGGAGGCGGCTGCCCGTTCGAGGCCTTCCTGCGTGGAGATCACGAGGGGGACGCCGTCACGGGGCTCGTCAAGCTGGATGACCGCGGGGACCGGGACCCCGAAGCCTTCCACCAGGATGTTCTCCGGCGTCGTCGTGGCGGGCGGGGGGACCTGGGTCGCTTCCGGGCCCTGGTCGGGTCCGCTGCCCGATCCCGTCCCTGTGGCGTCGTGGGGCTGTGCGGTCATGATGGCGCCAGTCTATCGCTGCCGCCCCTTCGGGCCCGTCCCCCTGGGAATCGGCGGCCTGGGAAGCGGCCCCCTGCGAAACGGCTCAGCGGGGGTCCGCCCTGCGCCGGCGCCGCGGCAGCACCGCCACGCCCTCGGGGAGCGGCGGGATTCCGGCGAAGGTGGAGACCATGTCGCACCAGGCCTCGAGGTGGTCCCGCAGGTCCGGGCCGTCGGGGGTCCACGAGGCCCGCAGCTCGATGTCGATCGTGTCATGGCGGTCGGCGAGCGTTCCGTAGCTCTCCGAGAGCACGCGGGTGGCCGTCCCGCCGGCGGCGGTGTAGTGGGCATGGTGCTTCTCGAGGGCCTCGACCAGCCACGTCCACGCGACGGAGCCGAGGAGGGCGTCGTTGCCCATCTCGGGTTCGAGCTGGGCCCTGATATAGGTCACCACGCGGAAGGTTCCGTCCCAGACAGCCGGGGGCTCCGGGTCGTGGAGGAGGATGAAGCGGCCGGTGGCGAGTTCCTCGTCTCCATCGCGGACGTCGGCCTCGAGGGCCACGGCATAGGGCGCAAGCCTCGCGGGTGCCGGGATCTCCTCGAGGCGGAAGTCTCCCTGGCGGAGCATGCCCGTGGCACTCCGCATGGAGCGGAGGGCTGTCAAGAAGTCCGCAGGCAGGTGTGCTAGTGCGGTCACGGTCCCAGAGTACGCTGGCGCCGTTTCCACGGCAGGAACGGCACGCCGGGAGGTCAGCGCGGCGGCAGCCCGAGGGAGGGGCGGACTCACCCCTCCGTCGCGGCCAGCTCGACCTTGATCCAGCCCGGCTCGCGCAGGTCGAAGGCCTCGTGGGCCCCGATAACAGAGTCCAGCGGCCCATGCTCGGTGATGAGGGCGGTCGGATCGAACTGCCCCGCGGCGCGGCGTCGGGGGCAATCTGCCGCACTTCGGCGTCGAACCCCTCCGCCTGCTCCGAGGACGCCGCGGCCGGCCCGCGCTGGGGACGCTCGGCGTCGACCCCGATCAGGCCGGCCCCCATGGATCAGCGCCGGGACGCGGGTGGCCGAGCTAGCGGGCGAGCTCCTCCCGGAGCGCCTCGGCGAAGCGGTCGACGTCCTCTTCGGTGGTGTCGAAGGAGCACATCCAGCGCACCTCGCGCCGTGCCGCGTCCCAGTCGTAGAAGCGGAACCGCTCACGCAGGCGGTCGGCCACTCCTTCGGGAAGGATCGCGAACACCCCGTTCGACTCGGTCGCCTGGGTGAGCTCGACGCCGTCGAGCCCCTCGACCGCCGCACGGAGACGGGCTGCCATAGCGTTCGCGTGCGCGGCCGAGCGCAGCCACAGGCCGTCCTCGAGCAGGGCGAGGAACTGGGCGGACACGAAGCGCATCTTCGAGGCGAGCTGCATGTCCATCTTGCGCAGATAGGTCAGCCCCTGGGCCGCCTCGGGGTCCAGCGCGACGACGCATTCGCCGAAGAGCATGCCGTTCTTCGTCCCGCCGAAGGAGAGGATGTCGATCCCGGCATCGGAGGTGAAGTCCCGCACCGGGACGCCGAGGCTGGCGGCCGCGTTCGCGAGCCGCGCCCCGTCCATGTGGACCTTCATCCCGCGGGAATGGGCGTGCTCGGTGATGGCGCGGAGCTCCTCGACCGAGTACCGCGTGCCCAGCTCGGTCGTCTGGGTGAGCGAGACGGCCAGCGGCTGGGCGCGGTGCTCGTCCCCCCAGCCCCACGCCTCGCGGTCGATCAGCTCGGGGGTGAGCTTGCCGTCCGACGTCGGGACGCCGAGGAGCTTGAGGCCGCCGACCCGTTCTGGGGCGCCGTTCTCATCGACGTTGATGTGGGCCGTGGTCGCGCACACCACGGCGCCCCAGCGGGGCACGAGCGACTGCAGCGAGACGACGTTCGCCCCCGTGCCGTTGAACACCGGGTACGCCTGGACGCCCTCGCCGAACAGCGCCTCCATCTCGGCCTGCAGCCTCGCGGTGTACTCGTCCTGCCCGTACGAGACCTGGTGGCCGCCGTTGGCCGAGGCCAGTGCGGCGAGCACCTCCGGGTGGGCCCCGGAATAGTTGTCGGACGCGAAGCCACGCACGGCGGAGTCATGGAGCGGCCAGCCCGCGGGGGCGGCGGGGGAGTGCAGGGAGGAAGAGGGGGATGTCACGGTCACAGTATTGCGCACTCGTTTCAGGTCTAGGTGGCGTTTCAGGTCTCGGCGGGTTCCGGTCTCGGTGGCGGTTCGGGTCTCGGTGGCGTCCGCTAGGGCTGCTCAGCCGGTCAGGTCGAGGCGGGCACCGTTGATCTCGGCGGCGTCCTCGGAGAAGAGGGCCACCGCCCGGGCGGCCAGGACGTCCACGTGGGTGTAGCCGGGGAACTTCCGGTCCGGCGCGGCGGCGCGCTGCGCGTCGTCGAGGAGGGCCTTCACGGCGAGCACGACGGCGGCGCTCGCCTGGGGGAGCGGATCCTCCTTGCGCACGGACTGCTGCAGCGCGAGTCCCTGCGCCATCGACCGGGTCCACGCCTCCGCGGCGGCCTTGGCGGCCTGGTAGTTGGCGTTGGCAGCGCTCGGGCGGTCGAGGGTCGTGGAGGAGACCATCGCGAACCGGCCCCGCGGGGACGCCGCGATGTCCTCGAAGAAGGCCCGCGAGGTGTTCCGGAGGGTCGTGATCGCTCCCCGGGCCAGGAAGTCCCAGTCGGCGTCGCTCTGCTCGGCGAACGTTCCGCCGCCGCGCCAGCCGCCCACGAGGTGGATCACGCCGTCCACGCTGCCGAACCGGGCCCGCAGGTCCTCCGCGAGCCGCTGGGTGGCCGCGAAGTCGGCGAGGTCGCACGCGTGCTGGGGGACGGCGCCGTCGGCCGCGGCCGGCGGCCCGAAGGCCTCGGCGAGGCGGCCGGCGTCGGACCCCACGGCGATCGCGGTGGCGCCTGCCGCGCGCAGGGCGCGGACCGTGGCCCGTCCGGAGGCCGAGGTGGCCCCCGCGACGACCACGGCCGCGCCCTGCGCGCCGGATGCCGGCGGGAGCGTCACTCGGCGGCCCCCGGGCCGGCCGGCAGGGCGGTCTCGCCCGTGATGCCGGCCGTGGAGGCGATGACGGAGCGCATCTTCTTCTCCAGTGCCTCGTAGAACATGGACAGCGGGAACTCGTCGTCGAGGACCTGGTCGGTGATCTCGCGCGGCGTGCCGGCCAGGGGCAGGGCGTCGGGGCCCTTGGCCCACACCGAGGCCGGGTGAGGGGTCACGGTCCCGGCGACGAGCTCGTACGCTGCGAGCCAGTGTGCCACCTTCGGGCGGTCGATGGAACGCCAGTAGAGCTCGTCGATCGCATCCCCGAGCGCGCTGACCACCTCGGGCACCTGGTCCCAGTCGATGGCGAGCTTCGTGTCCGTCCAGTGCAGGACATGGTGCTGGTGCATCCACGCGAAGAGCAGCTGGCCCCCGAGCCCGTCGTAGTTGCGCACGCGGCCGCCGGTGATCGCGAACCGGAAGATCCGGTCGAAGATCACGGCATACTGGACGAGCTTCGCGTGCCGCCGCGCCTCGGGCGCCGCCTTCTCGTCGCGCTCGATCTTCACCGACTCGCGGAAGGCCGTGAGGTCGCACCGGAGCTCCTCGAGCGAGTAGAGGAAGAACGGCATGCGCTGCTTGATCATGAACGGGTCGAACGGGAGGTCGCCGCGCATGTGGGTGCGGTCGTGGATGAGGTCCCACATCACGAACGTCTCCTGGGCGAGCTTCTGGTCCGCGACGAGCTCGGCGGCGTCCTCGGGCAGCTCGAGGTTGGTCACCTTCGCCGCGGCGTCGAGCACCCGGCGGAAGCGGGCCGCCTCGCGGTCGGCGAAGATCGCGCCCCACGTGAAGGTGGGGACCTCGCGCATGGCGACGGTCTCGGGGAAGAGCACGGCGGAGTTGGTCGCGTAGCCGGGCGTGAAGTCCAGGAAGCGGATCGGCACGAAGAGGCGGTTGCTGTACTGGCCGGCCTCGAGCTCGGCGACGAACTCGGGCCACACGACCTCGACGAGGACGGCCTCGACGTACCGGTTGCGGCTCCCGTTCTGCGTGTACATGGGGAAGACCACGAGGTGCGCCAGCCCGTCCACGCGGTGCTGCTGCGGCTGGAAGGCCTCGAGCGAATCGAGGAAGTCTGGAACGCCGAAGCCGCCCGCGGCCCACGCGCGGAAGTCGGCGCCGAGCAGGCGCAGGTACTCGGCGTCGTGCGGGAAGCGCGGCGCGAGTGCCGCCACGGCGGCCGTGATGGTCTCGACGAGTGCGGCCGCCCGCTCGTGGTGCGCCGCGTCGGGCACCGAGCCGTCCTGCGCCTGCAGCCCCTGGAACTCGATGGCCGCGGCCTTCAGGGCGTGCCACGCGGGGTCGTCCTGGACGGGAAGGTTCGGGGTGGACGCGACGGCGGTCGCGGCGGCGGTGGCGGACATGTCACTCTCGCTCTCTCTGAAGGGGGCCGGGTGTGATCCGAGCGTATCGAGGGACAGCGAAGCTGAGGTCTAAAAGCGGTGATGCATCAGAAACTCTTGGGCTCAGGCTGATCGGTCAGGACATGAGGCGGGCCGGCTGCTGGTCCTCGCCAGCAGCCGGCCCGCCATCGCCGGCCCGCGTCAGTCCCCGTCGGGCACGAGGGTCAGGGAGATGGAGTTGATGCAGAAGCGCTGGTCGGTCGGCGTGCCGTAGCCCTCGCCCTCGAACACGTGGCCGAGGTGGGAGTTGCAGGAGGCGCACCGGACCTCGATGCGGTCCATGCCCAGAGTGCGGTCGTGCAGGTACACGACCGCGTCCTCGGCGAGGGGCGCCCAGAAGGAGGGCCAGCCGCAGTGGGAGTCGAACTTCGTCCTGCTGGTGAAGAGCTCGGCGCCGCAGGCCCGGCACCGGTACGACCCCTGCGTATGGGTGTCCCAGTACTCCCCGGTGTAGGCGCGCTCGGTGCCCGCCTGCCTCAGGACGCGGTACTCCTCGTCAGTGAGGCGGGCGCGCCACTCGTCCTCGGTGAGGGCAGCAGGCGCCCGGCCTGGATCAGGGGTGGGGGTGGAGGTGGTGTCCATATCCACTCCAACGCTCAGGAGTCCCCGATGAATCCCGTCCCGGCATACAGGTGCAGGACGGGGATGCCGAGCTTGCGCTGGGCGAGGTTGGCCCAGTCGGTGTGGAACGTGTCCTCGATCGCGTGCGGGAGGGTCACCACGACGGCCTGCTCGGCACCCGCCGCAGCGGCGCGCTCGGCGAGGGCCTGCACGGGGTCGCCCTCGATGATACTCCCGGTGAGCTCGCCCCCGAGTCCTGCGAGCGCGGCGAGCGAGGCCTCCAGCGAGGCCTCCGCGGCGGACCTCTGCGCAGCAGGGTCGGCGGGCTGCTCGGAGAGCCCCTCGACGGCCTTGCTGAACTCGAGCATGGACAGATGGTCGAGGAAGTCCACCACGAGGCGGCGCTTGCGGCCTGCGGGGACGAGGACATCGATCGCCGCGGCCTCGCCGCTGAGGAGGCCCTCGACGGCCTTGCGCTCGCTCGGGCCCAGGGCGACTTCGGTCAGGATGAGGATCGGCGCGCTCATGGACCCAGAGTAGGGCAGCGGCTGCCGCGAGCGGGAGAGGCTCAGCGCGCGCCTGCGTCCGGGCGGCGGGGCAGGCCGCGGCGGCGTCCGCGCGGGCCTGCCTCACGGGTCCTCCCGGACCCTTTTGCGACAATGGGGACATGCCCGCCCGAGCCGCCCACGCGCCGTCGTCCGAGTCCGAGTCCGAGCCGCTGCCCCGCGCCGTGTGGGCCCTCGCAGGGGCCGGGGCGGCCCTGGGGCTCGCCTCGGCGGCCGCAGCGTCGAGCTCGGCGCTCGCGACGTACTTTGCCCGGCGCATCGTCACCCCGGAACGGACCAAGACCGAGGACCAGGAGGTCCTCGCCGTCCAGGGCGAGGGCTCCTCCCGGCGGGTGATCCTCCGGGCGACCTCCGAGACACGGGCCGAGGGGGAGTACAGCCTCTTCTTCGACGGCGGCGCCGGGCACGTGCGCCTGGGCGCGCCCATCGACTATGCGCCCGAGGAGACGACGGTGACGCGGCCGGTCCTGGCCGAATACTCCGGAGACATCACCAAGGCGGTCCGGGCGCGCTGGAGCGGCTACGTCTACGGCTCGCCCGCGGACCTCGGCCTCGCATACGAGGACGTGATACTGCCGCTCGACGTCGGCCGCGGCCCCGCCTGGTACGTCCCCGCGCCGGGGGCGACGTGGGCGATCCTGGTCCATGGCCGGGGGGCGACCCGCGGCGAAGGGCTGCGTGCGCTCCCCACCGTCCAGGCACTGGGCATGCCGGCGCTGCTGATCTCCTACCGCAACGACGGGGAGGCGCCCGCCGCTCCGGACGGGCGCTACGGGCTCGGCATGACCGAGTGGCGCGACGTCGAGATTGCCATCCAGTACGCCCTCGACGCGGGCGCCCGCGACGTCGTCCTCTTCGGCTGGTCCATGGGCGGGGCGATCAGCCTGCTCGCCGCCGACTCATCCCTGCTGCGTGAGCACGTGCGCGCGCTCGTGCTCGACGCGCCCGTCGTCGACTGGGTGGACGTGCTCGCCTACCAGGCCCGGCTCAACCGCATCCCCTCCCGGGTGGGACGCCTGGGCCAGCTGCTCCTCGGACGCTCCTGGGGACGGCGCCTGACGGGCCTGGCCGCGCCGCTGGACTTCAAGGCGATGGACTGGGTGACCCGTGCCGTTGAGCTGCGCACCCCGACCCTGATCCTGCACAGCGTGGACGACGACTTCGTCCCGGTCGGGCCCTCGCTCGAGCTCGCGAAGCGCAACCCCGAGATGGTCACGCTCGAGACGTTCCGGCACGCCCGCCACACGAAGGAATGGAATGTCGATCCTGAGCGGTGGATGTCCGTGGTGAGCGCCTGGCTCTCCGATGTGCTCGCCCCCCGCCGGGCGCCGGGCGGCGCCGCCTGACGCCGTGCGGGACCGCGATCCCGGTCCGCTCCGGGGCGCCGGGCCTCAGTCTGCTGTGCGGAGGCGGGCGACCACCGCGCCCGTGAGGCGGACCAGGTCCGCGGGGGAGAGCTCGACGTCGAAGCCCCGCCGTCCGCCGGAGACGAGGACGGTGGCGTGGGCGAGGGCGGAATCGTCCACCGCCGTGGGGGAGGACTGCCGCTGGCCGAGGGGGGAGATGCCCCCGCGCACGTAGCCCGTGCGCCGCTCCGCCGCGGCGGGATCGGCCATGGCTGCCTTCTTGGCCCCGAAGGCCGCGGCAGCGGCCTTGAGGTCGAGGCTCCCCGTCACCGGCACGACGGCCACGCAGAGGGTGCTCCCGCCGCCCGCCGTGACCTCCACCATCAGGGTCTTGAACACGCGCCCGGGATCGACGCCAAGGGCCTCCGCCGCCTCCGCCCCGTAGCTCGACACCGCGGGGTCGTGGCTGTAGGCACGCGCCGTGTACGGCACGCCGGCCGCATCGAGGGCCTTCGTGGCGGGGGTGCCGGGGCCGTCCTTCGCCTTCTTCGCCACGTCAGGCGCCCCGGGGGCACTCCCCGCGCACCTTGCGCTTGATCCGACCGAGCATGGCCGCCATGCCCCTCATCCGCAGCGGGCTCACCAGGCGGGTCAGGCCCAGCTCTTCGGGCATGTCGTCCGGCACCGCGAGGATCTCGGCGGCGGTCAGGCCGTCCAGGCCCTCATGGAGCACGGAAGCGAAGCCCCGGGTGGTGGGAGCCTCGGGCGGAGCCGAGAAGAACAGCCGGACCACGGGCCCCGAGGCGGACGGCGTGCCCTCGGGCGCCTGTTCGGTCTCGATCGAGATGAACAGCGGCGACTGGCACTCGACGACCTGCTCCAGCAGCTCGGGGTGGTCGTGGTACCGCTCCGGCAGCTCGGGCAGCGACTGCGAGAACTCGAGCAGCAGCTGGAGCCGCTCGCGCTCCTCGACGGCCTGGAAGTCTTCGACGATCTCCGCCAGCGCGGCGGGCAAGGTGTTGGTGCTCATCTCCTCCAGAGTAAGCCCAAGGCCCCGCCGGACGGCGCGCGTTCGCCGTCGGCGGGGCCCTGTGTGACACCCGGTTGCGTCAGCTCAGCGGCCAGGTGCTGTCCGTCCGCGGGCGCCGCGCCTCAGCTGAGCGGCCAGGTGCCCCGGTCCTCGCCCTTCACGATCGGCACCCGCACCGCGTTGCCCCACTCGGTCCACGAGCCGTCGTAGTTGCGCACGCTGTCGAAGCCGAGCAGGTACTTCAGCGCGAACCAGGTGTGGCTCGAGCGCTCGCCGATCCGGCAGTAGGCCACGACCTCGTCGCCCGCCGTGAGCCCCGCCTCGCCGAGGTACAGCGCCTCGAGCTCCTGCCGGGACCGGTACGTCCCGTCCTCGGCGGCCGCGCGGGCCCACGGGATGGATGCCGCGGTCGGGATGTGGCCGCCGCGCAGCGCGCCCTCCTCCGGGTAGGCCGGCATGTGCGTGCGCTTCCCGGAGTACTCCTCGGGGGAGCGGACGTCGATGAGGGGCTTGCCGAGGTGGGCGAGCACGTCCTCCTTGAAGGCGCGGATCGGCGCGTCGTTGCGCTCGACGACGGGGTACTCGGCCCGCTCCGGGGAGGGGACCTCCGTGGTCAGCTCGCGGCCCTCCGCGATCCACTTGTCCCGACCGCCGTCGAGCAGCCGCACATCCTCGTGTCCGAACAGGGTGAAGACCCAGAGCGCGTACGCGGCCCACCAGTTCGACTTGTCGCCGTAGATGACCACCGTGGTGTCACGGGAGATCCCCTTGGCAGCGAGCAGCTCGGCGAAGCCCGCGCCGTCCACATAGTCGCGCGTGACCTCGTCATTGAGGTCCGTGTGCCAGTCGATCTTGACGGCCCCCGGGATGTGCCCGGTCTCGTAGAGCAGCACGTCCTCGTCCGACTCGACGACGGCGAGCCTGCCGGTCCCCACGGCACCGGCGGCCAGCTGCTCGGCGAGCCACTCGGTGGACACGAGGCGCTCGGGGTGGGCGTATGCGGCGAACTTCTCGCTGCTGTCGGCGGGGTAGCTCATGGTGTGCCTTTCGCTCGGCTGAGCCAGGGCGCGCGGCGGATGGCCGGACGGCGGACGCCGCGCCCCTGAAGTGGTCCCCACCAGCGTAGCCACGCACGCGGGGAAGCGTGTGGGCCCGGGTGGCATGAGTCACGCGGAGCAACATGTCCGCGGCGGGGCCCTCGCAGGCCGTCCTGTGCGGTTGGGCACACTGTGGCCCCCACGCCCGCGCGCGGCGGTAAGCTGGCCGGTGGCCCACCGACCCCATGACCCCGGACGGAACCCTTGGCGACTGTCGAACACCTCACCACCCGCACGCCCAGAGTGTCCGTCGAGGAGCTCCTGACGGGCCTGCGGCCGTCCGCCCGGTTCGGGGAGGTGTCCTTCTCGAGCTACCGCCCTGACCCGGCGCAGCCCACCCAGGCCGCCGCGGTGAAGGAACTCGAGGCGTTCAGCGATGGGATCGGCGCCTCTGCCGGCGGGCTGCTCTCGCGGCTGTTCGGCTCCAAGCCGGCCACTCGCGCCGGGATCTACCTCGACGGCGGCTTCGGTGTCGGCAAGACCCACCTGCTCGCCTCCCTCTGGCACGCGGCCCCCGGTCCGAAGGCCTTCGGCACCTTCGTCGAGTACACGAACCTCGTCGGGGCGCTGTCCTTCCGCAAGACGGTCGATGCCCTGAGCTCGTACAAGCTCGTGTGCATCGACGAGTTCGAGCTCGACGACCCCGGCGACACCGTGCTCATGTCCCGGCTCATGCGCGAGCTGGCCGACGCCGGCGTGAAGCTCGCAGCCACGTCGAACACGCTTCCGGGCTCGCTCGGCGAGGGCAGGTTCGCTGCCGTCGACTTCCAGCGCGAGATCCAGGTGCTGGCCGACCAGTTCGACGTCGTGCGGATCGACGGCGAGGACTACCGCCACCGCGGACTCCCGGCGGCGCCGGCGCCGCTGGAGACCCACGAGCTCGATGCCCGGATGAACGCGGAGTTCGACGGCGGCCTGGTCGCCGTCGACGATTTCGGGGCCCTCCTGAAGCATCTCGCCGGGGTCCATCCCAGCCGGTACCGCCAGCTCATCGACGGGATCGACGGGGTCGTGTGGAAGGACGTCCACACGATCGAGTCGCAGGCGACCGCACTGCGCTTCGTGGTCCTCGCCGACCGGCTCTACGACAGGGACGTGCCCATCCTGGCCTCCGGCGTCCCGTTCGACCAGCTCTTCACCGAGGAGATGATGGCGGGCGGGTACATGAAGAAGTACTTCCGGGCCGTCTCCCGACTGACGGCCCTGGCCCGCGAGGGCCAGACGCACGAGCCGTCCTGACCCCAGAGACGCCAAGTGCCGGTCCCGCCTCGCGGCGGTACCGGCACCCAGTGACGATGATCGGGCTGATGAGGCTCAGGCCCTCAGCCGTAGGCCGATTGCTCGACCGGTGGACCAGCAGTGTTCCGGGACGAGGTCCCGATCCACGCCGTTCACAGGATCGAAAGCGGCCTACTGGACTCCGCAGACGCGGTCGGCGAGCCTGTCGCCGAGCCTGTCATGGGTGGGATCCTCAGCCTTGCCCTTCATCTCGTCGAGAAGAAACACGGCCACCTCCTTTCCTGCGTCCGGGGCCAGTTCGCCCCTGCTGTGCTCGATCGTAGCCACGGAGGAGTGGCTTTCCAACCGGTCGGTGCCGAAAGGGGTTCCGCTATCAGCGGACGGGAAGGCCGCGCCGCCGGCGGCACGGGGGAGAGACGCGAAAGGCGCCCCACGAGGGAGCGCCGAGAGTGGGCGATACTGGGATCGAACCAGTGACCTCTTCCGTGTCAGGGAAGCGCGCTACCGCTGCGCCAATCGCCCCGGGGGCTGTTCACGTCTGGTTCCCCAGGAGGGGAAGAGAGCGGACGACGAGACTCGAACTCGCGACATCCACCTTGGCAAGGTGGTGCTCTACCAACTGAGCTACGTCCGCGTGGGGAGCTGCTGCTCCTCCGTGGGCGATACTGGGATCGAACCAGTGACCTCTTCCGTGTCAGGGAAGCGCGCTACCGCTGCGCCAATCGCCCGGGTCCTTCAGGTGTCCTCCCGAGCCCAGGAGGGGCTTAACGGGAAGAGAGCGGACGACGAGACTCGAACTCGCGACATCCACCTTGGCAAGGTGGTGCTCTACCAACTGAGCTACGTCCGCGTGGGGGAGCTGCTGCTCCTCCGTGGGCGATACTGGGATCGAACCAGTGACCTCTTCCGTGTCAGGGAAGCGCGCTACCGCTGCGCCAATCGCCCTCACTCCCGTGCGGGAGCAGGTTGTGTCCACCGAGGTGGGGACGGGATTCGAACCCGCGTATACGGCTTTGCAGGCCGCTGCCTCGCCTCTCGGCCACCCCACCGTGTAGGCATCGAGATGATGCTTCGACAGTGTCCTGCGAGCGGACGACGAGACTCGAACTCGCGACATCCACCTTGGCAAGGTGGTGCTCTACCAACTGAGCTACGTCCGCGGGGGTTTTCCGCGAAGCCCATGCCCGGTGTGCCTTCCTCGCGGAGTGCAGTTCGCCGGTCTCGGGCCCGCTTCAACGAGTTACGACTCTATCGGACCGTGAGCTCATTGCACAAATCCGCCGGCGCCGTGTCCCGCCGGGCGGCTCGGGGGTGGATTTGGCAGTCGGGTGGCGTCTGGGCTAGAGTCGTAAAGCGCCCGGGCCGGGAAACCGGACGGGCAGGGAACGGGCGATTGGCGCAGTGGTAGCGCGCTTCGTTCACACCGAAGAGGTCACTGGTTCGAACCCAGTATCGCCCACCATGAGGACCCCCGGACTGTGTCCGGGGGTCCTTTGTTCTGTGCAGGCTCACCCGTGGTGATCCGTGCGCCGAGACTGTCGGACCCCCGTGAAAGGCTTTCACCATGACAGCCCCTGAACTCGCAGCAGCGTCTCCTGACGGGTTCGGACGCATGTACCGGCGTTCGTTCCGGGAACCGCCGACCGTCCCCTCGATCACGACCGTCATCTCCCAGCAGCCGGTGGAGCTGGACGGCTGGCGGAGCTACATGGCGGCCAAGCACGTGGCCGACCATCCGGAGCTGGGGCAGGTGGCAGCCGACCCGTCCAAGATGCGCAGGCTCGTCCGCACCGCCGTGGATGCCTCCGAGGCCTACGCGCGCTCGGCGGCCGAGCGCGGCGACCGGGTCCACAGCTATGCAGAGCAGCTGGCGCTCCAGGCCCTCGGCAGGCCCCATCGGGTCCAGGAAACGCTCGAGGCCCTGCGGGAGCGCGGGGAAGAGGGCTTCGCCCGCAGCGTGGACCACTGGTGGCAGGCCTTCGGGGTCGAACCCGTCGCCGCCGAGCTCACCGTCTGGAACCACTCCCTCGGGTACGCCGGCACGCTCGACCTCGTGGCGAGGATCAACGGACGCATCTGCCTCGTCGACTACAAGACGAAGGGCACCTCGCGGGACGGCCGGGTCAAGTCCCTTGATGACAAGGTGGCGATGCAGCTCGTGGCCGGGATGAAGGCCGAGGAGAGCCTCGTCGACGCCGAAGCAGGCACGTGGGAACCCTGGGCCCACGGCGAGGACCCGCTGCTGATCGCCGTCGCGGTGGGAGAGACCGAGCACGCCGCCGTCCGCGTCAATCCTGAGGTGCGTCGGCACCACTGGTCCACGTTCTGCCAGCTGCGCCGTGTCTGGGGTGCCCGGGTGGAGGCCGCCTCAGCCGGCCGTACCCTCCTGCCCCTGGCCCCACCGCCTCCGGCCGCCCTCGCGCCCCAGCCCGCGGTCGGCCAGCCCGCGGTCGGCGAGCCCATGGACCCTCAGCCCGCGGCCGCCCTTCCCGTCCCTGACCACGCCACGCCCGGCCACTAGACTTGAGGCGCCCCGCGCCGCGCCCCTTCCGGGTGTAAGAAACGCACCGGCTCTGACCAGAAAGGCCCGATCATGGCTGTCCTGCCCATCAGGATCATCGGCGACCCAGTGCTCCGCACGGTCGCCGAACCGGTGACGGACTTCGGTCCGGGCCTCAGGCGGCTCGTGGCGGACATGCTCGAGACGATGGAGGACGTCGACGGCGCAGGCCTCGCAGCACCGCAGGTCGGCGTCAGCCAGCGCGTCTTCACGTACCAGATGGACGGCGTACGCGGTCATGTCGTCAACCCCGTCCTGGAGCTCTCGGACGACTTCCAGGAGGACATGGTCGAGGGCTGCCTGAGCATCCCCGGGGTCGCCTTCCCCGTGCGCCGGCGCGCTCGCGCGGTGGTGCGGGGGTACGACGCCGACGGCTCTCCCGTCGAGTTCGCGGCCGAGGGCCTCCTCGCGCGGATCGCCCAGCACGAGACGGACCACCTCGATGGGGTGCTGTTCCCCGACCGGCTCGAGGGCGAGGACCGCAAGGCCGCGCTGCGTGCCATCCGCTCGATCGACTACCGCTCGCAGGTCGACGCGACGGTGGGCAAGCGCGCGGCCCGGATCGGCTCGGCCTTCGGGACCGGCAATGCGGCACCGGGAGCGGCCTTCGGGGTGGGGCCGCGCCGATGAGGGTGCTCTTCGCAGGGACCCCGCAGGTCGCGGTCCCGTCCCTCGACCGGATCATGGGCGCCGGGTTCGACGTCGTCGGCGTCCTGACCCGCCCCGACGCGCCGCTCGGCCGGAAGCGGGTCCTCGCCCCCTCGCCCGTGGCTGCCCGCGCCGAGGAGCTGGGGCTCCCGGTCATCAAGGCCGCCCGGATCACGGACGAGGTCGTCGCCCAGATCGCCGCCTGGTCTCCGGACGTGGCCGCCATCGTGGCCTACGGCGGGATCGTGCCTCCGCCGGCGCTCTGCGTCCCGGTCCACGGCTGGGTCAACCTGCACTTCTCGCTCCTGCCGGCCTGGCGCGGCGCCGCGCCGCTGCAGTACTCGGTCATCCACGGCGACGAGGTGGTCGGCGCCACCACGTTCCAGCTCGAGGAGGGCCTCGACACCGGACCCGTGTACGGGACGCTCGCGCTCACGCCGCCCCCGGAGGCCACGAGCGGAGACCTCTTCGCCGAGCTCGCCGCCAGCGGGGCCGAGCTGCTGTGCCAGACGCTCTCGGGCATCGACGCGGGCCGGCTCGAGCCGCGCCCGCAGGCCGGCGAACCGAGCTTCGCTCCCAAGCTCACCCTCGAGGACGGCCGGCTCGACTGGACCCTGCCCGCGCTCGCCCTGCACCGCAGGGCGCGGGGAGTCACTCCCGAGCCGGGGGCCTGGACGCTCCTCGACGGGCAGCGGCTCAAGCTCGACCCACCCCGCCTGCGTCCGGACGTGGAGGGCCTCGAACCGGGACGGCTGGGCTGGGCAGGCAAGGCCCTCGTGGTCGGCACGGGAACCCATGCGCTCGAACTGACGAGGGTCCAGCCCGCCGGGAAGAAGATGATGGCAGCCGCTGACTGGGCCCGCGGGGCCGGCGACATTGAAGGGACGGTGCTCGGATGAGCGACGGGCGAGGGCCGGGCGGATCCGGCCGCCGCGGAGAACCGGGGCGCCCCGAGCGCGAACCCGGCGGCCGCGGGCGCCCGGAGGGCGGGGGCCCAGGGCCCAGGCGTGACACCCATGGGCGCGAGCGCAATCGCGGCGGACGCGGCCCGCGGCAGTTCAGCGGCCAGGCACCGAGCCAGCGCTCCCGTGCCGCCGATCCTGCCCGGCTTGTGGCGTTCGAGGTCCTGCGCGCCGTCTCGCGCGACGACGCGTACGCGAACCTCGTCATGCCCCAGAGAATCCGCCGGCACCGGCTGGACCGCCGCGACGCGGCCTTCGCCACCGAGCTCGCGTACGGCGCGCTGCGGGGCCAGGGCACGTATGACGCGATCCTGGCCCTGAACGTCGACCGCCCCCTCTCCCAGCTCGATCCGGCGGTGCTCGACGTCCTCCGCCTCGGCGCCCACCAGCTGCTGGCCATGCGTGTCCCGCCGCACGCGGCGCTGAACCAGACTGTTGCCCTCACCCGCGCCGTCGTGGGCGCTGGGCCGTCCTCGCTCGTCAACGCCGTGCTGCGTCGGGTGAGCGCCAGGACCGCGGACGAGTGGCTCGCGGAGCTGACCGCCGCGCAGCCGGACGCCACGGAGCGCGACGCCCTGGCCTACGCCCACCCGTCGTGGATCGTGCGCGCCCTGCGGCAGTCGCTCGCCGCGCACGGGCGCCCGGTCGAGGAGATCACCGAGCTCCTCGACGCCGACAACGCCGCCCCCGTGGTGAACCTGGTCGCGCTGCCGGGCCTCGGCCGTCTGGAGGAGGCACTCGACGCGGGGGCCCAGCCCGGCGATCTCGTCGAGGATTCGGCCCTCTCAGGCGGCGGCGACCTCGGGCGCCTGCCCGCCGTCCGCGAAGGGACCCTCCGCGTCCAGGACGTGGGCTCGCAGCTCGTGGCCCGGGCCGTGGCCGCGGCACCCCTCCACCGCGCCGGGGACGTGCCCGCGGACGCCGCGGGCGCGGACCGGCGGCCCGAGCGATGGCTCGATGTCTGCGCCGGTCCCGGAGGCAAGGCCGCGCTGCTGGGGGCCCTCGCCGCGGAGCAGGGGGCGACCCTCCTCGCCAACGAGGTCGCACCGCACCGCGCCGAGCTCGTCCGCAAGGCCCTGGCGCCGGTTCCCGATTCCGTGTGGGAGGTGCGCACCGGCGACGGACGAGACCTCGGCCGCGAGTACCCGGGCCGCTTCGACCGGGTGGTCGTGGACGCACCCTGCACCGGGCTCGGAGCCCTCCGGCGGCGCCCCGAGTCACGGTGGCGCCGCTCACCCAGTGATCTCGCGGAGCTGGGCCCGCTGCAGCGCGCGCTCCTCGACGCCGCGATCGACGCGGCGGCGCCCGGCGGCGTCGTGGGCTACATCACCTGCTCGCCGCACCCGGCCGAGACCACGGTCGTGGTCGCCGATGCCCTGAAGCGGCGCCATGACATCGAGCTGCTCGACGCCGGTGCCGCGCTCGACGCCGTCGCCCTGCGCCCACTGGGGGCCGGCCACGACGGCACGGCGCAGCTCTGGCCGCACGTCCACTCGACGGACGCCATGTTCCTGGCACTGTTCCGCAAGCTGCCGGCCGCCACGCCATCGAAGGAGACCTGAGTGACCTGCCGCATCCACCCGAGCATCCTGTCCGCCGACTTCGTGAACCTGGAGGCGGAACTGGGCCGGATCGCCACCGCCGATGCCGTCCACGTCGACGTCATGGACAACCACTTCGTGCCGAACCTGACGCTCGGGTTGCCGGTGGTGGAGAGGATCCAGGCCGTGAGCCCGGTCCCGCTCGACGCCCATCTCATGATCTCCGACGCCGACCGCTGGGCGCCCCTCTACGCGGACCTGGGCCTCGCGTCCGTCACCTTCCATGCGGAGGCCGCGATCGCCCCGATCAAGCTCGCCCGCGAGCTGAGGGCCCGAGGTTCGCGTGCCGGCATGGCCCTGCGTCCGGCGACGGCGGTGGAGCCTTACCTTGACATGCTGGCGGAGCTGGACACGCTGCTCATCATGACCGTGGAACCCGGCTTCGGCGGCCAGGCGTTCCTCGACGTCACGCTGCCCAAGATCCGCCGCGCGCGCGAGGCGGTGGACGGGGCGGGGACCAACCTGGCGATCCAGGTCGACGGAGGCATCTCCGTCTCCACCATCGAGCGCGCGGCCGAGGCCGGAGCGGACGTCTTCGTGGCGGGCTCCGCGGTCTACGGCGCGGACGACGCCGCCGCTGCCGTCGAGAAGCTCAGGGCCCTCGCCGACGGCGCGGCGCGCGCCTGATCCACCGGCCGCCAGGGCCGTGTGACGCGCGCCGCGCACCACGGCTGATCCATGTGGCACAATGGGCACTGGCCGTTTGGTTGAACTGTCATCAATGACCGGGTCCCCGTGGACCCGAGACGTCACTGAGGCAGCACCTCCGGCGGCCGAACCAACGAAAACGTGCTCCGGGGTCGGTGAAAGTCCGAACCGGCGGTGATAGTCCGCGACCCGGCGGTCCGCTCGCATCAGAGCGGAGTGCCGGTTGAGCCGGTGGAATTCCGGCACCGACAGTCAAAGTCTGGATGGGAGAAGCACGTACAGTTCCGCGGTGCGCTGCGCGCACCGCTTCTGTCGCAACCCCGGAGCCGCTGCGGTGAAGGGAAGGATGGTTGCGATGGACTTCATGCAGTGGCTCTTGTCGGCGCAGATCCCGGTGGCGGGATCCGCGCTCCTCCTCCGCGAGGTGGTCGGCAATGCGTTCGGCCTCGCGAGCGCCCTCGGCGGCATGGGCCGCCGGGTGTGGGCGTGGCCCGTGGGAATCGCGGGCAATCTCATTCTCCTGACGGTCTTCGCCGGGGCGGCCGTGGGGCTGGCCCCCGGATCCGCCGACGCGCCCGTGGCGGTGGCCGCATGAGCGCCCCCGGCACGGCCCGCGCAGCACGGCCGACCGACCTGGACATCATGGACGAGGCCCTCGCCCTGGCCGCCCGCGGCGTGCGCGGAGCCAACCCGCTCGTGGGCGCCATCGCCATCGGACCGGACGGCGACGTCCTCGCCAGGGGCTGGCACCGCGGTGCGGGAACCGCCCACGCCGAGGGGGATGCCATCGTCCAGGCGGCCCAGCGCGGCGTCGACCTCACGGGCTCGACGATGTACGTCACGCTCGAGCCGTGCAACCACACCGGACGGACCGGGCCCTGCGCCCAGGCGCTCATCGCGGCCGGCGTCGCACGCGTCGTCTACGCGATCGACGACCCCCACGACGTGGCGAGCGGTGGAGCCGCCACCCTCAGGGCGGCGGGCATCGACGTCGTCTCCGGGGTCAGGGCCGCTCAGGCCGCACAGCTCAACCGCAGGTGGCTGACCGCGGTGGCGGCGCGGCGGCCCTTCGTGACGCTCCACATGGCCCAGACGCTCGACTCCCGCATCGCGGCCGAGGACGGAACAAGCCAGTGGATCACGTGCGCCGAGTCCCTCGCTGACAACCACGCCCTCCGGGCGCGGATCGACGCCATCCTCGTCGGGAGCCAGACCGTCGCCGTCGACAATCCGCGCCTCACCGCCCGGGGCGAGGACGGATCGCCCTTGGCGCACCAGCCCCTCCGCGCCGTCATGGGGCTGACCCCGGTCCCCGAGGACGCCGCGGTCCGCGGCACCGACGGGCGGTTCGTCCACCTGCCCACCCAGGACCCCGCCGAGGCGCTCTCCGCCCTGTTCGCCCGCGGAGTCCGCCATCTGATGGTGGAGGGCGGCGCGCGCATCATCGCCGCCTTCCTCGCCGCCGGCCTCGTCGACGAGCTCATCGTCTACCAGGCCCCGACCATCCTCGGCTCGGGGAAGAACGCGGTCGCGGACCTCGGAATCCGCACCCTCGCCGATGCCCAGCACTGGGACTGGGACGAGTCCGACGGCGGGGCTGTCCGGCGCCTCGGCGCCGACCTCAGGCTCCATCTGGTCCCCGCCGCGACCGCCCCCGCACCCGAGAAGGAGATCCACTGATGTTCACAGGAATCATCGCCGAACGCGGCACCGTCGAGGACGTCCGCCGCTCGGGCGACAGCGCGGTCCTGACCCTCACCGCGCCCACCCTGGCCCGGGACCTGCCCCTCGGCGGCTCGATCGCCGTCGACGGATGCTGCCTCACGGCGGTCACGAACGACGGCACCCGCTTCGCGGTCGACGTCATGGGGGAGTCCCTCGCCCGCACCACGATCGGCGCCCTCGCCCCCGGGGACACGGTCAACCTCGAACGCTGCGTCCCCGCCGGCGGACGGCTCGACGGCCACGTCGTGCAGGGCCACGTGGACGGCGTCGGAACACTGCTCGAGCGCGAGCCGCTCGAGAACTGGAACCGGCTGCGGTTCGCCGTCCCCGCCGACCTCGCGCGGTATATCGCCGAGAAGGGCTCCATCGCCGTCGACGGCGTCTCCCTCACCGTGACCGCGGTGAGCGGCGCCGCGGAGCCCGACCCCTGGTTCGAGGTCGGGCTCATCCCGGCGACCCTCGCCGAGACAGGCCTCGGCGACAAGGCGGTCGGGGCGTCCGTGAACCTCGAGGTCGACGTCCTCGCCAAGTACACCGCGCGGCTCCTCGCCTTCGGGCACGCCGCCGCGGAGCAGCCCCGCACTACCGCAGAGGAGGCGCGGCCGTGACCCGCACCGTCAACGAGATCAAGCTCGAGCCCGTCCAGGCCGCCGTCGACGCGCTCCGCGCCGGCCGCCCCGTGCTCGTGGTCGACGACGAGAGCCGGGAGAACGAGGGCGACATCGTCTTCGCCGCCGAGCTTGCCACACCGGCGCTCATGGGCTGGACCATCCGCCATTCCTCCGGGGTCATCTGCGTTCCGCTCCCGGGAGAGACCGCGGACCGGCTGGCCCTGCCGCCCATGGTGGAGGACAACCAGGACGCCAAGGGCACCGCCTACACCGTCTCGTGCGACGTCCGGGCCGGGGTCGCCACGGGGATCAGCGCCACGGACCGGGCCCACACTGCCCTGGCACTTGCCGACCCGGCCGCCGGGCCGGCCGACTTCGCCCGCCCCGGGCATATATTCCCGCTCCGTGCAGTTGACGGTGGTGTACTGGTCCGTCCGGGCCACACGGAGGCGGCCGTCGACCTGTGCCGCCTCGCAGGCCTCGCCCCCGTCGGGGTGATCGCCGAGGTGGTCCACGACGATGGCGAAATGATGCGGCTGCCCGCCCTGCGGGCCTTCGCCGACGAACACGGGTGCCCGCTCATCTCGATCGAGGACCTTGCAGCCCACGTCGCCGCCCTCCGGGGCGCTCGAGGAGGAGACGGATGAGCAAGAACGCGTCGCACCACCCCGCGCAGCACGACGGCACCCCTCCCGTCACCGTGTCCGGGGGGCCCATCGTGAATCTGCCGACCGCGTTCGGCGAGTTCATCGCGCAGGCCTGGATTGACGAGGCGACCGGCGCCGAGCACCTCGCCGTCAGCTCCCCCGAGCCGCCGGCCCTTGGGTCGGCCCCGCTGGTGCGGCTCCACTCCGAGTGCCTCACGGGGGACGTGTTCGGGTCCTACCGCTGCGACTGCGGCGAGCAGCTGGCCTATGCCCTCGGCCTCATCAGGGCCCAGGGCGGCACGCTGCTCTACCTGCGTGGCCACGAGGGGCGTGGGATCGGCCTCGCCAACAAGATCAAGGCCTACGCGCTGCAGGAGGCCGGCTTCGACACTGTCGAGGCCAACGAGCAGCTCGGGCTGCCCGTGGACGCGCGTTCCTACACCGCGGCGGCGATGATCCTGGCCGAGATGGGCCTGACGAGCATCCGCCTGCTCAGCAACAACCCGGACAAGAAGAACCGCCTCGCCAAGGCGGGGGTGCACGTGGTGGAGATGGTGCCCACCGAGGTGCCCTCCCGTGCCGAGAACCTGCGCTACCTCAGGACCAAGAAGGAGCGCATGGACCACCTGCTCAGGCTCGACCTCGAGCACACGGGACTGCGCGTCAGCGGCGAGACCGACTGACCCGCGTCCGACCCCGCGGCCCCACGGGGCCACCACCGAACGCTTCGGCCACCGAAGCACCACCGACGAAGGAAGACCATCGCATGAGCGGCCACGGCGCCCCCACACTGTCCCTCGACAACCCCGACCTCGCCAGCCTCCGGCTCGCGGTCGTCGCTGCCAGCTGGCACACCCAGATCATGGACGGGCTCGTCGACGGCGCCCTGCGCGCCGCGGCCGAGGCGGGCATCACGGATCCCACCCTCGTGCGGGTTCCCGGAAGCTTCGAGCTCCCGGTCGCCGCGGCACGGCTCGCCGAGACGCACGACGCCGTCGTGGCCCTCGGCGTCGTGATCCGGGGCGGCACCCCGCACTTCGAGTACGTGTGCGAGGCGGCCACGGTCGGCCTGACGGACGTGAGCGTCCGCACCGGCGTCCCGGTCGGCTTCGGGGTGCTCACGTGCGACACCGAGGAGCAGGGCATCGCCCGCGCTGGCCTTCCGGGCTCGAGCGAGGACAAGGGCCACGAGGCCACGACCGCGGCGCTGCTGACCGCGGCCACGCTCCGCGCGCTCTAGGCGGATGCGCGGTCCTGCCGGCGTGTCGGATTCGTCACAGGCCGGCAGTCACAGACCCGGTGCCGGTGCGGGCGTCCTCCAGCTCTCCAGTAGGCTTGAGGCCGTGAAGGATTTCGAGACACTGTTCGCCGAGCTCAGCGAGAAGGCCGAGAAGCGCCCGGCCGGATCGCGCACCGTCGCCGAACTGGAGTCCGGAGTGCACGGCATCGGCAAGAAGATCGTCGAAGAGGCCGCCGAGGTGTGGATGGCCGCCGAGTACGAGACGGACGAGGAAGCCGCCGAGGAGATCTCGCAGCTGCTCTACCACCTCCAGGTGCTCATGCTGGCCAAGGGCCTGTCGCTGCAGGACGTCTACCGTCATCTGTAGCCGCGGCGCCTGCCCCCACGGCAGGCCGCCGCGGCTCCGGCCGCCCCGACACAAGCCCCACCTCCAGAAAGCCCTCCCATGCTCCGTGTAGCCGTCCCGAACAAGGGATCACTGTCCGAAGCCGCCTCGTCGATGCTCGCCGAGGCCGGCTACCGCCAGCGCCGCGAAGGCCGCGAACTGGTCATGGTCGACCCCGACAACGACATCGAGTTCTTCTTCCTGCGCCCGCGGGACATCGCGGTGTACGTGGGCCATGGCACCCTCGATGTCGGCATCACCGGGCGCGACCTGCTGCTGGACGCCGAGGTGGAGGCCGAGGAGCTGCTCGCCCTCGGCTTCGCCGCCTCGACGTTCCGGTTCGCCGGCCCCGTGGGCACGTTCTCGAGCCTCGCGGACCTCGAGGGCAAGCGCATCGCCACCAGCTACGACGGCCTCGTCCGCCGCTACCTCGGTGAGCGCGGCATTGCCGCAGCCCACGTGGTCCGCCTCGACGGCGCCGTCGAGTCCTCCGTCCGCCTCGGCGTCGCCGACGCGATCGCGGATGTCGTGGAGACGGGCAACACGCTCAAGGCCGCCGGGATGGAGGTCTTCGGCGAGCCCCTGCTGCAGTCTGAGGCGGTCCTGATCGGCCGCCCGGGGCGCAGCCTGCCGGCGATCGACGTGCTCATCCGCCGCCTCCAGGGGGTCCTCGTGGCGCGCCAGTACGTGCTCATGGACTACGACATCCGCAAGGACCTCGTCGAGAAGGCCGCCGCGCTCACCCCGGGGCTCGAGTCGCCGACCGTCTCACCGCTGCGCGACTCCGAATGGGTGGCCGTCCGCTCGATGGTGCCCAAGCGCGAGACGAACCGGATCATGGACGAGCTGTACGACCTGGGCGCCCGTGCCATCCTGGTCAGCAGCATCCACGCCTGCCGCATCTAGGGGAGGGACCGCCATGAGTGTTGCCGTCCGCGTCATCCCGTGCCTCGACGTCGACGCCGGCCGCGTCGTCAAGGGCGTGAACTTCCTCAACCTGCGCGACGCCGGTGACCCGGTCGAGCTCGCCCACCGCTACGACACCGCCGGCGCCGACGAGCTCACGTTCCTCGACGTCACGGCCTCCTCCGCCGACCGCCAGACGACGTTCGACGTCGTGCGGCGCACCGCGGAGGAAGTCTTCATCCCGCTCACCGTCGGGGGCGGCGTCAGGGGAGTGGCCGACGTCGACCGCCTCCTCCGCGAGGGAGCGGACAAGGCATCGATCAACACCGCGGCGATTGCCCGCCCCGACGTGATCGACGAGATCACCCGCCACTTCGGCTCCCAGGTCCTCGTGCTCTCGGTCGACGCCCGGCGCCTCCAGGGCGGCACCGTGACCCCGTCCGGCTTCGAGGTCACCACCCACGGCGGCCGGCGCGGCACGGGCATCGACGCGGTCGCCTGGGCCAAGGAGGCCGCGGACCGGGGCGTGGGGGAGATCCTGCTGAACTCGATCGACGCCGACGGCACCAAGGAGGGCTTCGACCTCGAGCTCATCCGCCTCATCCGGGCGGCCGTCAGGGTCCCGATCATCGCCTCCGGCGGGGCCGGCGCCCCGGAGCACTTCCCGCCGGCCATCGCCGCGGGCGCCGACGCGGTCCTGGCCGCGTCGATGTTCCACTTCGGCCCCGCGGACATGATCGGCCAGGTCAAGGCCGCGATCCGCGAGGCCGGCTACCCGGTCCGCTAGGAGGCGCTGACCTTCGCGGCCTCGCGCCACCCCTCCGCGAGGTATGCGGGAACCTCGGCCGGGTCGCCGTCGACGAGGGTCACGAGCCACTCCGCGCCCTCCAGGAAGGCCTCCTCGGCGAGGGCCGAGACCACCGCCGCGCCGAGCGCGCCATCGGCGTCGCCGGCAGCGAACTCGAACCCGCCGATGGCCGCCACGCCCTCGCCGAAGGCGATCAGCCCCTTCGCCGCCGGCCGGCCCCAGATGGTGAGCTCGACGGCGTCGTACTCGCCCAACGGCGCCTCGGAGAGGCCTCCTCCCTCCGGCAGCCTGGGCGGCTGCGGCACGTCTCCGGTGGCAATCGCCAGCAGTGTCGCGTCCGCGGGCCCGGCACCGCCGTGCGGCGCGAGCGCGCGGTCGTCGCCGAGCGCGGCAAACAGCGGTGCGACGGTGTCCCAGCGGAGCTCGAAGTCAGTCATGGCTCCATCCTGCCACCCAGCGGCGGCTCGCCGCCGAGGAGGGCCGGCGGAGGAGGATCAGTGGCCGATGTCGGCGCTGTCCAGCAGCGCGATCGCGTCCGGCTGGCCCTCGAAGGTCACCAGGGCCTGGGCGCGGCGCCCGAAGGCGTGCAGCAGCAGCTCGCCGGGGTCGCCGACGATCGCGACGGAGACGGGGGCACGCTTGGCCACGTGCCGCGGCCCCAGGGTGCTCACGAGCACGACCCCGAGGTCGACGCCGCGGTAGAGGAACGCGGCGCGCCGGACCACCTCGTCCCAGAGCGCGTCGGCGTACGCGCTGTCGAGCGAACGGGGCGCCCAGCGGTCCGTGGCGCGGCGCACGTCCTCGGTGTGCACGAAGAACTCGGCGAGGTTGGCGGCCTCGTCGAGCGGTGCGAGGCGCAGCGGCGAGAGGGCCGGGGGGCCGGCGCGGAAGTCCTCGACCAGGCGGGAGTAGGGGGCCGGGGAGGACAGGGTGGCGGCCAGCTTCTCCGTGACCAGGTCGGAGATCCTGGCCCGGGAGGTCAGGAGCAGGCCCAGGGCCACGCGGGGGCTGTGCTCCCGCAGGTACAGGTGGGCGGCGAGGTGGCGCGTTTTCCAGCCCTCGCAGAGCGTGGGCGCGTCGGGGCCGGCCGCGAGCAGTGTCTCGGCCAGGACTTCACGCGACGGGTCTACGAAGTGCATCACTGGCGAAACTAGCATGCGCGGGCGCGATGCGCCCGGCCGCGGGCGGGCGCGGGGCACCGCGGCGCCGGGCCGCCGTGCAGCCGACTAGACTTGAGAGGATGTCTGAAGAGAAGCCCCTGCCCGCCGACGCCCCTGCCAGCGCGCTTCCCGCGGCCGTCGCCGCCCGCCTGAAGAGGGACGACGCCGGCCTGGTCGCCGCCGTCATCCAGCAGCACGACACGCACGAGGTGCTCATGGTCGGCTGGATGGACGACGAGGCCCTGCACCGCACCCTCACCTCCGGCCGCGTGACCTTCTGGTCCCGTTCCCGGCAGGAATACTGGCGCAAGGGCGACACGTCCGGGCACGTCCAGTGGGTCAAGTCGGTCGACCTCGACTGCGACGGCGACGCACTCCTCGTCCGCGTCGACCAGGTGGGGGCGGCCTGCCACACGGGCACCCGCACCTGCTTCGACGGGCGGCGGCTCGACGCCGTCGTCGGCCCCGCCGCCTGACAGGCACCCCGGATCCCCTCGACCCCACGTTCCGAAAGCGAAGCCCGCACCCCATGAACGACCTCGGAGTGATCAGCCCCACGCTCGAAGAGTTCCGCGCCGTGGCGGCCCACCGCAGGGTGGTGCCCGTCCACCTGCGCGTCCTCGCCGACGCGGAGACCCCCATCAGCCTCTACCGCAAGCTCGCAGCCGGGCGTCCCGGGACGTTCCTGCTCGAGTCGGCGTCGGTGGGCGGCTCGTGGTCGCGCTACTCCTTCATCGGGGCGGCATCCCGGGCCACCCTCACGAGCCGGGGCGGCCAGGCGCACTGGATCGGTGAGCCCCCGGTCGGGGTCCCGACCACGGGGAATCCGCTCGAGGCCCTGCGCGAGACGGTCGCCGCGCTGCAGACCGAGCGCTTCGAGGGCCTGCCTCCGCTGACCTCCGGCATGGTCGGCTTCGTCGGCTGGGAGGCCGTGCGCCGCTGGGAGCGGCTCGTCTCCCCGCCCGAGGACGATCTCGACCTTCCCGAGCTCGCCATGAACCTCGTGACCGACCTCGTCGCGCACGACAACGTCGACGGGACCCTGACGATCGTGGCCAACGCGATCAACTTCGACAACAGCGACGAGCGCGTGGACGAGGCGTGGCACGACGCCGTCGCCCGGCTGCGGCGGATGCTCGCCGCCCTCGCCGAGCCGGCCGCTCCGGCCCTGAGCATCCTCGGCCCCAACGGCGACTACCAGGACAAGGTCATCCACCAGTGGGCCGAGCAGGGCTACCTGGACGCGATCGAGCGCGGCAAGCGGGCCATCTACGACGGCGAGGTCTTCCAGGTCGTCATCTCGCGCCGGTTCGAGCTCGAGTGCGACGCGGATCCCCTGGACGTCTACCGCGTGCTGCGCGCCACGAACCCGAGCCCGTACATGTACCTGCTCAGCCTCGAGGACGCCGAGGGTCGGGAGTACTCGATCGTCGGATCCTCGCCCGAGGCGCTCGTGACCGTCACGGGGGAGCAGGTCGTCACCCACCCGATCGCGGGATCCCGACCGCGCGGCGCCACGGTGGAGGCGGACAAGGCCCTCGCCGAGGAACTGCTCGCCGACGAGAAGGAGCGCGCCGAGCATCTCATGCTCGTCGACCTCGCGCGCAACGACCTCTCGAAGGTGTGCCGACCGGGGACCGTCGAGGTCAGCGAGTTCATGGAGGTCGAGCGGTTCAGCCACATCATGCACCTCGTCTCGACCGTGGACGGCAAGCTCCGCCCGGACGCCAGCGCGTACGACGTGCTGGCGGCGACCTTCCCTGCGGGAACCCTCTCCGGGGCGCCCAAGCCCCGCGCCCTGCGGCTCCTCGATGAGGTCGAGCCGGTGCGCCGCGGCGTCTACGGAGGGGTCGTGGGGTACTTCGACTTCGCGGGCGATCTGGACATGGCCATCGCGATCCGCACCGCGCTGCTGCGCGGCGGCCGGGCCTACGTGCAATCCGGCGGCGGGATCGTGGCCGACTCCGACCCCGCCGCCGAGGCCCAGGAATCGGTGAACAAGGCGGCCGCCCCGCTGCGCGCCGTCCACACCGCCTCAGCCCTGCGCCCCGCCCAGACGGCGGCCGGCGTCCCGGACGCCCGCCAGGCCTCCGCAGCGGCCGCCCAGGCGGGTGCCGCCCGTGGCTGAGACACCGGCGGCACCGCCCACGTCAGCGCCCCGGTGGGCGAGGAAGCCCATCGTGGTCGTCGTGGCACTCGCCTTCGCGCTCCTCGCCTTCGGCGCGACCACCCAGACGTGGGTCGACGCCGAGGTGCAGGGCTCGGCGGTGCGCACCGCACACCTGAGCGTGCAGGGAAGCAAGGCGGCGACGTCGGTGTCCGCCCTGGCCCTCGTGGGCCTCGCGGGAACGCTCGCGGCCGCCGTTGCGGGGCGGGTCGGCCGCGCGGTGGCGAGCGTCGTCGTGGTGCTCGCGGGGGTGGGCGTCGCCGCGGCCTGCGCTGCGGTCCTCGCCGATCCGCGGGGCGCCGCCGAGGGCTCGATCGCCCAGGCCACGGGCCTGGCCGGGTCCCAGGCCTCCGTGGCGCTCACCCCGTACCCGGCCCTCGCCGCGGCCGCCGGGACGCTCCTGGCGCTGTCCGGGGTGCTGCTCATCGTCGCGTCCCGCCACTGGGCGCTGCGCACACGATACGACGCCGGCCGGGCCGCCGCCGCGGGCACCGCGCCAGACGCCGGCGGCGCGGGCGCGGGACAGGCCGGGACCGACGGCGAAGGGCCGGCCGGAGCCGTCGACGGCATCGACGGATGGGACAGCCTCTCGCGCGGCGAGGACCCGACCGGCTGAGCCGCCCGTGGCGCCCGGGCGACGCCGAAGATGGCAGAATGGCCGTAGTACCGCAATGGAGGAGAAGAGATGAGCAACACGCACAGTTCGCAGGCCCGCGCCAACGAGGCCACGCCCAGCGAGGATCTCGGGCACGGCAACAGCCCCGCGGCCTGGACGTGCGTCTTCGTCATGATGATCGGGTCGATCATCTCGTGCATCGGCTTCGTCATCGCGAGCAACCCGGTGTTCTGGGGCGGCGTCGTGGTCATCGCGATCGGCCTCATCGTCGGCTGGGCCATGCGCAAGGCGGGCTACGGGGTCGGCGGCAGCAAGCTCAAGAACCAGCACTGATGCCCACGGTCCTCGACGACATCATCGTCGGCGTCCGCGAGGACCTCGCCGAGCGGGTCCGGCAGGTCCCGGGCGCCCAGATCGAGGCGGCCGCCGCCGCGCGCCCTGCGGCGCTCGACGCGTGGGCCGCGCTCGGCGGCGGGCTGCCGGCGGGGGAGCTGCGCGTCATCGCCGAGGTGAAGCGCAAGAGCCCGTCCAAGGGCGCCCTCGCGGAGATCGCCGACCCTGCGGCCCTCGCGGTCCAGTACGAGCACGGCGGCGCCTCGGTGATCAGCGTCCTGACCGAGCAGCGCCGTTTCAACGGCAGCCTCGCTGACCTCGACGCAGTCCGGGCCGCAGTCACGATCCCCGTGCTCCGCAAGGACTTCACGGTCGACGAGTACCAGATCCACGAGGCCCGCGCCCACGGGGCCGACCTCGTGCTCCTCATCGTCGCGGCGCTCGACGACGCGCGCCTGCGCGGCCTGCTCGAGCTCACCCATGACCTCGGCATGAATGCCCTCGTGGAGACCCACACCGAAGAGGAGATCGACCGCGCGGCGGCCGTGGGGGCCCGCATCGTGGGCGTCAACGTCCGCAACCTCAAGACCCTCGACGTCGACCGGGCCGTCTTCGGACGGCTCGCCGGCCGGCTCCCGGAGGGCGCGATCGCGGTCGCCGAGTCCGGGGTGCAGGGTCCGGAGGACATCGCGTACTACGCGGGCCTGGGCGCCGGGGCCGTGCTCGTGGGCGAGGCCCTCGTGACGCACGGCGACCCCCTGACGCGGATCCGGGACTTCAAGCGGGCCGGGGCGGAGGCCATCGCCGGACGCCACGCGGCGCAGCAGGAGACAGCGCACTAGGAGACACGGCGCAGCCACGGCGGGCGCCGGAAGGAAGGTAGGACTGGTGGGCGAGACCATGCCAGCAGGCAGCCCCGGCAGCGGGGACCACACGACGAGTACCGGGGCCGAGGCGGCCATGGCAGAGGAATTCCTCTCCGGCAGCCTGCGCCACGCCCCGGGGCCGTACTTCGGATCCTACGGCGGCCGATGGATGCCCGAATCGCTCATCGCCGCGCTCGACGAGCTGGACGACACGTTCGAGAAGGCGAAGGCGGACCCGGAGTTCCTGGCCCAGATCGCCGACCTGAACCGCAACTACTCGGGCCGCCCGTCCCTCCTGACGGAGGCCAAGCGGTTCTCCGAGCACGCCGGTGGGGTCCGGATCTTCCTCAAGCGGGAGGACCTGAACCACACCGGCTCGCACAAGATCAACAACGTCCTCGGGCAGGCCCTCCTGGCCAAGCGCATGGGCAAGACCCGCCTCATCGCCGAGACGGGCGCCGGCCAGCACGGCGTTGCGAGCGCCACCGCGGCGGCCCTGCTGGGCATGGAGTGCGTCGTGTACATGGGCGCCGAGGACTGCCGGCGCCAGGCCCTCAATGTGGCCAGGATGCAGCTCCTGGGTGCCGAGGTCGTGCCCGTCACGAACGGCTCGCAGACGCTCAAGGACGCCATCAATGACGCCCTGCGCGACTGGGTGGCCAACGTCCAGACCACCCATTACCTCCTCGGCACCGCCGCGGGCGCCCACCCGTTCCCGGCCATGGTGCGCTTCTTCCACGAGGTGATCGGCGAGGAGGCCCGCGAGCAGATCCTCGCGCAGACCGGACGGCTCCCGGACGCCGTCTGCGCGTGCGTGGGCGGCGGATCGAACGCGATCGGCATCTTCCATGGGTTCCTCGATGACCCCTCGGTGAGGCTGTACGGCCTCGAGGCCGGCGGCCGCGGCGTCCAGACCGGACACCACGCGGCCACCATCACGCTCGGGCGCCCCGGCGTGCTCCACGGCGCCCGCACGTACCTCATGCAGGACGAGGACGGCCAGACGGTCGAGTCGGAGTCGATCTCGGCGGGCCTCGACTACCCCGGCGTCGGCCCTGAGCACTCCTACCTGCACGACATCGGACGGGTCACCTACGAGCCGATCACGGACGCGGAGGCGATGGACGCCTTCAGGCTCCTGTGCCGCACGGAGGGCATCATCCCCGCGATCGAGTCCTCCCACGCCCTCGCGGGGGCCATCAAGGTCGGGCAGCGCCTGGCCGAGGAAGGCGGCGACCCGCACGAGCGGATCGTGATCGTCAACCTGTCCGGCCGCGGCGACAAGGACGTGCAGACGGCCGCCGAGTGGTTCGGCATGCTCGACGAGAACGGGCAGGTCAAGGGCACCACCCTGTCGACGCGTCGGCCCAAGGGGACCGTCGCGCACGCAGGAGAGGACGCCGTCGGCGACACCGACGACCAGGACGAGACCGAGGAGGGCATCGCGTGAGCAAGGTCGCCGACGCCATCGACAAGGCCAAGGCCGAGGGCCGTGCCGCGCTCGTCGGGTACCTCCCCGCCGGGTATCCGACCGTCCAGGGGAGCATCGACGCGGCGATTGCCCTCGCCCGCAACGGCGCGGACATCATCGAGATCGGCATCCCCTACTCGGATCCGGTCATGGACGGCAGCGTGATCCAGGCCGCCACCACCGAGGCGCTGGCCAACGGCTTCCACGTCTCGAGCGTCTTCGAGGTGGTGAAGGCCGTCACGGACGCCACCGCGGACCTGGGGACCGCCGTCCTCGTGATGACCTACTGGAACCCGGTCATGCGCCTGGGCGTCGCCGAGTTCGCCCGCCGGCTGGCCGAGGCCGGGGGATCGGGCCTCATCACGCCCGACCTCGTCCCCGACGAGGCCGCCGAGTGGTTCGAGGCCTCCGACGAGTACGGCCTCGACCGGGTCTTCCTCGTGGCGCCGTCCACGAGCCCCGAGCGCATGGCCAAGACCGTCGCCGCAACGCGCGGCTTCACCTACGCCGTCTCCCTCATGGGAGTCACGGGTGCCCGCACCGCCGTCGACTCGGCCGCGCGCGCCGTGGTCGACGCGGCCCGGGCCGCCGGGGCTCCCCGGGTGTGCGTCGGCCTGGGCGTCTCCACCGCGGAGCACGTGCGGGAGATCGGCGCGTACGCCGACGGCGTCATCGTCGGCACCGCGATCGTCAGCGCCCTGCGCGAGGGCGGCCCGGACGCCGTCGGCCGCCTCGCCGCAGAACTGAGCCAAGGCCTGGCCCGCACGGCGGCCCAGGCCTGAGCGGACGCGGCCGGCCCCGTAACGCGGGCCGGCCGCGCGCGTCATCTTCCGTCCGGCATCCGGACGATCCCGTCTCGGCATACGGCAGCGTGGTAGTCTTGCGGCTAGTCGAGACGGCTCCAACGCTCGGCGGCCCGCACCTGAGGCCGCCCGCGAGTCCTGCGGCAGCCGACCGGCCGACTGGCAGGGGGTGCCGCGGCCGCTCCATACCGGGCCACCGCCCGGGCGGCTCGTCCCCCACAATGACGTGGGCCAACCGATCCTCCCGCCACGCGCAGGGGGGACGCCAGCGTATTGCCGTGCGACCGGCGGGCCGTTTCGCCCCGTACGGGCCGGCCATACAATTCCAGTAATCAGCGCCTTGCTGTGCCCTCAACGCGGCCAGCATTGCGGGGCCAACGTTGTCCCCTGTCGCGAATCGACCAGGAGGAAGGACGTTACGTCATGACTCACCCGACCCACGGCGCCGCAGCGCAGGAGTCCGAGAGGGTTCTCTCGCCCTTCGACCGCTTCGCTGCAATGCCTCCCTCCTCGGGGCTGTACAGCGCCGATGCCGAGAAGGACGCCTGCGGCCTCGCGATCGTCGCGACGCTGCGCGGGGAGGCCGGCCATGACATCGTCGACGCCGCCCTGCACGCGCTGCGCGCGCTCGAGCACCGCGGCGCCGTCGGAGCCGACGAGGGCACGGGCGACGGCGCAGGCCTCCTGAGCCAGATTCCCGACGAGTTCTTCCGGGCCGTCGTCGACTTCGAGCTGCCGGCTGCCGGCCAGTACGCCGTCGGCATCGCCTTCCTCCCGACCGAGGACCGCGAGGCGGCGACCGCGCGCGCCGGCATCGAGTCGCTCGCGGAGGCCGAGGGCCTCACCGTCCTCGGCTGGCGCAGCGTCCCCGTGGTCGGCGAGCTGGTCGGCGCCATGGCCCGTGCGTGCATGCCGCGGTTCGAGCAGCCGTTCCTCGCCTCGGCCACCGGCGAGCAGCTCGGCCGCAACGACCTCGACGCCCGCGCCTGGCGCATCCGCAAGCGGGCCCAGAACAAGTACGGGGTGTACTTCCCTTCGCTGTCCTCGCGCACCATCGTGTACAAGGGCATGCTTACCACCGCGCAGCTCGAGCCGTTCTACCCGGATCTGTCCGACCAGCGCTTCGCGACCAAGCTCGCGATCGTGCACTCGCGGTTCTCCACCAACACGTTCCCCTCCTGGCCGCTCGCCCAGCCCTTCCGCACGATCGCGCACAACGGCGAGATCAACACGGTCAAGGGCAACCGGAACTGGATGCGCGCGCGCCAGTCCCAGCTCAGCAGCCCCCTGCTGGGCGACGTGCCCGAGGAGCTGTTCCCGATCTGCACCCCGGGAGCCTCCGACTCGGCGTCGTTCGACGAGGTCGCGGAGCTCCTGTGGCTCTCCGGCCGGCCGATCACGCACTCGATCATGATGATGATCCCCGAGGCGTGGGAGAACCACGTCTCCATGGATCCCGCCCGCCGCGCGTTCTACGAGTACCACTCGCTCCTCATGGAGCCGTGGGACGGACCCGCCGCGGTGTCCTTCACCGACGGCACCCTCGTGGGCGCCACCCTCGACCGCAACGGCCTGCGCCCGTGCCGCTACTGGGTCACCGAGGACGGCCTCGTCGTCTTCGCCTCGGAGGTCGGCGTGGTCGACGTCGAGCCTGCCAACGTGGTCAAGAAGGGCCGCGTCTCGCCGGGCAAGATGTTCGTGGTCGACACGGAGGCCGGGCGGATCATCGACGACGAGGAGGTCAAGGCCGAGATCGCCGGGACCAACCCGTGGGCGGAGTGGCTCAAGGGCAACGTGATCCGCCTCGACGAGCTCCCCGAGCGCGAGCACGTGGTCCACACCCCGCAGTCGGTCAACGTCCGCCAGCGCACCTTCGGCTACACCCAGGAGGAGCTGCGCATCCTCGTCGGGCCGATGGCCCGCACGGGCGCCGAGCCGATCGGCGCCATGGGCACCGACACCCCGGTGGCCGTCCTCTCGAAGCGGCCCCGCCTCCTGTTCGACTACTTCGTGCAGTCGTTCGCCCAGGTGACGAACCCGCCGCTGGACGCCATCCGCGAGGAACTCGTGACGAGCCTCAACGGGGCCATCGGCCCCAATGGCAACCTTCTGGGCACCGGCCGCGTCAAGGAGCGGCAGGTGGTCCTGCCGTTCCCCGTGATCAACAACGACCAGCTCGCGAAGATCGCCAACATGGTCTCCGAGACCGGCGAGAACGCGGGGGACCGCATCGCGATCAAGATCCGCGGGCTGTACCGGCCCGACGGCGGCGAGGCCGCGCTGCGCGCCCGCCTCACCGAGATCTGCGAGCAGGTCTCCGGCGCGATCAACCGCGGCGTGCAGTACGTGGTCCTCTCGGACCGGGACTCGAACGCGCAGTGGGCCCCGATCCCGTCGCTCCTGCTCCTCTCCGCGGTCCACCATCACCTGCTCCGCAGCGCCAACCGCACCAAGACGGCCCTCGTGGTCGAGGCGGGCGACGTCCGCGAGGTGCACCACGTCGCGGTCCTCCTCGGCTACGGCGCGTCCGCGGTCAACCCCTACCTCGCGATGGAGAGCGTAGAGGAGCTCATCCGCTGCGGCGAGCTCCCGGGCGTGAGCGCCGAGGACGGCGTCTACAACCTCATCAAGGGCCTCGGCAAGGGCGTCCTGAAGATCATGTCCAAGATGGGCATCTCGACGGTCGCCTCGTACTGCGGCGCCCAGACGTTCGAGGCGCTGGGCCTGTCCCAGGACCTCGTCGACGAGTTCTTCGCAGGCACCCACAGCCAGCTGGGCGGCGTCGGCCTCGACGTCATCGCCGCCGAGGTCGCGGCGCGCCACGAGATGGCCTACCCGTCCTCCGGCATCGAGCAGCCGCACCGGCCGCTCCTGGGCGGCGGCGAGTACCAGTGGCGCCGTGACGGCGAGCCGCACCTGTTCAACCCCGAGACCGTCTTCCGGCTCCAGCACTCGACCCGCGAACGCCGCTACGACGTGTTCAAGGCCTACACCGAGGGCGTCGACGACCAGTCGCGCAACCTCATGACCCTGCGCGGCCTCATGCGGTTCAAGGAGGGCCTGCGCCCGCCGGTGCCGATCGAGGAGGTCGAGGCGGTCTCTTCGATCGTGAAGCGGTTCTCCACGGGCGCGATGAGCTACGGCTCGATCTCCAAGGAGGCCCACGAGACGCTCGCGATCGCGATGAACCGGCTGGGCGGCAAGTCCAACACCGGCGAGGGCGGCGAGGACGTCGACCGCCTGCTCGACCCCGAGCGCCGGTCGGCCATCAAGCAGGTCGCGTCGGGCCGCTTCGGCGTGACGAGCCTCTACCTCACCAACGCCGACGACATCCAGATCAAGATGGCCCAGGGCGCCAAGCCCGGCGAGGGCGGCCAGCTCATGGCGCAGAAGGTCTACCCGTGGGTGGCCCGCACGCGCCACTCGACCCCGGGCGTGGCCCTCATCTCGCCGCCGCCGCACCACGACATCTACTCGATCGAGGACCTCGCCCAGCTCATCTACGACTGCAAGCGCGCCAACCCGGGCGCCCGCGTGCACGTCAAGCTCGTCTCCGAGGTGGGCATCGGCACGGTTGCCGCGGGCGTGACCAAGGCGAAGGCCGACGTAGTGCTCGTCTCCGGGCACGACGGCGGGACCGGCGCCTCGCCGCTGAACTCGCTCAAGCACGCGGGCGTCCCGTGGGAGCTCGGCCTCGCCGAGACCCAGCAGACGCTCATGCTCAACGGGCTCCGGGACCGGGTCGTCGTCCAGGTCGACGGGCAGCTCAAGACCGGCCGCGACGTCGTCATCGCCGCCCTCCTGGGCGCCGAGGAGTTCGGCTTCGCGACCACCGCGCTGGTGGTCTCCGGCTGCGTCATGATGCGCGTCTGCCACCTGGACACCTGCCCGGTGGGCGTCGCGACCCAGAACCCCGAGCTGCGCGCGCGCTTCACCGGCAAGCCGGAGTTCGTGGTCAACTTCTTCGAGTTCATCGCCGAGGAGATCCGCGAGATCCTCGCCCGCCTGGGCTTCCGCTCGATCGAGGAGGCCATCGGCCACTCCGAGTTCCTCGAGGCGAAGGACGCGATCGACCACTGGAAGGCCGAGGGCCTCGACCTGACGCCGATCCTTGCCGGGCTCGACTTCGACGAGGACGCGCCGCTGCGGAACACGACCGGCCAGAACCACGAGCTCGAGAAGCACTTCGACGTGAGGCTCATCGAGCTCGCGGGCGAGGCGCTCTCGGACCGGACTCCGGTCAAGATCAGCCTGCCCGTGGTCAACACGGACCGGTCGGTCGGGACCATGCTCGGCCACCGCGTCACGAAGACGTTCGGCATCGAGACCCTCGGTACCGACACGATCGACATCACGCTCACGGGCACGGCGGGCCAGTCCCTCGGCGCGTTCCTGCCGGCGGGCATCACGCTGCGCCTCTTCGGCGACTCGAACGACTACGTCGGCAAGGGCCTCTCCGGGGGCCGGATCATCGTCCGCCCCGATCGCACCAACGTGTTCCCCGCGGAGCACAACGTGATCGCGGGCAACGTGATCGGGTACGGCGCCACGGGCGGCGAGCTGTTCCTGCGCGGACAGGTCGGCGAGCGGTTCCTCGTGCGCAACTCGGGCGCGACGGCGGTCGTCGAGGGCATCGGCGACCACGGCTGCGAGTACATGACCGGAGGCCAGGCGCTCATCCTCGGCCGCACGGGGCGGAACTTCGGCGCCGGCATGTCCGGCGGCACGGCCTTCGTGCTCGACCTCAAGCCGAGCCGCGTGAACAAGCAGGCCCTGGACTCGGGCGACCTGCAGCTGATCGAGCTCGACGACGAGGACCGCGACATCGTGCGCAACCTGCTCGTCAAGCACATCGAGGAGACCGACTCCGCCCACGCCCAGCGGCTCCTCGACAATTTCGACGACACCGCGGCCAGGATCACCAAGGTCCTCCCGCGCGACTATGCAGCGGTGCTGCAGACCCGTCTGGCCGCCCTCGAAGAGGGCCTGGACCCGGACGGCGAAGAAGTTTGGTCTCGCATCCTGGAGGTGACCGGTGGCTGACCCACGCGGATTCATGAAAGTGCGCCAGCGTGAAACGCAGCAGCGGCGCCCCGTCCCGGTCCGCATCATGGACTGGAAGGAAGTGTACGAGGCCCGGCAGGAGGGCCCTGTCCTCCGCCGCCAGGCGTCGCGCTGCATGGACTGCGGCGTGCCGTTCTGCCACCACGGCTGCCCGCTCGGGAACCTCATCCCCGAGTGGAACGATCTCACCCGCCGCGGCGAGGGCCAGGACGCCTCGGAGCGGCTGCACGCGACGAACAACTTCCCCGAGTTCACCGGCAGGCTGTGCCCCGCCCCCTGCGAGAGCGCCTGCGTGCTCGGCATCAACCAGCCGGCGGTGACCATCAAGCAGATCGAGGTCTCGATCGCCGAGGAGGCGTTCGACGCCGGCTGGGTCGAGCCGCTCCCGCCGGCGCGCCTCACGGGCAAGACCGTCGCGGTCGTCGGCTCCGGGCCGGCCGGCCTCGCCGCCGCGCAGCAGCTCACCCGGATCGGCCACACGGTCGCCGTCTACGAGCGGGACGACCGGATCGGCGGCCTCCTGCGCTACGGCATCCCGGACTTCAAGATGGAGAAGGACGTGATCGACCGCCGCCTTGCACAGATGCAGGCGGAGGGGACCCGTTTCCGGACGGGCGTGGAAGTGGGCAAGGACGTCAGCTGGGACCAGCTGCGCAGGCGGTACGACGCGGTCGTCATCGCGACCGGCGCGACCGTGCCGCGCGACCTGCCGATCCCCGGGCGCCACCTCGACGGTGTCCACTACGCGATGGACTACCTCGTGCAGTCCAACCGCGCTGTCGCCGGGGACACCGTGCCGGGCCAGATCGACGCGCGCGGGAAGCACGTGGTCATCCTCGGCGGCGGCGACACCGGCGCCGACTGCATCGGCACGGCCCACCGCCAGCAGGCCGCCTCGGTGACGACGCTCGCCATCGGCAAGCAGCCCCCGGCCGAGCGCCCCGCGCACCAGCCCTGGCCGATGTTCCCGACCCTTTTCGAGGTCGCCACGGCCCACGAGGAAGGCGGCGAGCGGACCTACCTCGCCTCGACCGTCGAGTTCGTGGGGGAGAACGGCCGGCTCGCCGGCATCAAGGTCGCTGAGACCGAGTACGTCGACGGCCGGCGCCTGCCCAAGGCCGGGACCGAGCGGATCATCCCCGCCGATCTCGTCCTCCTCGCGCTCGGCTTCACCGGCGCCGAGCCTGCCGGCATCGCCGAGCAGGTCGAGGCCGGCTTCGACGACCGTGGGAACGTCTCCCGTGACGCCGACTACATGACGGAGGTGCCCGGCATCTTCGTGGCGGGCGACGCCGGCCGCGGCCAGTCGCTCATCGTCTGGGCCATCGCGGAGGGCCGCGCCGCCGCGGCCGCCGTGGACCGCCACCTCATGGGCTCGACCATCCTGCCGGCGCCCGTCGCGCCGTCCGATCGGGCCATCACGGTCCTGTGAGGTGCGGGGCTCCCGGCCCCCGGCCGGGAACCCCGCACCTCCCCAGCTGTTCACATCCCCAGCAACCGCTGTCCACCGGACAAGACCTAGGGTAGGTATATGAGACGCGCGAAGATCGTGGCCACGTTCGGACCGGCCATCTCCAGCTACGAGAACACCGTCGCCGTGATCAGGGCGGGCGTGGACGTGGCCCGCATGAACATGAGCCACGGCGACCACTCGGTCCACGACAAGACCTACGAGACGGTGCGCAAGGCCGCGGCGGACCTCGGCAAGGCCGTGGGCATCATGGCGGACCTCCAGGGCCCCAAGATCCGACTGGGCCGCTTCGTGGACGGCCCGCACGAGCTGGCCGTGGGCGACGTCTTCACCATCACGACCGAGGACGTGCCGGGCACCAAGGACATCTGCTCGACGACGCTGAAGAGCCTGACGGAGGACGTGAAGGTCGGCGATGCCCTCCTGATCGACGACGGCAAGGTCGCCCTGCGCGCCACGGCGGTCGACGACGTCAAGGTCGTCACCGAGGTGACAGTCGGGGGGACGGTGTCCAACAACAAGGGCATCAACCTCCCCGGCGTGGCCGTGAACGTGCCGGCGCTGAGCGAGAAGGACGAGACCGACCTGCGGTGGGCGCTCAAGCGGGGCGTTGACTTCGTGGCGCTCTCGTTCGTGCGGGACGCCCGCGACGTCGAGCGCGTGCACGCGATCATGGACGAGGAGGGCCGCAGGGTCCCGGTCATCGCCAAGATCGAGAAGCCCCAGGCCGTCGAGCAGCTGCACGAGATCATCGACGCGTTCGACGCGATCATGGTGGCCCGCGGCGACCTGGGCGTCGAGCTCCCGCTCGAGCAGGTCCCGCTCGTGCAGAAGCGCGCGATCGAGCTGGCCCGCCGTTGGGCCAAGCCCGTCATCGTCGCGACCCAGGTCCTCGAGTCCATGATCGAGAACCCGCGCCCGACCCGGGCCGAGGCCTCGGACTGCGCCAACGCCGTCCTCGACGGTGCCGACGCGGTCATGCTCTCGGGCGAGACCAGCGTGGGCGCCTACCCGGTCGAGACCGTCCAGACGATGGCGAAGATCATCGAATCGACCGAGGAGCACGGCCTCGAGCGGGTTCCCCCGCTGGGCTCGCAGCCCAAGACGCGCGGCGGTGCGATCACGCGGGCCGCGGTGGCGATCGCTGACCAGCTGGACGCGAGGTACATCTGCACCTTCACGCAGACGGGCGACTCCGCCCGACGCCTCAGCCGCCTGCGCCCGCAGAAGCCCGTCTTCGCGTTCACGCCGCTGACCTCGACGCTGAACACCCTCAGCCTGTGCTGGGGCATCCAGCCCCGCATGGTCGACTTCGCCGCGCACACGGACCAGATGATCGCCCAGGTCGACGAGTACCTCCTCCGGGCGGGCCTCGCCGAGCTCAACGACATCGTGGTGGTCGCGGCCGGCTCCCCGCCCGGGGTGGCCGGCTCGACCAATATGCTCCGGGTGCACAAGGTGGGCGACGTCGCCGACGCCGGCCAGGCCTTCGACGGCACTCCGGCGCCTGTCCGGGAGCAGGTCGGCCCCTGGCCGCTGCCCACCGAGCCCCGCCGCGAGAAGCTCTAGGCGCGCAGGCTCCAGACGCCACGAGGGCGGCACCCGGAACGGGTGCCGCCCTCGTGCTGTGCCGGCCGCCGGTAGCCGGCGCGGGTCAGCTGACCTGGTTGATGATGGTCTCCGAGACCTCGCGCATGCTCAGGCGGCGGTCCATGGAGGTCTTCTGGATCCACCGGAACGCCTCGGGCTCCGTCAGGCCCATCTTCGTGATGAGGAGGCTCTTGGCCCGCTCCACGAGCTTGCGCGTGGCGAACTGCTCCTTGAGGTCGGTGACCTCGGACTCGAGCGCCTTGATCTCCTCGTGGCGCGAGAGGGCAATCTCCAGGGCCGGCACGAGGTCGTTGGGCGTGAACGGCTTGACGACGTAGGCCATGGCGCCCGCGTCCCGCGCGCGCTCCACGAGTTCCTTCTGGCTGAACGCCGTCAGCAGCACCACGGGGGCGATGCGGGCCGTCACGATCTTCTCCGCGGCGGTGATCCCGTCCATGACCGGCATCTTCACGTCCATGAGGACGAGATCGGGCTTGAGCTCCTCGGCAAGCTCCACGGCGCGCTCCCCGTTGTCGGCCTCGGCGACCACGTCGTAGCCCTCCCCGCGGAGGATCTCGATGATGTCGAGGCGGATGAGCGTCTCATCCTCGGCCACGACGACACGGCGGGCGGGGGCTGCGGCGGTCGCCTTCTCGGCGGCCGGTGCCGGCTGGGGGGTCTTGTCTGACACGCTGGCTCCTTGGGGGCAGACGGATGTTCCTGCCTCAGATCCTACCGGGTACAGTGGACGGGCAGGCCATGGGGAGGCCTTGGGCCCGAGTGGCGGAATTGGCAGACGCGCCGCCCTCAAAATGCGGTATCGGAAGGTGTGTGGGTTCGAGTCCCACCTCGGGCACCCGGGCGCCGGGCGCCCCGGCACAGTCGGGGCGCCCGGCGCTGTATAGGATGGTCCGGAGCGATTCCCGCCGCCCGTCAACAGACCTGTGCCGAACTTCGGATGAACAGCTGGTGGCCGGGGGATCGCGCATCAGCCTCACCACAACCTGAGGGGACGACGGGTGGACATCACCACCATGATCGTGCTGGTCATCGCACTGGCGCTCTTCTTCGACTTCACGAACGGCTTCCACGACACCGCCAATGCGATGGCGACCCCCATTGCGACCGGGGCGATCACCCCGCGCAAGGCGGTTGCCCTCGCCGCGGTGCTGAACCTCGTGGGGGCCTTCCTGTCCACCGAGGTCGCCAAGACCATCTCCGGCGGCCTCATCCGCGAGGGCGCCGACGGCGTGCACATCACCCCGGAGATCATCTTCGCCGGCCTGATCGGCGCGGTGCTCTGGAACATGTTCACGTGGCTGCGCGGCCTGCCCTCGAGCTCGTCGCACGCGCTCTTCGGCGGCCTGATCGGCGCCGCCGTCGTGGGCATCGGGCTCTACTCCGTGAACTTCGGCACGGTGTTCTCCAAGGTGATCCTCCCCGCCGTCGCCGCGCCGCTGATCGCCGGCGCCTCGGCGTGGCTGTGCACCCGCATCGCCTACGCGGTGACGGCAAGACGGGACAGCGAGACGGGGGAGAAGCTCAAGCAGGGCCGGGGAGGCTTCCGCGTCGGCCAGATCTTCACCTCGAGCCTCGTCGCCCTCTCGCACGGCACCAACGACGCCCAGAAGACCATGGGCATCCTCACGCTCGTCCTCATCGCCGGCGGGCTGCAGAAGCCGGGGACCGGCCCGCAGGCGTGGGTGATCGTGGCCTGCGCCGCGGCCATCGCCATCGGGACCTACGCGGGCGGCTGGCGCATCATCAGGACGGTCGGAACCGGCCTGACGGAGGTGCGCCCGGCCCAGGGGTTCTCGTCCGAGTCCAGCACGGCCGCCGCCATCATGGCCTCGTCGCACCTCGGATTCGCGCTGTCCACGACCCAGGTGACGAGCGGAGCGGTCATCGGGTCCGGGCTCGGGCGCCGGGGAACCTCCGTGAAGTGGGGCACCGCAGGCCGGATCGCCCTCGGCTGGGTCCTCACGCTCCCCGCCGCCGCCGTGGTCGGTGCAGCCGCCGCGCTGCTCATGGGCCTCGGGGCGCCAGGCGTGATCCTCGTCGTCGTGGTGGGCATCGCCGCGATCGCCTGGATGTTCTACCTCAACAACCGCCAGCGTGTGGGCCACCACAACGTCGTCGAGGTCGAGGAGGCGGGCGACGCCGTGAACTTCCCGCGCAAGCGCAAGCGCCGTCAGAAGGGGGAAGCCCGGTGATCGACTGGGGAGCCTTCATCGTGGTCGCGATCGCGACCATCCTCGGCGCGGGCAGCATCGTGCTGTTCTTCTCGCTCGCGATCCGCCTCGGGAGCGAGGCGCGGGACCCCGAGCGGCAGCGGATCAGGGCCCTGCTCCGGACCGGATCGGGCGTGAGCTACGCGCTGGCCGGAGCCGCGGTGGTCTACGGCGTGTACCTCGTCATCCCATACTTCCACTAGGTCCCCTGGGGCGGCGGGCCCGCCCCAGGGGCGCCCGTGGGGGGCATCAGGCCGAGTCGCCGCCCTCGGGCAGGCCGGAGGCGTCCGCGTCGGACTCCGAGGAGAACGACTCGCGGTTCCCATGGTCCTCGGTGTTGCCCTCGTCGAGGTCGGCGTCCGTGGAGGGGGCCTCCTCCGGCTCCGCCAGGTCCGCCTGCGGCTCCTCGCGGGGCTCGGAGCCGCCCTGATCCTGGGCGTCCCTGACTGCGGTGTCCTGCTCCTGCTCGTTCGGGGCCGACCCCTGCGTGGCGGCGCCCCCGGTCGGGGCTCCCTGGGGCATCTCCTCCTCGGCGGTCGGGCTGCCGTAGCCCCCCTCCTGCGGGGCGCGGTCGGCGGACGGGCTGCTGGCGTTCTGGTTCTCGGCATCCATGGCCCCGACGCTAGCGCCGCCCGCAGGCCACGTCCACGCGCCGCGGCGGGTTCTGGGAAAGCCGCCGCCCCGTGGCTAGGCTGGGCGCCATGGCTGACTTCGTCTACTTCGTGGGGAGCAGCCTCGACGGCTACATCGCCCAGGACAACGGCGGGCTCGACTGGCTCGAGAGGTTCAACGACGTCGAGGGCCTGGGGGAGTCGTACAAGGCGTTCGAGGCCGGCGTCGGCTGCGTCGTGATGGGCGGCGAGACGTACGAGTGGATCCGGGCGCACCAGCCGGGCGCGTGGCCGTACACCGTGCCCTGCTGGGTCTTCACGCACCACGAGCTCGGCACGGACGACGGCGCCGACGTGGTCCTCGTGCGCGGGGACGTAGTCACCTTCGAGGACGAGCTCCGCCGGGATGCCGGCGAGAAGGACGTCTACATCGTCGGCGGAGGCGCCCTCGCCGGGGAGTTCCTCGCGGCCGAGCTCATCGACCGGATCGTCCTCACGATCGTCCCCGTGGCCCTCGGCGGCGGAGTGCCCCTGTTCGGCGGCACCCCCCTCGGCGTGCCCGCAGGGTTCACGCTCGAGGGCCTGACCGAACGGAGCGGGACCGTCGAGCTGCGCTACGCGCGGGCCTGACCGGCTGCGCTACGGGCGGGACCGTCGGGCTGCGCTACGCGCCGGCCTGGGCATCCTCGCCAGGCCCCGTCGGGTCGTCCCGGAGGAGGTTCGTGATGCGCGCGGTGCACAGCCGGCGGCCGTCCTCGCCGGTGATGACGATCTCGTGCGTCGCGAGCGTACGGCCGAGGTGGAGCGCGGTGCACGTGCCCCGCACCCTGCCGCTGACGGCTGCGCGGTGATGGGTGGCGTTGAGGTCCACACCCACCGCATGCCGGCCCGCGCCGGCGTGGAGCGAGGCGGCGAACGATCCCAGCGTCTCGGCCAGCACCGCGTGGGCGCCGCCATGCAGGATCCCGGCGATCTGGGTGTTGCCCTCGACCGGCATGGTCGCGACCGCGCGCTCCGCCGTCAGCTCCTCGAACACGATCCCCATCTTGACCACGAGCGCGCCCACGCCGCGGGCGGCGAGCCAGGGCCGCAGCCGCTCGGGGATCCCGGCGGCCTCGAGTTCCGCCGCCGCGTCGCGCTCGGCAGCCGCCCCGGCTCCGCCCCCTGCGCCGGCATCCTCGCGGGCCGCGGGGCCCCCGTCCATCGCGGTGAAATTGTCCTGCATGCCCACTAGGCTGGCACCCGTGACTGAAACCAGCAAAACCCTCGCCCCTCCTGCACCCACGGCCGCCCCGACGGCAGCAGCCGGGGCCCCCGCGGGACGGCAGGGGCGGCTGCTGGTCCTGGACGGCCACTCAATGGCGTTCCGCGCCTTCTTCGCCCTGCCGGCGGACAGCTTCGTCAACGCCGCGGGCCAGCACACGAACGCCGTGCACGGCTTCACGTCGATGCTCATCAACCTCGTGCGCGACCAGCAGCCCACCCACGTCGCCGTCGCGTTCGACGTCAGCGACGAGACCACGCAGCGCAAGGTGATCTACAGCGAGTACAAGGGCGGGCGCAACGCGACGCCGCCCGAGTTCGCCGGCCAGATCGACTACATCAAGAAGGTCATGGGCGCCCTCGGCGTCCGCACGATGGAACTGCCCGGGCACGAGGCCGACGACATCCTCGCGACCCTCGCCGCCCAGGGCGCGGCGGCCGGCTTCGAGGTGCTGCTCGTCTCCGGCGACCGCGACACCTTCCAGCTCGTCGACGACCACGTGGCCGTGCTCTACCCGCGCAAGGGCGTGAGCGACATCCCGCGCATGGACGCGGCGGCGATCGAGGAGAAGTACTTCGTCCCGCCGGCCCGCTATCCCGACCTCGCCGCCCTGGTGGGCGAGTCCGCGGACAACCTGCCCGGCGTCCCCGGCGTGGGCCCCAAGACGGCCGCGAAGTGGATCACCCAGTACGGCGGACTCGAGGGCGTGCTCGAGCACGCGGACGAGATCAAGGGCAAGGCAGGGGAGAGCCTGCGGGCAAACATCGAGGCAGTGCGGCGCAACCGGCAGCTGAACCGGCTCCTGACCGACCTCGAGCTGCCGCTCGCCCTCGACGACCTCGCCGACCCGCGCCCCGAGCGCGCGGCCGTCGAGGCACTCTTCGACGAGCTCGAGTTCAAGGCGCTGCGGGCGCGCGTCTACGACGTCTTCGGCACGGAGGGCCCCGAGGAGACCCCGGACGCCTTCCACGTGCCGCCGCATTCCGTTCCGGCGGACGACGCCGGGCTGGCCGCCGCCCTCGCGGACCTCACCGCGGGCGCGGGCGGGCGGCCCGTCGCGGTCGTGGTCCGCACCGACGGGGCAGGGCCCCGGCCCCGCGCCGAGGCGGTCGCGCTCGCGACGGCGGGAGCCGCCGTCGTGGTCCCGCTCGACGGCGGCGACGGCGGCGTCCCCGCGCCCCTCGCGGCCTGGCTCGAAGATGCCTCGGTGACGAAGGCCACGGCCGAGTTCAAGGAGACCGGGAAGGCCCTCCGAGGGCGCGGGACGGAGCTCGCCGGCGTCGTCGACGACGTCTCGATCTCCGGCTACCTCGCGGAGCCGGACCGCCGCTCCTACGCGCTCGGCGACCTCGCCCAGCACCATCTCGGCATCGAGCTCGCGGCCGGCGCTCCGGCCACCGGCCAGCTCGCGCTGGACCTCGACGGCGCGGAAGCCGCGGCCACGGCGCTCGCCCGGAAGGCCGCCGTCGTGCACGCCCTCCACGAAGCCCTCGCCCCCAAACTCGAGGAGGTCGGGGCGAGCGGGCTCCTGCAGGATATGGAGCTGCCGCTCTCGCGGGTCCTGCTCGACATGGAGTGGGCCGGCATCACCGTGGACCAGCAGCAGATCGACGCGCTGATGGCGGAGCTGGGCGCCGCGAGCGAGCAGGCCGCCGCCGCGGCCTACGAGGCGATCGGCCACCAGGTCAACCTCGGCTCGCCCAAGCAGCTGCAGACGGTGCTCTTCGAGGAGCTCGCGCTGCCCAAGACGAAGAAGATCAAGACGGGCTACACGACGGACGCCGCCTCGCTCAAGGAACTCCTCGACAAGACGGGGCACCCCTTCCTCGAGGCGCTCATGGCCCACCGCGAGTCGAGCAAGCTGCGGCAGATGGTCGAGACCCTCAAGAAGGCGGTCACGGCCGACGGCCGCATCCACACGACCTACGCCCAGACGATCGCCGCGACGGGCCGCCTGTCCTCGAACAACCCGAACCTGCAGAACATCCCGATCCGCTCCGAGGAGGGCCGACGGGTGCGCGACGTGTTCGTCGCGGGGGAGGGCTACGAGTCCCTGCTGTCGGCCGACTACTCGCAGATCGAGATGCGCATCATGGCGCACCTGTCCGGCGACGAGGGCCTCATCGAGGCGTACCGGCAGGGGGAGGACCTGCACCGCTTCGTCGGCTCGCGCATCTTCCACGTCGCCCCCGCGGACGTGACGAGCGAGATGCGCTCGAAGGTCAAGGCGATGAGCTACGGGCTCGCCTACGGGCTGTCCTCCTTCGGGCTGTCCAAGCAGCTCGAGATCTCCGTGGACGAGGCCCGCACCCTCATGAAGGACTACTTCGACCGCTTCGGGGCCGTGAGGGACTACCTCCGGGGCGTCGTGGAGCAGGCCCGGCAGGACGGCTACACCCAGACGATCTTCGGGCGTCGCCGCTACCTCCCGGACCTGACGAGCACCAACCGGGTGCACCGCGAGCTGGCCGAGCGGATTGCGCTCAACTCGCCGATCCAGGGCTCGGCGGCGGACATCATCAAGCGGGCGATGATCGGCGTCGAAGGGCGCCTGCGCGAGAGCGGCCTCGGATCCCGGCTCCTCCTGCAGATCCACGACGAGCTCGTGGTCGAGGTCGCGCCCGGCGAGGAGGCGGCCGTGCGGAGCATCGTCGAGCACGAGATGGGCTCGGCCGCCGAGCTGAGCGTCCCGCTCGACGTCCAGATCGGCGTGGGCCGCACCTGGAACGACGCCGGGCACTGACACGACGCGCTGGCCCCGGGCACTGGGACGCCACAGCACCGCTACGACACAGCACCGACACGAGGGGGAATCGGGGAATGGGCGCGGACACGGGAACGCCGGGCGGTACCGACTACGAGATCCGCCGGTTCCGGCCGCGGCCGGTGTCGTCGCCCGACTACGCGGACACCAAGCGGTGGATCGAGGCAGTGCACTACGGCTTCTACCAGAAGCCCGGGCGGGACGAGCTCAGCGCACGGATCGCCGAGTCGTCGGTGGCCGACGACCGTGAGCTCACCGGTGCGTATGCGACGGCTCCCGCCGCAGCCCCGGCGCTGGATGCCGGGCGCCCGGTGGCCACCTTCGCCACGTTCCGCAAGACCCTCAACGTGGGCCACGGGGTGCTCGTCCCCGCCCACATGGTCACGGCCGTCACCGTCCGGACGGACCACCGGCGCCGCGGACTCCTCCGCCGCCTCATGTCCGAGGACCTCGCCCGGGCGAAGGCCGACGGCGTGCCGGTCGCCGCGCTGACGGCCTCCGAGGCCTCGATCTACCGGCGCTTCGGCTACGGCGTCGCGACGCACGAGCGGAGCGTGAGCGTCGAGACGGGGCCGCGGTTCCGGCTCGCGGCATCCGTGCGCGGCCGGGTGGTCGCGGCCGAGCCGGCGGCGATGCTGGACCTCGCCCCGGAGATCTTCGCCCGTGCCCACCGCGCGATCCCCGGCTCACTGGGTCGGCAGGAGCGCTATCGACTGCGGGCGGCGGGCCAGTGGAACGAGGAGACCGGGGGAGAGGACCACGGCGTGCGCGTCGCGGTGCACCTCGACGAGCAGGGCACCCCCGACGGCTACGCCGCGTACGCGTTCCGCGGCTGGGAGACGGAACCGCCCACCATGGAGCTGCGCGACGTCGTCGCGGCGACCCCGGAGGCCTACCTCGGGCTGTGGGACTTCCTCGGTTCGCTCGACCTGATCGAGCGCATCGAGTGGGAGGACGCCCCCGTGGACGACCCGCTCGTGTGGGCCCTCGAGGACCCGCGGGTGGTGCGCACCGGCTCGGTGCGGGACATGCTGTGGCTGCGGATCCTCGACGTCGAGGCCGCCCTGTCGGCGCGGAAGCTGGCGCACGACGGCGAGCTGGTCCTGCGCATCCAGGACCCGCTCGGGTTCACCGACGGCAGGTACCGCCTGTCCTCCTCGGCGGGCACCGCGCAGGTTTCCCGCCTCGCCCACGACGACCCCGCTCAGGACGACCTCGTCATGGACATCGCGGAGCTCTCCTCGGCCTACGTCGGCGGGGTGAGCCCGGTGACGCTCGCCGAGGCGGGCCGCATCCGCGTCGGCGCCGGGCGTCCGGCGGCGGCAACTGAGCTTGCCCGGATGCTCGCCGTGGAGCGCCCCGCCCACTGCCTCACGCACTTCTAGGCCGTCCTGGCCCCGACGGGCACAGCCTCGACGGCAGCGCAACGTCCGGCGGCACAGCATGCAGGTTTCCCCGAACGTCGCGCCGCGGCGGTATCCTCGCAATGGGTGTCCCGGTACTGCCCGGGACGCCCGTACCGACCGTTTCCCGTTCCCCCGTTCCCTGGAGCCTCCATGCTCGCGCGCCGACGTGTGCTCACCGCCCTGCCAGCACTGGCACTGGCCGCGTGCGCGCCCGCGCCGACCGCCTCGCTGTCCGCCGGCGCTCCCGACAGAGCGTCCGGTGCGGCCCCGGGCGGCGCGGCGCCGACCGGCCCCGCGGTCCGTCCGCGTCCCACCGCCGAGCAGATCGGCCGGCAGTTCGCCGGGCGCCTGCCGAAGGCGTGGGGGCTCCAGGTGCCCGGCGTCGTGACCCGCGGCGCCGTCGCGTCCGTCGCCCTCACCTTCGACGCCTGCGGAGGCCGCGGGGGCGGGGGATACGACGCCCGCCTCATCGCCGCCCTGAGGAAGCACCGCGTCCCTGCGACGCTGTTCCTCAACGCCCGCTGGATCGCGGCGAATCCCGGGCCTGCCGCCGAGCTGGCGGCCGACCCGCTGTTCGAGCTCGCGGACCACGGCACGGCGCACCGCCCGCTCTCGGTGACCGGGCGGGCGGCCTACGGCATCCCCGGCACGGCCTCCCTCGCCGCCGTCTATGAGGAGCTCCTCTCCAACAGGGCACATCTCGAGTCGCTCATGGGCACTCCCCGCCCTTGGTACCGGCCCGGCACCGCCTACTACGACGACGTGGCCGCGGATGTGGTCCGGGCCGTCGGCCTCGTCCCGGTCGGCTTCTCCCTCAATGGCGACGGCGGCGCGACCTTCTCGCCTGGGCAGGTGGCCACGGAGGTCGGGAAGGCGCGCGCCGGAGACATCGTGATCAGCCACATGAACCATCCCGAGGGCGGCACCGCGCGGGGCTACGAGGCGGCGCTGCCGCGGCTGACAGGGCAGGGGACCACCTTCACCACCCTCTCGAGGGCGGGCCTGCCCTGGGAATAGCGTCGGCCCGGAATCGGCTGCGCCATCTGCCCGGCACGTTTTGACCCCTGTTGGGACCGCCAATTAGACTGGTGGGGCGCGTAGTGCGCAGCACCACCACCAACACTTCAGCCGGACCGTGCGGCCGCACGCGTCTGGGTGACCGACCAACTATCCACATCGGAGCCCCTACTACATGACCATCACCTCCACGACCTCCTCCACGCCGCAGGTCGCCATCAACGACATCGGCACGCCCGAGGAGTTCCTCGCCGCCGTCGACGCCACCATCAAGTACTTCAACGACGGCGACCTTGTCGAGGGCACCGTTGTCAAGGTCGACCGCGACGAGGTCCTCCTTGACATCGGGTACAAGACGGAGGGTGTCATCCCCTCCCGCGAGCTCTCCATCAAGCACGACGTCGACCCGTCCGAGGTCGTCGCCGTCGGTGATCAGGTCGAGGCCCTCGTTCTCACCAAGGAGGACAAGGAAGGCCGCCTGATCCTGTCCAAGAAGCGCGCCCAGTACGAGCGCGCCTGGGGCGACATCGAGAAGATCAAGGAGGAGGACGGCGTCGTCACCGGCACTGTCATCGAGGTGGTCAAGGGTGGCCTCATCCTCGACATCGGCCTCCGTGGCTTCCTCCCGGCCTCGCTGGTCGAGATGCGCCGCGTCCGCGACCTGGCGCCGTACATCGGCCAGAAGCTCGAGGCGAAGATCATCGAGCTGGACAAGAACCGCAACAACGTGGTCCTGTCCCGCCGTGCGTGGCTCGAGCAGACCCAGTCCGAGGTCCGCTCCTCCTTCCTCAACAAGCTCGAGAAGGGCCAGGTCCGCACGGGCGTCGTGTCCTCGATCGTCAACTTCGGTGCGTTCGTGGACCTCGGCGGCGTCGACGGCCTCGTCCACGTCTCGGAGCTGTCCTGGAAGCACATCGACCACCCGTCCGAGGTCGTCGAGGTCGGCCAGGAGGTCACGGTCGAGGTGCTCGAGGTGGATCTGGACCGCGAGCGTGTCTCCCTGTCGCTCAAGGCGACGCAGGAGGATCCGTGGCAGACCTTCGCCCGCACGCACGCGCTGGGCCAGGTCGTCCCGGGCAAGGTCACGAAGCTCGTTCCGTTCGGCGCGTTCGTCCGCGTCGAGGACGGCATCGAGGGCCTCGTGCACATCTCGGAGCTGGCGGTCCGCCACGTGGACCTCGCCGAGCAGGTTGTCTCCGTCGGCGACGAGCTCTTCGTCAAGGTCATCGACATCGACCTCGAGCGTCGCCGCATCTCCCTGTCGCTCAAGCAGGCCAACGAGGGCGTGGACCCGGACTCGACCGAGTTCGACCCGGCGCTCTACGGCATGGCTGCCGAGTACGACGAGGAGGGCAACTACAAGTACCCGGAGGGCTTCGACCCGGAGTCCAACGAGTGGCTCGAGGGCTACGAGACGCAGCGCGCCGCGTGGGAGCAGCAGTACGCCGACGCCCAGGCCCGCTGGGAGGCGCACAAGAAGCAGGTCGCGCAGCACCTTGCCGACGACGCGGCCGCCGCGTCCGGCGGCCACGAGTCGGCGCCGACCACGTACTCCTCCGAGGCCCCGGCGTCCGAGCACGGCACGCTCGCCTCGGACGAGGCGCTTGCCGCGCTCCGCGAGAAGCTGACCGGCAACTGATCGTGACCGCGGCCCGCTAGGCCGCCGGTACCGACACCGCTGACGAGGGCGGGTCCTGCTCAGGCAGGGCCCGCCCTCGTCATGTCCGCACGTCCACCCACGAGGTCCCGAGCGCGACGGCCGCCGCGGTCCCGGCGGTCAGCCCCGCGAGCCTGGACGCGAACTCCGCGGCTCCCGCCTCGCTGTCCGCGAGCGCCACGCGCACCCTCGCCCCGGCGGCGCCGTAGTCCGTGCCGGCCACGAGCACGCCGCCCGCGCGCAGGTCGTTCTCGAGGCGCGGTGCGGCCGCATGCGGCACGTCGATCCCGACGAGCCGGAGCCTCTCGCGGCGCAGGAGCGGGGCGGTGTCCAGCGCCGCCGAGACCGACTCCGAGTACGCCCGCACGAGCCCTCCAGCGCCCAGGAGGATGCCGCCGAAGTACCTCACCACCACCGCAGCGACGTCGCTGAGGTCGGCCACGCCGTCGTGCGTCTCACGCCGCAGGAGCGCCTCCAGCATCGGGATGCCCGCGGTGCCCGAGGGCTCGCCGTCGTCGCTGCTGCGCTGGGTCGTGCGGTCGGGGCCGAGGACGAACGCGCTGCAGTGGTGGCGGGCGTCGTGGAACTCCCGCCGCAGCCCGGCGACGAGGGCGCGGGCCTCCTCCTCGCTCGCGGCCCGGCGCAGCACCGTGATGAAGCGCGACCGCTTGACCTCGAGCTCGCGGCGGTGCTCCCCGTCCACGGTCGTATAGGTGGTGGCATGGCTGGGCGTCTCGGTCACCGGGCCCAGTCTAGGAGGTCCACTAGGCTGGTGCCGTGCTGAGAGTGGGCCTGACGGGCGGCATCGCCGCAGGGAAGTCGGAGGTGTCGCGGCGGCTCGCCGAGCGCGGCGCCGTGATCGTGGACGCGGACGTCCTGGCGCGCGAGGCCGTGGCGCCCGGCAGCGACGGGCTCGCCGAGGTCGTCGAGGCCTTCGGCGAGGACGTGCTCGCACCGGACGGCACGCTCGACCGGGCCGCGCTGGGCGCCATCGTGTTCGCTGACCCCTCCCGCCGCGACATGCTCAACGCCATCATCCACCCCCGTGTGCGGGCCCGTGCCGCGCAGCTCGCCAGGGACGCCGTGGCCGCCGACCCGCACGCCGTCGTGGTCCAGGACATCCCCCTGCTCGTCGAGACGGGCCAGGCGGGCGCGTTCGACGTCGTCGTGGTCGTCGATGCGCCCGACGACGTGCGGCTGGCTCGGCTCCTCGCCCGTAACGGGATGGACGAGGCCGAGGCCAGGTCCCGCATGGCGGCCCAGGCCACCCGGGAACAGCGCCTCGCCGCCGCCGACCACGTGGTGGCGAACACCGGTTCCCTCTCCGCCCTGCACGCCGCCGTGGACCGGCTCTGGGACGATGTGCTCGCGCCCGCCGCCACACGCGAGGACTGAGCCCCGGCAGGCCGGCCCACCCCTGGGGACGCCTGCCGACGCCGGCCTTGTCAGCCCGTGGCGATCGCGCCGCCCTGCGGACACCCGCTGTCCGCAGCCCGGCGTAGATTGGGAGCATGAGCCTTGCCCAGGAGATCAACCGCGTCGTCGCGCCCTTCGAGGTGATCAGCGAGTACCAGCCGGCGGGTGATCAGCCGACCGCGATCGCCGAGATCGCCGAGCGCATCCAGAACGGCGAGAAGGACGTGGTGCTCCTCGGCGCCACCGGCACCGGCAAGAGCGCCACGACAGCCTGGGTGATCGAGAAGCTCCAGCGCCCGACCCTCGTGATGGTGCAGAACAAGACCCTCGCGGCGCAGCTCGCCAACGAATTCCGCGAGCTCCTGCCCAACAACGCCGTCGAGTACTTCGTCTCCTACTACGACTACTACCAGCCCGAGGCCTACGTGCCGCAGTCGGACACCTACATCGAGAAGGACTCCTCGATCAACGAGGAGGTCGAGCGGCTGCGCCACTCGGCGACGAACGCGCTGCTCACGCGCCGCGATGTGGTCGTCGTCGCGACCGTCTCGTGCATCTACGGCCTGGGCACGCCCGAGGAGTACGTCGCCGGGATGGTCACCCTGCGGCGCGGGATGGAGATGGACCGGGATGCGCTCCTGCGGCGGTTCGTCGCGATGCAGTACGTGCGCAACGACATGGACTTCCACCGCGGCACGTTCCGCGTGCGGGGCGACACCGTCGAGATCATCCCGATGTACGAGGAGCAGGCGCTGCGGATCGAGTTCTTCGGCGACGAGATCGAGTCGATCCACACCCTGCACCCCCTCACGGGCGAGGTGATCCGCGAGGAGACGGAGATGTACGTCTTCCCCGCGAGCCACTACGTCGCCGGACCCGAGCGGATGGCCAAGGCGATCCAGGGCATCGAGGACGAGCTCGCCGAGCGGCTGCAGCTGCTCGAGTCGCAGAACAAGCTCGTCGAAGCCCAGCGGCTGCGCATGCGCACCACCTACGACCTCGAGATGATGCAGCAGATGGGGTTCTGCAACGGCATCGAGAACTACTCCCGGCACATCGACGGCCGTGGCCCCGGCACCGCGCCGCACTGCCTCCTGGACTACTTCCCCGACGACTTCCTGCTCGTCATCGACGAGTCCCATGTGACCGTTCCGCAGATCGGAGCCATGTACGAGGGAGACATGTCGCGCAAGCGCACTCTGGTCGAGCATGGCTTCCGCCTGCCCTCCGCGATGGACAACCGTCCGCTGAAGTGGGACGAGTTCCTCGAGCGGATCGGCCAGACGATCTACCTTTCCGCCACCCCGGGCAAGTACGAGCTCGGTAAAGCGGACGGCGTGGTGCAGCAGATCATCCGGCCCACCGGCCTCGTGGACCCGGAGGTGGTGGTCAAGCCCACGAAGGGGCAGATCGACGACCTCCTCGGGGAGATCCGCGACAGGGTCGAGCGGGACGAGCGCGTGCTCGTCACGACCCTCACGAAGAGGATGGCCGAGGACCTCACCGAGTACCTGCTCGGCCACGGCGTCAAGGTCCAGTACCTCCATTCCGACGTCGACACGCTCCGGCGCGTCGAGCTCCTGCGGGAGCTGCGGCTCGGCACCTTCGACGTCCTCGTGGGCATCAACCTCCTCCGCGAGGGCCTGGACCTGCCGGAGGTCTCGCTCGTGAGCATCCTGGACGCCGACAAGGAGGGCTTCCTGCGCTCCGCGACGTCCCTCATCCAGACGATCGGCCGCGCGGCCCGCAACGTCTCCGGCCAGGTCCACATGTACGCGGACAGGATCACCGACTCCATGGCGCAGGCCATCGACGAGACGAACCGACGCCGGGAGATCCAGATGGCGTTCAACAAGGAGCGGGGCATCGATCCCCAGCCGCTGCGCAAGCGCATCGCCGACATCACCGATCAGCTCGCCCGGGAGGACCAGGACACCGAGAAGCTGATCAAGCAGTTCGACTACGGCAAGGGCAAGCGCGGGTACTCCGCCGCGAAGGTCGTCGCGACCGGGCAGGAGACCGTCCGCAAGGACGGGGTCGCGGCCGCCCCCGCCGAGGATCTGATCGGGCTCATCGAGCAGCTCACCGAGCAGATGCACGGGGCCGCCGCCGAACTCCAGTTCGAGCTCGCGGCCAGGCTCCGGGACGAGGTGGCGGACCTGAAGAAGGAACTGCGGCAGATGCAGGCCGCCGGCCATGCGTGAGGCAGCCCTGCCTGAGGCCGGCGTGCTGGAACCCTCCACGGCGCAGCGCCGCATGCAGCGCAGGACGGTCGGCGTCCTGGCCAGCGCTCAGCTCCTGAGCGGTCTCGGGAACGGGGCCACGCTCGCGATCGGGTCGCTGCTCGCCGTCCAGTACGGCGGCTCCGACGCCTGGGCAGGCTCTGTCACCACCGTGCTCACCCTGACGGCGGCCGTCGCCGCCCTCCCGTTGGCCGGCCTGGCCGCGGCGAAGGGACGTCGGAGGGCGCTCGTCGTGGGACTCGTCCTCGCCATGGCAGGCTCGCTCGCCGTGGTGCTCTCCACGGTCACCACGTCGCTGGCACTCCTGCTGGCCGGTGGGGCGCTGCTCGGGGTGGGGACAGCCGTGAACCTCCAGTCGCGCTTCGCAGCGGTGGACCTCGCCGGCGCGGCCCACCGCGGCCGGGACCTCTCGCTCGTCGTGTGGTCGATCACCGTGGGTGCGGTCGCAGGCCCCAACCTCATCCGGCCGGGCGCCGCCCTCGGCAGGGCCCTCCACCTGCCCGAGACCGCCGGGCCGTTCGTCATCTCGGTCACGGGCATGGCACTGGCCGCAGTGATCCTGCTCGTCGGCCTGCGCCCCGATCCGCTGCTCGAAGCCCGCCGCCGCGCCGGGATCCAGGACGCTGCCCACCAACCCGCTGCCGCAGGGCGTGCAGGGGCCCCGTGGGGTGCGGCGTTCAGGGGCGGCGTGCACGCGATCCGCACGTCACCCGACGCCGTCCTCGGCGTCCTGGGCGTCGTGGCGGCGCACGCCGTCATGGTCTCCGTCATGTCGATGACACCGCTTCACCTCCAGCAGGTCACGGTGGGCCCGATGGCAGCCATGGGGCACGAGGGCCACGTGAGCACCGATTCGTTCGCGCTGATCGGCTTCACGATCTCGCTGCACATCGCCGGGATGTATGCGCTCTCGCCGCTCATGGGCTGGCTCTCGGACCGGTACGGGCGCCGCCGCGTGCTCGCCGGGGGCCACGTGGTGCTCGTGCTCGCCGTCGCTGTCGCGGCAGTTGGCGCGCCCAGCCCACCGGCCGTTGCTGTGGGCCTCGTGCTGCTCGGGCTCGGATGGTCCGCGGCGACGATCGCCGGCTCCGCGCTGCTCGCCGAGAGCGTCGAGCCCGTGCACCGAGTCCAGGCGCAGGGTGCGAGCGACACCGCCATGGGCCTCGCCGGCGCCGCCGGCGGTGCGCTCTCCGGGGTCGCGATGGCGCTCATCGGGTTCGAGGGGCTCGCCCTGGCAGCCGGTGTCCTCAGCGTCGCCGTGCTCGTACTTGCCGTGACGCGGTCCATGGCGGGGCGCCGACGCTTCGATCCGGCCTGACGGACTGGCTGGCTCATGCCTTGACAAACCGGCTCGTGGGGACGGACCAGCTCATCGGGCGGGCCAGCTCATCGAGGGGCCTCCGGAGTGGGAACCGGCCAGCGCTCTCTCTGCCTCCTGCAGCTCAGAACCTCCTGCAGCTCAGCACCTCCTGCAGCTCAGAACGGGGGCGGTTGCGGAGGCCGGGGTGGTGGCGCCAGGGGCGTGCCGCGCGTGACATGGGTGCGGCCGAGGCGCGAGGTCCACACCGTGGTGCCCGCCGCGGCGTCGTGCTCCGCTCTCCAGTGCCCGAGCGTCTTGATGCGGTGGTGCTCGGGGCAGAGAAGGGCGAGGTTGTCCGGACCCGTGCTGCCGCCGCGTGACCACCCATGGATATGGTCTGCCTCTGTGCGGGGGTGCGGGGCGTCGCACCCGGGGAACGTGCAGCCAGTGTCTCTGAACGCGAGGTAGCGGCGCAGCGCGGCTGGGGGCGTGTAGCGGGTGCGGCCGAGCGCCAAGGGGACGCCGGAGTCCGGGTCGACGACAGCGCCCACCCAGGTGGCCGCGTGGGCCGCCAGCGACCGCGCCGTCTCGGCATCGACGAGCCCGTAGCCCTGGATCTCGGCGGGGGCTTCCGCGAGATTCAGCCCAGCGGCCGTGGAACCGAGCGCGTCGGGGCCGGGTGCGGCGGGACCGGGGGCGGGCAGCACGGTGCCGTACGGGATGGTCACGACGATCTCCGTGCGGACGCCGCCACGTGGCTCGCCCATGCCCCCCGGCCTCTCCGCCGCCGTATCCATGGGCGCCCTGCCGCGTCCCTTCACCGGCCCCAGGAGGAGGCCCGTGAATGCGTCCACGCGCTTCTGGGCCGTGGTGCGGGGGTCGTCGGCGGCCTGCGCACGGGCGATGGCCTGCAGCCGCGTGTCGATCATGGCGCCGTCGGCGAGCGGAAGATAGGCGGTGAGGCAGCACATCCCGTCGTCGCAGGGATCGATCTCGACACGGCGATGGTCGCGTGCCGCACGCGACCGCACAGCGAGGGTGTCGGCGGAGTATTCCTCGGCGAGCCGCCGCAGGGAACGGCGGAGCGCGGGCACCGATGGCCGCACCGCACAGTGGGCCGCAGCCCCGCCCGGCGAGCGCTCCGCCGAGGCGAGGCGGACGGCCCGCCCGATGAACTCCGCGGCCGCTGCTTCGGGCACCGAGCCCGCCGCGCCCAGGACTGTCCGAGCCCGCTCCCGGTCGAGCCGGCCATCCTCGAGCCCGGCCAGCACAGGGGCAGCCATGGGCTCGGTCAGGGCGAGGCACTCGGCGACCAGTGCCCGGGCGGCGCGCGCGGGCAGGGACAGCTCGGCGGCGACCTCGGCCGCGGTGAGCGAGAGTGCCTCAAGCCGTTCCAGGGGGCTGGCCGAGCCCGCGCCCAGCAGCAGGGCGATCCGCCGGATGCCCTTGGCCCGGTCGGCGTGCAGCTGGGACTCCATCGCCCGGCACACCGAGAGCCCGTCCACGAGCGAGTCGACCCGGAAGAGCCGCTCGGCCGCCCGACGCGCGGGCTCGCTCAGGGGCTCCGCGTCGGCTGCAGCGGGGTCCCACGCCTCCACCCAGCTCAGCGGAGCGTCCCCGGCCTTCTCCGTGGGGACAGCCCACGGCGCGCCGTCCGCCGACGGCGACCACTCGCCGTCGTGCGCCGAACCGCGGTATTCCCCCATGCACTGATCCCATCACAGGGGTCCGACAGTTCTCGCACCCCCCGTCAGCCGCCGGGCGCGCGGTCCGGGTCGGCCATCGCCAGGAGGCGCGCGAAGATGGCCTCGCCGTCGTCCGAGATCCCGTCGTGGTGGAAGTCGCCGGTCTCCCAGACGTTGAGCCCCCGCACCCGGCCGGCCGTCTCGAGGGAGAGGCCGCGGTCCACGAAGATGTCGTCGCGGTAGACGGCCGCGGCGACCGGCACCTCGTTCGCCGCGAGGCGGCCCGGATCGTACAGCGGCCCCCAGTCCGCCGTCTCGGTCAGGAGGCGCGCGGTCTCGGCGAGCGGCACGAGCGCGGGGTCCTGCTCGAAGTACCACGGCATGACCATCTCGCCGAGCAGCAGGGGCTCGGCGGCGTCGGGCCGGAACTCGGGGTGCTCGTCCAGGACCCGCCACGCGGCCCAGTCGGTGGCCTCGCCCTGGGCGTAGATGGCCTCGTGGAGCACGGCGTAGAGCGGGTTCGGGGCCCGCGTCACGAGGGTGTGCACCTGGGCCAGGAACCCGTCGGAGAGGTGCGGACCGTCCGTGCCGAGGGTGAAGGCGTCCTCGAGCAGGTAGTGCAGCTGGTCCACACGGGTGTTGCCGCCCAGCAGGCTCCCGACGAGCTGGAAGCGCTCCGGCGTGAGCCGCTCCCCGGACGGGAGGCGCTCGTCCGCCGCGTCCAGATGGGCCATCACCTCGGCCACCCGCGCCCGGTCGTCCGGATACCAGCCGAAGTACTCGGCATTGCGCGCGGCGACCCGAGCGTAGGTGGCGCGGTAGACGCGCTCCGCCGGGCCGTCGAGGGGCGCGAGTCCGCCGGTGATGATCGCGCGCCGGAGGCCCTGCGGGGCGAGGGAGAGATAGCTGAGGGCGCAGAACCCGCCGAAGCTCTGTCCGAACACGGTCCAGGGCCCGGACCCGAGCTCGCGCCGGATCACCTCGCAGTCGAGGACGATCGAGTCGGCCCTGAAATGCGCGAGGTACGCGGCCTGCGCGGCCGGGCCTCCACGGCGGGGGAGGGTGGTCCGGTCCGCTGGGGTCGACAGGCCGGTGCCGCGCTGGTCGAGCATGAGGATGCGGAAGTCCTGGGCCGCGGCCTTCATCCAGCCGCTCAGGCTCGTCACCCGGCCGCCGCGGCCACCGGGACCGCCCTGGAGGAAGACGAGCCAGGGCAGCCGCTCCACGGCGTCGGCGGGGTGGGCGGCGGCGACGTACTCCCGCGCGAACACCTCGATGAGCTCGCCGTCGGGGCGCCCGTGGTCGAGCGGCACCGCGAAGAGGTGCTCCACGGTGCGCATCCCGCGGAACTCGTGCGCTCCGACGATCCGGTGGGCGGACGACGGCGCCGCACCCGTCGTGCGCAACCGGCCGCCCGGCGTCGTGCTCACCCCGCCGACCCTGCCGCCGAGGCTCCGAACTCCGCGAGCGCCCCGCCGGTGAGGCGGAACGTGTCCCATTCCTCCATCGGCACCGCCCCGAGGCTGCGGTAGAAGCCGATCGAGGGCTCATTCCACTTCAGGACCGCCCACTCGACCCGTGCGTAGCCGCGCTCCACGGCGATGCGGGCGAGCTCGGCCAGCAGGGCCTTCCCGTAGCCGCGGCCGCGCGCGGCGGGGCGCACGTAGAGGTCCTCGAGGTAGATCCCGTGGGTGCCCTCCCACGTCGAGTAATTCAGGAACCACAGCGCGAAGCCCATGACCTCGCCGGCGCCGGCGCGGTCCTCCTCGATCACATGGGCGAAGATCGCCGGGTTCTCGCCGAACAGCTGGGCCGTGAGCGCCTCCACGGTGTTCTTCACCGCGTCCGGCTCCTTCTCGTAGACCGCGAGCTCGTGGATGAGGTCGAGGATCACGGGGACGTCGGCAGGCTCGGCGGCCCGGAGCAGTGCGGTGGTGGAAAGGCCCATGCCTTCCAACTTAGCCCCCGAGCCTGCCCACCGCGGTCAGACGGATCACGGCGCTGCCCGCGGCATCGCTCGCGGCGAGGTCCACGTCGGCGGAGAACCCCCAGTCGCGGTTCCCGGCAGGGTCGTCGAAGATCTGCCGCACGTGCCACACGCCCGGCTGCTCGTCGATGATGAGCAGCTGCGGCCCGCGCGCGTCGGGGCCGGTGCCGATGTCCTCGTGCTCCTCGAAGTAGGCATCGAGCGCGTCCTCCCACGCGGCGACCCCGAACCCTTCGTCGCCGTCCAGCGCGGCGAGCGCGTCGGAGTCCTCGTCCGCGAAGAGCTCGACCCGGCGGAACAGCTCGTTGCGGACCATGACCCGGAAGGCCCGCACGTTGGCGGTGAGCGCCGGCGGGGGAGGGGGTGGCGCGTCGTGGGCGTGCAGGTCCTTCCCGCTCGTGAGTTCCTCCCACTCGTCCAGCAGCGAGGAGTCGACCTGGCGCACCAGCTCGCCGAGCCACGCGACGAGGTCCTCGAGGTCCTCGCGCAGGGCGTCCTGCGGGACGGTCTGGCGCAGCGCCTTGAACGCGTCGGTCAGGTAGCGGAGCACGATCCCCTCGCTGCGGGCGAGGCCGTAGAACTGGACGAACTCGCCGAAGTCCATGGCCCGCTCGTACATGTCCCGGACCACAGACTTGGGGGCGAGCTCGAAGTCGCCCACCCAGGGTGCGTGCCGGCGGTACGTCTCGAAGGCGGCCTCGAGCAGTTCCTTGAGGGGCTCGGGGTAGGTGACGGCATCGAGCGCGTTCATCCGCTCGGTGTACTCCATCCCCTCGGCCTTCATGGCGGCGACCGCCTCGGTCTTGGCGCGCTTGAGCTGGGCCGAGAGGATCTGCCGCGGCTTCTCGAGGGTGGCCTCGATCACGGAGACGACGTCGAGGGCGTACGAGGGCGACTCCGGGTCCAGGAGGTCCAGGGCCGCGAGCGCGAAGGGGGAGAGCGGCTGGTTGAGCGCGAAGTTCTCCTGCAGGTCCACGGTCAGGCGCAGGGTGTGCCCGCTCGCGCGCTGCTCGGGGGTGAGCTCGGCGTCGGGAATCCGCTCGACCACGTCGGCGGCCATGAGCTCTCGCAGGATGCCGAGGGCCCGGCGCATGAGGCGCAGCTGGACGGGCCGGGGCTCGTGGTTCTCGGTGAGGAGCCGGTGTGCGGCGGTGAAGGGATTGCCGGGACGCGCCATGAGGTTCAGGAGCATCGCGTGCGTCACGGTGAAGCTCGAGCTCAGCGGCTCGGGGGAGGCCTCGACGAGCTTCTCGAACGTGGGCCGGCCCCAGGACACGAACCCCTCGGGCGGCTTCTTCTTCACGACCTGCCGCAGCTTGCGCGCGTCGTCGCCGAACTTGGCCCGTGCCTTCTCCATGGCCCGGTTGTTCTCCACGACATGCTCGGGTGCCTGCACGACGACGGTCCCCGCGGTGTCGTACCCGGCCCGGCCCGCGCGCCCGGCGATCTGGTGGAACTCCCGGGCGTTGAGGTGGCGGGTGCGCGTCCCGTCGAACTTGCTCAGGGCGGTGAGCAGGACGGTGCGGATGGGCACGTTGATCCCGACGCCGAGGGTGTCCGTGCCGCAGATGACCTTGAGCAGGCCCGCCTGCGCGAGCTGCTCGACGAGGCGGCGGTACTTGGGCAGCATGCCCGCATGGTGCACCCCGATGCCGTGCCGGACGAGCCGGTTGAGGGCCTTGCCGAACCCGGCGGCGAACCGGAACCCGGCGATCAGCTCGGCGATCCGGTCCTTCTCCTCCCGCGTGCACATGTTCACGCTCATGAGCTGCTGGGCCCGCTCGATCGCCTCGAGCTGGCTGAAGTGCACCACGTAGACGGGGACCTGCTTCGTCGCGAGCAGTTCCTCGAGGGTCTCGTGGACGGGCTTCTCCTCGTAGTAGTAGTGCAGCGGGATGGGCCGTTCCGCGTGGGCGACCACCGTCGTCGTCCGCCCCGTGCGCTCGGTGAGCTCGCGCTCGAACCGGCTCACGTCCCCGAGCGTGGCGCTCATGAGGAGGAACTGCGCCTGGGGGAGCTCGAGGAGCGGGACCTGCCACGCCCAGCCGCGCTGCGGGTCGGAGTAGAAGTGGAACTCGTCCATGATCACCGGCCCGAGCTCGGCGGCGTCGCCGAGGCGGAGGGCATGGTTGGCGAGGATCTCGGCGGTGCAGCAGATGATCGGCGCGTCGGGGTTCACCGAGGAGTCGCCCGTGACCATGCCGACGTTCTCGGCGCCGAAGATCTCGCATAGCGCGAAGAACTTCTCCGACACGAGCGCCTTGATCGGGGCGGTGTAGTAGCTGCGCTGGCCCGTCGCGAGCCCGTGGAAGTGCGCCGCGACCGCCACGAGGGACTTGCCCGAGCCGGTCGGCGTCGCCAGGATCACGTTCGAGCCGGAGACGATCTCGAGCACCGCCTCGTCCTGGGCGGGGTAGAGGGAGAGTCCGCGGGCCTCGGCCCAGCCGACGAACGCGTCGTAGACCTCGTCCTGCAAGGACCCTCGGGAGTCGGAAGGGGAGGACGGCGCGGGGATCAGGGTGTCGAGTCGCATGGCGCCCCCAGACTATCCGGATTAGCGTGGTCCCATGAGTTCGCCCACGTGGGACCCGGCCCTCTACACCGCGTTCGGGGACCATCGGTCGCGGCCGTTCTACGACCTCACCGGACGCATCGCCGCCGAGGCGCCCCGCCGCGTCGTCGACCTCGGCTGCGGCCCGGGGGAGCTCACCGCCACGCTGGCCGAGCGCTGGCCGGGCGCCCTCGTGGAGGGGCTGGACAGCTCGGAGGAGATGCTCGACGCCGCCCGCTCGCGGTTCGCCGGTCGCGACCGGCTCTCGTTCCGGCACGGTGACATCCTCCATTGGGAGCCGGAGGACGACGTCGACGTGGTCGTCTCGAACGCTGCCCTCCAGTGGGTGCCCGGGCACCAGGGCCTCATGGGCCGCTGGCTCGAGCAGCTCGCCCCCGGGGCGTGGCTGGCGGTCCAGGTGCCGGGCAACTTCTCGGCCCCCTCCCATGCCCTCATGCGCGAGCTCGCCGAGTCCTCCCAGTGGGACCACCGGCTGCGCGGCGTCCTCCGCCACACCGACCCCGTGTCCGAGCCGCGCGCCTACCTCGAGCTCCTGCTCGACGCCGGCTGGGACGCCGATGTCTGGGAGACCACGTACTGCCAGGTCCTCACCGGGGAGGACGCCGTCCTCACCTGGGTGCGCGGAACGGGTCTGCGCCCCGTGCTCGACGCCCTCTCTCCCGCTGAGGCCGCCCAGTTCGAGGAGCAGTACAACCAGCTCCTCTACGACGCATACCCGTCCGCCGAACGGGACGGAGTCCTCACGACCGTCTACCCCTTCCGCCGGATCTTCTGCGTGGGGCGCAAGCCGGAGCGGGCCTAGCCCGCGGCCGGCTCCTCGAGGCTGAGGAGCCGGGCCCCGTTGTGCCACAGGACCTTGCGCATCCACTCGTCGCCGAGGCCGAGCCGCGCGAGCGCGGCGAGCTGGTGGGCGTAGGGGTACGGGATGTTCGGGAAGTCCGAGCCGAGGACCACGCGGTCCGCCAACTCCGCGAGGCGGCCAGGGAAGCCGTCCGGCAGGGGCGCGAACCGCTCGGTGAAGTCGGTCGCCGACATGGTGGTGTCGAGGTGCACGTTCGGGTACGCCGCGGCGAGGTCGGGGAACTCCCAGTACTCGGGCATGCCGAGGTGCGCGATCACCAGGGTGAGCCGGGGGTGGAGGTCCAGGAGGGCCCGGACCCGCTGCGGGCCGGTGAACTGCCCGGGGAGCGGCTTGGACCCGGCGTGCATGACCACGGGGACGGCGGCGTCCTCGAGCAGGGCCCACGCCGGCTCGAGCAGCGGATCGTCCGGGCCGAACCCGCCCACCTGCAGGTGGACCTTGAAGAGGCGTGCCCCCGAGGCCAGGGCGTGCCCGACGTAGTCGGCGGCGTCGGGTTCCGGGTACATCGTGCCGCAGTGGACCGCGTCGGGGACCCGCCGGGCGAACTCGGCGCACCAGGCGTTGAGCCAGGCGGCCATGCCCGGCTTGTGGGGATACGTGAGCGCGGGGATCGCCGCGAGGCCGAAGCTGCGCGCGAGCCGCAGCCGTTCCTCCTCGCTGACGCGGTAGGCGATGGGCCACGGCCAGCCGTACCGGTCCTCCGCCGCGTCGAAGTAGGCCCAGACCTTCTCCAGCATGGCCGACGGGAGGAAGTGCACGTGGATGTCCGCGAGCGCCGGGATGCCGAGGCGTTCCAGGTAGGCGGGGATCTCGGCGTCCGAGGCCGGGCCGGCAGTGGTCCGCACGTCGGCTACCAGCCCCGCTCCTTCCACTCGGCGAGGTGCGGGCGCTCTGCCCCGAGCGTGGTGGGCCTGCCGTGCCCGGGGTGGACCTCGGACTCGTCCGGGTAGGCGCCGAAGAGACGCTCGACGACGTCGCCGTAGAGCAGCGCGAAGCGGTCGCGGTCCTTCTGGGTGTTGCCGACGCCCCCGGGGAAGAGGGAGTCGCCGGAGAAGATGAGGGGCGCGGAATCGGGCTCGGACAGCACGTAGGCAATCGATCCGGGCGTGTGCCCGCGCAGGTGGACGGCGGTGAGCTCGAACCCGTCGAAGGTGCCCACGTCGCCGTGGTCGAGGACCATCCCCACGGGCGCCGGGATGCCGGAGACATCCTGCCGGCCCGCGGCGACCGGTGCGCCCGTCTCCTCGACGAGCCCCTCGAGCGCCCGGACATGGTCCCAGTGCTGGTGCGTCGTCGCGATCAGGGCGAGCTTCGCCGGGGCATGCGCGTCGGCCGCGCCCTCGGCGAGCAGCGCGCGGATGGCCGGAAGGTCGTCGGCGGCATCGATGAGGACCTGGGCCCCCGAGGACTTGGAGGTGATGAGGTAGACGTTGTTGTCCATGTCGCTCACGGAGATCCGGCGCACCGTGACGCGCCCGAGGTCTTTCACGAGGGTGCTCATGGACGCCACCCTAGGCGGCTTGGTTACGCTGGGCCAATGGCAGTGGGTGATTTCCCGGGGCGCTGGCGCCCGAACGCGGAGCTGGCAGTGCCGCTCTTCGAGCAGCTTCGGCGGCGCATCCTGGAGCTCGTGGAGAGCGGGAGCCTGGAGGTCGGCGCGAAGCTGCCGTCGGTGCGGGCTCTCGCGGGGGAGCTGGGGGTCGCGCCCCATACCGTGGCGCGCGCCTACCGCGAGCTCGAGGAGGCGGGCGTCCTCGCGACGGCCGGGCGCGCGGGTACCACGGTGGCCCCGAGGGACCAGCGCGACTCGGAGCTCGCGGCGGCTGCGGCGGCGTTCGCCGGCGCCGCGGCGGCCCGGGGGTGCTCGCTCGAGGAGGCCGTGGCCCTCGTGACCGCGGCGTACGCCCGGGAGCGTCCGCAGGCCGGGTGAGCCCAAGGTCACATCGAAGACATTTTCGAATTTCGATCCTGTCCACTAGCATAGACAGGTGCAGAGTCTGCCCACACTCAACGAGTCCATGTCCGAGCAGGAGAACGTCCTGGATGGCGAGCGGCCGGGGCCGGCCACGGCCGCTGCCGTGCTCCAGGACACGCTGATGCCGCATGACCAGTCCCGCCTCGTCGTCAAGGGGGCGCGCGAGCACAACCTCCGCAACGTCGACCTGGACCTGCCGCGCGATGCGATGATCGTCTTCACCGGGCTCTCGGGTTCGGGGAAGTCCTCGCTCGCGTTCGACACGATCTTCGCGGAGGGCCAGCGCCGGTACGTCGAGTCCCTCTCGGCCTACGCCCGCCAGTTCCTCGGCCAGGTGGACAAGCCCGATGTCGACTTCATCGAGGGCCTCTCCCCGGCCGTCTCGATCGACCAGAAGTCCACGAGCAAGAACCCGCGCTCGACCGTGGGCACGATCACCGAGATCTACGACTACATGCGCCTCCTCTGGGCGCGCGTGGGCCGCCCGCACTGCCCAATCTGCCATGAGCCGGTGACCCGCCAGACCCCGCAGCAGATCGTCGACCAGCTCCTCGAGATGCCGGAGGGCACCCGCTTCCAGCTGCTCGCCCCGGTGGTGCGGGGCCGCAAGGGCGAGTTCGTGGACCTGTTCAAGGAGCTCGCCGCCAAGGGCTATTCCCGGGCCAGGGTCGACGGCTCGCTCGTGCAGCTCTCCGAGCCGCCCAAGCTCGGCAAGCAGTTCAAGCACACCATCGAGGTCGTCGTCGACCGGCTCGTGGTGAAGGAGGGGATCCGCCAGCGCCTCGCCGATTCGGTGGAGACGGCGCTCGGCCTCGCCGAGGGCCGGGTCCTCGCAGACTTCGTGGACCTCGACGAGGACGACGACGTGCGGCTGCGGGCGTTCTCGGAGCACCTGGCGTGCCCCAACGAGCACCCCCTCGCGATCGACGAGATCGAGCCGCGGTCCTTCTCCTTCAACAACCCGTTCGGCGCGTGCCCGGCGTGCACCGGCATCGGCACGAAGCTCGAGGTGGACGTCGACCTCGTCGTGCCCGACGCCCAGCTGAGCCTCTCCGAGGGCGCCATCGCCCCCTGGTCGCTCGGGACCGCGACCCAGGAGTACTGGACCAGGCTCCTCGCGGGCCTCGCCGACGACCTCGGGTTCTCGATGACCACCCCGTGGCACAGCCTCCCGGAGTACGCCCGGGACGCGGTGCTGTACGGCAAGGACCACAAGGTCGTCGTCCAGTACCGCAACCGGTTCGGCCGCGAGCGCAAGTACAGCACCGGGTTCGAGGGCGCGATCGCCTACATCCAGCGCAAGCACCTCGAGACCGAGTCGGACTCCGCCCGCGACCGGTACGAGGAGTACATGCGGGAGATCCCGTGCCCCGAGTGCGGCGGCGCGCGCCTGAACCCCGCCTCGCTCTCGGTCCTGGTCGGCGGACGCTCCATCGCGGACGTCAGCAGGCTGCCACTGCAGGAGGCGAGGACCTTCCTGGCCACGCTCGAGCTCACGCGCCGCGAGGAGCAGATCGCCGCGCAGGTCCTCAAGGAGATCGACGCGCGCCTGCGCTTCCTGCTCGATGTGGGCCTCGAGTACCTCAACCTCGAGCGGGCGGCCGGCACGCTCTCCGGCGGCGAGGCCCAGCGGATCAGGCTCGCGACCCAGATCGGATCCGGCCTCGTCGGCGTCCTGTACGTCCTGGACGAGCCGAGCATCGGCCTGCACCAGCGCGACAACCGCCGCCTGATCGAGACCCTGACCCGCCTGCGCGACCTCGGCAACACGCTCATCGTCGTCGAGCACGACGAGGACACCATCCATGAGGCGGACTGGATCGTCGACATCGGTCCGGGCGCGGGCGAGCACGGGGGAGAGGTCGTCCACTCGGGCACGCTCGAGGACCTCAAGGCGAACACCGCCTCGCTCACCGGTGACTACCTGTCGGGGCGGCGTTCCATCGAGGTGCCGGCCAAGCGCCGCAAGGTGGACCGCAAGCGCCAGCTCAAGGTCGTCGGGGCCCGCGAGCACAACCTGCAGGGTGTCGACGTGACCTTCCCCCTCGGGGTGCTCACCGCCGTGACCGGCGTGAGCGGCTCCGGGAAGTCCACGCTGGTCAACGACATCCTGTACAAGGTGCTCGCGAACCGCCTGAACGGTGCCAAGCAGGTGGCGGGGCGCCACACGCGCATCGAGGGCCTCGAGCACCTCGACAAGGTCATCCACGTCGACCAGAGCCCGATCGGACGCACTCCGCGGTCCAACCCGGCGACCTACACCGGGGTGTTCGACCACATCCGCAAGCTCTTCGCGGAGACGAACGAGGCGAAGGTCCGCGGCTACATGCCGGGCCGCTTCTCGTTCAACGTCAAGGGCGGCCGCTGCGAGGCGTGCAGCGGTGACGGCACGCTCAAGATCGAGATGAACTTCCTCCCGGACGTGTACGTCCCCTGCGAGGTGTGCCACGGGGCACGCTACAACCGCGAGACCCTCGAGGTGCACTACAAGGGCAAGACGATCGCGGACGTGCTGAACATGCCGATCGACGAGGCGGCCGAGTTCTTCGCGGCGTTCAGCCCGATCGCCCGGCACCTGAACACCCTCGTCGACGTGGGCCTCGGCTACGTCCGGCTCGGGCAGCCGGCCACCACCCTGTCCGGCGGGGAGGCCCAGCGCGTCAAGCTCGCCGCGGAACTGCAGAAGCGCTCCAACGGCCGCAGCGCCTACGTCCTGGACGAGCCGACCACGGGCCTGCACTTCGAGGACATCCGCAAGCTGCTCCTCGTCCTGCAGTCCCTGGTCGAGAAGGGCAACACCGTGATCACCATCGAGCACAACCTCGACGTGATCAAGAGCGCCGACTGGATCATCGACCTCGGCCCGAACGGCGGCTCCGGCGGCGGCCGGATCGTGGCCACCGGAACGCCCGAGCAGGTCTCGCGGGCGGAGGGCAGCTACACGGGCATGTTCCTCGCCGAGATCCTCGGCAGCGAAGGGTAGCCCCCGGCCGCCCGAACATGAGCGCCGCGGCATGGATCGACCGATCCATGCCGCGGCGTTCATGCCCTGCCCGTGTCCGTTTCGGTCCCGCGCGGGCGATGTGCGAGACTGTCCCGGTGACTGACAGCCCCGCGCTCGCGATCTTCGATCTGGACGGAACCCTCATCGACCCGGCGGGGAGCATCACCGGCGGCATCGCGTTCGCGCTGCAGGCTCACGGGCTGCCCGTCCCCGACGGCGAGACGCTCTCGAGCATGGTGGGACCACCGCTCCTGGAGTCGCTGCACCGGCTCGCAGACGTGCCCGAGGAGACGCTCTCGGCGGTCGTGCACACCTACCGCCAGCGCTACATCTCGCACGGGATGGGCCAGAGCCGGCCCTACCCGGGCATCCCCGAGCTGCTCGGCCGCCTCCGGGCCGAGGGGGTGCACCTCGCCGTCGCGACCCAGAAGCCGCAGAACCTCGCCGAGCGCCTCCTGCGCACGCACGGGCTCGACGTCCACTTCCACAGCATCCACGGCGCCCCCGACGACGAGACGCTGCCGCCTGCCCAAGACGGGAAGGCGGGGATCGTCCGCGCCGCCCTCGTGACGAACCACGGCCGGGCCGAGCGCTCGGTCATGATCGGCGACCGGCGGCACGACGCCGCCGGTGCCGCGGCGAACGGGCTCCCCTGCATCGGCGTGCGGTGGGGCTTCGCGCCCGCGGGCGAGTTCGCGTCCCTCGACCTGGCCGCCGCCGTCGGCGACGCAGACGAGCTCGGGCGCGCCATCGACGTCGTGCTCCACCGCGCACCGGAGGCTGCAGCATGCTGATCTACTCCATGACCCGGCAGAGCATCCGCGGCCTGATCGGCGGCCTTTGCCGTCCCACCGTGACAGGGCTCGAGAACGTGCCCGAGAGCGGCCCCTTCATCGTCGCCTCGAACCACCTCTCGTTCCTCGACTCCGTGATCATCCAGGCGCTCATGCCCCGCGGCGTCGCGTTCTTCGCGAAGGCCGAGTACTTCACCGGCAAGGGAGTCAAGGGCAAGCTCATGAAGGCCTTCTTCGAAGGCGTGGGGTCCATCCCCGTGGAGCGCGGCGAGCAGGCCGCGAGCGTGGCGGCCCTCAAGACGCTGCTCGACATCCTCGATGAGGGCAAGGGGATCGGGATCTACCCTGAGGGGACCCGCTCCCGCGACGGCCTGCTCTACCGGGGCCGGACCGGCGTCGGCTGGCTGGCGCTCACCACCGGTGCCCCCGTGGTCCCCGTCGGGCTCGTCGGCACGGAGAACCTCCAGCCCGCCGACACGAACTCCATCAGGCCCCAGCACTTCGAGATGCGCGTGGGCGAGCCGCTGTGGTTCGAGAAGACCGGCCCGGACCACTCGCTCCCGCTCCGGCGCGAGGCCACCGATCGGATCATGGATGCCATCGCGGCCCTCACGGGGCAGGAGCGGGCGGCCGGCTACAACAAGCCGCCCTCGCACTAGCGCCGGCGGCGGGCCCGAGGGCCGTCGCCGCGGACGGGAGGCCCCGCGGACTCTCCTAGACTGGAGCGGTGGCAGATCCAGCGAGCTACCGTCCCAGGACCGGGGACATTCCGACCGACCCTGGCGTCTACCGCTTCCGGGACCCGCACGGGAGGGTCATCTATGTCGGCAAGGCCAAGAACCTCCGCCAGCGCCTGACGTCCTACTTCGCGCGGCCGGCGACGCTCCTGCCCAAGACCTATGCGATGGTGCACACGGCCGCCAGCGTCGAGTGGACCGTGGTCGGGAGCGAGCTCGAGGCGCTCCAGCTCGAGTACACCTGGATCAAGGAGTTCAGGCCGCGGTACAACCTCGCCTTCCGCGACGACAAGACCTACCCGTACCTCGCCGTCACGATGGGGGAGAAGTACCCCAGGGTGATGGTGATGCGCGGCGAGCGGCGCAAGGGCACCCGCTACTTCGGGCCCTACACGGCCGGGGCCATCCGGGAGACCATGGACACCCTCCTGCGCGTCTTCCCGGTCCGTTCCTGCAGCGCGGGCGTGTTCCGGCGGGCCGAGCAGAGCGGACGGCCGTGCCTCCTCGGCTACATTGACAAGTGCTCCGCGCCCTGCGTGGGCCGCATCAGCGAGGAGGACCACCGCGCCCTCGCCGATGACTTCTGCGCCTTCATGGGCGGGGAGGCCAGGCGCTTCATCACGGGCCTCGAGCGGAAGATGGCGGACGCGGTCTCGGACCTCGACTATGAGAACGCCGCGCGGCTGCGGGACGACATCGTGGCCATGCGGAAGGTCTTCGAGCGCAACGCCGTGGTCCTCTCCGAAGAGACCGACGCGGACGTCTTCGCCGTCGAGGAGGACGAGCTCGAGGCCGCGGTGCAGGTGTTCCACGTCCGCGGCGGCCGCATCCGCGGCCAGCGCGGGTGGATCGTGGAGAAGGTCGAGGACACCACCCCCGAGGCCCTCGTGGGCCACCTGCTCCAGCAGGTCTACGGCGACCAGGAGGAGACCAACGGGAGGCTCCCGCGCGAGGTGCTCGTCCCGGTCCTGCCCGAGGACGCGGACGATCTCGGCATCTGGCTCACGGGCCTGCGCGGGGCGCGGGTCGAGCTCCGCGTGCCGCAGCGGGGCGACAAGGCGGCCCTGCTCAAGACCGTGCACGAGAACGCGGTCCAGGCCCTGCGGCTGCACAAGAGCCGCCGCGCGGGGGACATCACGACCCGCTCGCTCGCCCTGCAGGAGCTGCAGGAGGCGCTCGAACTGCCCGAACCGCCGCTGCGCATCGAGTCCTTCGACATCTCCCACGTCCAGGGCACCAACGTCGTGGCCTCGATGGTCGTGGTCGAGGACGGGCTCACCAAGAAGAGCGAGTACCGCAAGTTCACCATCACGGGCGAGGCCGCCCGCGACGACACGGCGGCGATGCACGACGTCCTCACCCGCCGCTTCCGCAACTACCTCGCCGAGCGCGAGCGCCCGGTCGAGGAGCGGGACAGCGGAAAGTTCGCCTACCCGCCGAACCTCGTGGTGGTGGACGGCGGCCAGCCCCAGGTGACGGCCGCGGTCCGGGCCCTCGCGGAGCTCGGCATCGGGGACGAGGTCCGCGTGGTGGGCCTCGCGAAGCGGCTCGAGGAGGTCTGGCTCCCGGAAGGCGACTTCCCGGTCATCCTGCCGCGCGCCTCGCAGGGCCTGTACCTGCTCCAGCGCATCCGCGACGAGGCGCACCGCTTCGCCATCACCTTCCACCGCCAGCGGCGCGCGAAGTCGATGACCGCCTCCATCCTCGACGAGGTCCCCGGGCTCGGCCCGGCACGGCAGAAGGCCGTCCTGGCCCACTTCGGCTCGCTCAAGCGGCTCCGCGCCGCGTCGGTGACGGAGATCACGGATGTCAGCGGGGTGGGCCCGTCCCTCGCGGCCGCCATCCACGCCCGCCTCCATGGGGTGGATCAGCCCGCCCCGGCCGTCAACTACGCCACCGGCGAAATCGTGGAGTCTTAGCTAGGCTGGCACCATGACCGAGACGAGCGCCGCCGAGACCGGCCACGAGACAGACCTGACCCCGGTCAGGCCGCCCGCCTCCGAGCTGCTCATCGTCACGGGCATGTCCGGCGCCGGCCGCAGCACCGCGGCGAACGCCCTCGAGGACCACGGGTGGTACGTCGTGGAGAACCTCCCCCCGCAGCTGCTCGGGACCCTCTCGGACCTCGTGCGCCACTCGCCGGACCGGATCCCCAAGCTCGCGGTCGTCATGGATGTGCGCGGCAAGGCGCTGTTCGCCGACATCCGCGATGCGCTCGCCCAGCTCACCTCGAGCGGCACCGAGTACCGCCTGCTGTTCCTCGACGCGAGCGACGACGTGCTCATCCGCCGGTTCGAGCAGGGCCGCCGGCCCCACCCCCTCCAGGAGGGCGGCCGCATCTCGGACGGCATCGCAGAGGAGCGGACCCTCCTGCGCGAGCTCAAGGACCACGCGACGATCGTGCTGGACACCTCGGACTTCAACGTGCACGGCCTCGCGACGGCCATCACGGAGCTCTTCTCCGAGAAGGGCCCGGTGACGGTGCGGCTGAACGTCATGAGCTTCGGCTTCAAGTACGGCCTCCCGGCCGACGCCAACTTCGTCGCCGACGTGCGCTTCCTCCCCAATCCGCACTGGGTGCCCCAGCTGCGGCCCCACACCGGCCTGGACCCGGACGTGCGGGACTACGTGCTCGTGGCCAACGGGGCGCAGGAGTTCGTGGAGCGGTACGTCAACGCGCTCGAGCCCGTCCTGGCGGGCTACCGCCGCGAGAACAAGCACTACGCGACGATCGCGATCGGCTGCACCGGCGGCAAGCACCGCTCGGTCGCGATCGCCGAGGAGATCTCCAAGCGCCTCGCCCAGCAGCCCCGGGTCACGGTCACCACCGCGCACCGGGACCTCGGCCGCGAGTGAGCACGCTGTTCACAGGGCCGCTGCCCCTCATCCGTCCGGGCGCGGGCACCGACGGCGGCAAGCCCAAGGGTCCCTCCGTCGTCGCCCTCGGCGGAGGCCACGGCCTCGCCGCGTCGCTGTCCGCCCTGCGCCTGCTCACGACCGAGCTCACCGCCGTGGTGACCGTCGCGGACGACGGCGGCTCCTCCGGCCGCCTCCGGGCCGACTTCGGCGTCCTCCCGCCCGGCGATCTCCGGATGGCCCTGGCCGCGCTGTGCGACGACACCGACTGGGGGAGGACCTGGCGGGACGTCATGCAGCACCGGTTCCGCTCGCCGGCCGGAACGAGCGGGCTCGACAACCACGCCATGGGCAATCTGCTCATCGTCACCCTGTGGGAGCTGCTCGGAGACGTCGTCGACGGCCTGCGCTGGGCCGGTGCCCTGCTCGGCGCGCGCGGCCAGGTGCTGCCGATGTCCAGGGTGCCCCTCACCATCGAGGGCGACGTCGTCGTCACCGGCGGGGGAGCCCACGGCGGCCCCGCGCGGGTGGAGACCATCCGCGGGCAGGCCGCGTGCGCGGTCGCCGGCCGCCTCGAGGACGTCCGGCTCGAGCCTGACGACGCCCCCGCGTGCCCCGAGACCCTCAGCGCGATCGAGCTCGCCGACTGGGTCGTGCTCGGCCCCGGCTCGTGGTACACCTCGGTGCTGCCGCACCTGCTCCTGCCGCAGCTGCGCCAGGCCCTCGTCGACACCCCGGCCCGGCGCTGCCTGACGATGAACCTCGCGGTCGACACCAAGGAGACCACGGGCATGAGCGCGGCCGACCACCTCCGGGCCATCCAGCGCGTCGCACCCGGGTTCCGGGTGGACGCGGTGATCGCGGACCACGCCTCCGTGGCGGACCGGGCCGAGTTCGAGCGGGTGGCCGGTGAACTCGGGGCGCAGGTCCTCTTCGATAGAGTGAGGTCCTCCGGCCGACGGCCGGTACACGACGCGCTCCGGCTGGCCGGTGCGTACCATGAGGTCTTCACCGGGGGCGGAGCCCCCGCTGCGGGCCGTTGAGCGTGGGTCCGGTGCGGACGCCGCGGGAGCAGGAAGGACCGCCATGGCATTGACCCAGAGCGTCAAGGACGAGCTGTCGCGGCTGACGGTGAAGAAGTCCTCCGAGCGCAAGGCAGAGGTCTCGGCCATCCTGCGGTTCGCCGGCGGCCTCCACATCATCTCGGGCCGGATCGTCATCGAGGCCGAGGTCGACCTCGCCGCGACGGCCCGGAGGCTCCGGGCCGCCATCGCGGAGGTCTACGGGCACCCCAGCGAGATCATTGTCGTCTCCGGGGGCGGGATCCGGCGCGGGAGCCGGTACGTGGTGCGCGTGGTGCGCGACGGCGAGGCGCTCGCCCGCCAGACCGGGCTCCTCGACAACCGCGGGCGCCCGGTCCGGGGCCTGCCCTCCACGGTCGTCAACGGGTCCGCGGCGGACGCGGAGGCCGTCTGGCGCGGGGCCTTCCTCGCCCACGGCTCGCTCACCGAGCCCGGCCGTTCGAGCTCGCTCGAGGTGACCTGCCCCGGCCCGGAGGCCGCGCTCGCCCTCGTGGGTGCCGCACGCCGGCTGGGGATCGCCGCGAAGGCGCGCGAAGTGCGGGGGGTGGACCGCGTCGTCGTGCGCGACGGCGATGCCATCGCCGCGCTGCTGACGCGCATGGGCGCTCACGACGCGCTCATGGCGTGGGAGGAGCGGCGCATGCGCAAGGAGGTCCGTGCGACGGCGAACCGGCTGGCCAACTTCGACGACGCCAACCTCCGCCGGTCCGCGCAGGCCGCCGTGGCCGCGGGCGCCCGCGTGGAGCGTGCCCTCGAGATCCTCGGCACAGACGTCCCGGAGCACCTGCGCTATGCGGGCGAGCTGCGGGTCGCCCACAAGCAGGCCAGCCTCGACGAGCTGGGCCGGCTCGCCGACCCGCCCATGACCAAGGACGCGATCGCGGGACGGATCCGGCGCCTGCTGGCCATGGCCGACAAGAAGGCGGCCGAGGAGGGGGTCCCCGGAACAGAGGCCAATGTGACCCCGGAGATGCTCGACGGTTGACCGGCCCTGGACGCGGGTACCGCAATGATCGGTATCCCATCCGGCGCATCTGCTTAGGATGGAGCCGTCACCAGCCCGCGCGCCGCGACCAGCGCGTGCGGGGAGCCAACCGATGGAGGATGTTGTGACCTACGTACTGCCCGAGCTCCCGTACGACTACGCCGCCCTCGAGCCGCACATCTCGGCCCGGATCATGGAGCTCCACCACGACAAGCACCACGCTGCGTACGTCGCCGGCGCCAACACGGCCCTCGAGAAGATGGCCGAGGCGCGGTCCAACGGCGACGGCGCGGCCGCGGCCAAGCTCTCGAAGGACCTCCAGTTCAACCTTGGCGGCCACCTCAACCACTCGATCTTCTGGAACAACCTCTCCCCGGACGGCGGCGACAAGCCCGAGGGCGAGCTGGCCTCCGCGGTCGACGAGTTCTTCGGCTCGTTCGACGCCTTCCGCAGCCACTTCACGGCGGCGGCCACCACGATCCAGGGCTCGGGCTGGGCCATCCTCGCGTACGAGCCCATCGGCGGGAACCTGGTCATCGAGCAGATGTACGACCAGCAGAACGGCGTGCCGGTCGCGACCACCCCGCTCCTCCAGCTGGACATGTGGGAGCACGCCTTCTACCTCGACTACCAGAACGTCAAGGCTGACTACGTCAAGGCCTTCTGGAACATCGTCAACTGGGCCGACGTGGCCCGCCGCTTCGAGGCCGCCCGCTCCGGCGCCAAGGGCCTCGTCACCTTCTCCTGATCGGAGACCTGCGTCACATTTTGTGACTTTCGGTGCGAAAGGGTCCGTCTGTTCCCGGACGGGCCCTTTCGCCGTAGGATGGGGGACGGAAAGGCCCGTGCGGCCTTTCAGCCATGACAATGGAGACTTGGGCTGTCGGCCTTTCCCTGTGCAAAATCTCTGCCCAACGGCGTGCGGGACCGTCTAACAGTTCGAGCAGTCCTCGCGGATGCTCGACTGAGCATCAAGGAGATCGACCAGAGTGACCACTCGAATTGGCATCAACGGCTTCGGCCGCATCGGGCGCAACTTCTTCCGCGCAGCTCTCTCCCAGGGCGCAGACCTCGAGATCGTGGCCGTCAACGACCTGACGAACCCCGAGACGCTCGCCCACCTGCTCAAGTACGACTCGATCACCGGCCGCCTGGCCGAGTCGGTCGAGGTCCGCGAGGGGATCATCGTCGTCGGCGGCAAGGAGATCAAGGTCCTGGCGGAGCGCGACCCGGCCAACCTCCCGTGGGGCGAGCTCGGCGTGGACATCGTCATCGAGTCCACCGGCTTCTTCACGAAGGCGGAGGGTGCCAAGAAGCACATCGCCGCGGGCGCCAAGAAGGTCATCATCTCCGCCCCGGCCACGGACGAGGACGTCACGATCGTCATGGGCGTGAACGACGGCCTCTACGACCCGGCGAACCACAACATCATCTCCAACGCCTCCTGCACCACGAACTGCCTCGGCCCGCTGGCCAAGGCGATCAACGACGCGTTCGGGATCGAGCGGGGCCTCATGACCACGGTCCACGCGTACACGGCCGACCAGAACCTCCAGGACGGCCCGCACCGCGACCTCCGCCGCGCCCGCGCCGCCGCCGTCAACATGGTCCCCACGTCCACCGGCGCCGCCAAGGCCATCGGCCTGGTCCTGCCGGAGCTCAAGGGCAAGCTCGACGGCTACGCGATCCGCGTGCCCGTCCCCACCGGCTCCGCCACCGACCTGACCGTCACGGTCTCCCGCGAGGTCACCAAGGACGAGGTCAACGCAGCCGTCAAGGCCGCCTCCGAGTCCGGCCCGCTCGCCGGCTTCCTCACCTACACCGAGGACCCGATCGTCTCCTCCGACATCGTCGGGGATCCGGCGTCGTCGATCTTCGACTCCGGCCTCACCAAGGTCATCGGCAACCAGGTCAAGGTCGTCTCCTGGTACGACAACGAGTGGGGCTACTCGAACCGCCTCGTCGACCTGACCGAGCTCGTCGCGTCCAAGCTCTGACCCGCGCCGTAACGCACGCAGAACTCGGATAGCCTGAGTCCATGACTGCACGCACTCTCGACGACCTGCTCGCCGATGGTGTCCGTGGGCGGCACGTTCTGGTCCGTTCGGATCTGAACGTGCCGCTCGACGGTTCCACCGTGACCGACGACGGACGCGTCCGCGCCTCCCTGCCCGTGATCCAGAAGCTCGCCGAAGCCGGCGCCCGCGTCCTGGTGATGGCCCACCTGGGCCGCCCCAAGGGTGCCCCGGACCCGAAGTACACGATCAAGCCCGCCGCCGACCGCCTGGCCGAGCTCGCCGCGGCCGCCGGCGTGACCGTGCTGCGCGCCGAGGACACCGTGGGGGAGCGCGCCAAGGCGCTCGCCGCCTCGCTCGAGGACGGACAGGTGCTCGTCCTCGAGAACGTCCGGTTCGACCCCCGCGAGACGAGCAAGGACGACGCCGAGCGCGCCGCCTTTGCCCGCGAGCTCGCCTCCCTCACGGGGGAGCGCGGCGCCTACGTGGACGACGCGTTCGGCGCCGTGCACCGCAAGCACGCCTCCGTGTACGACATCGCGGGCGTCCTGCCGGCCTACCTCGGCGAGCTCGTCCGGACCGAGGTCGAGGTGCTCCGGCGCCTCACCGACGGCGCCGAGCGTCCCTACGTCGTGGTCCTGGGCGGTTCCAAGGTCTCCGACAAGCTCGCCGTCATCGCCAACCTCATCGGCAAGGCGGACAAGCTCCTGGTCGGCGGCGGCATGCTCTTCACCTTCCTCGCGGCCCAGGGGCACAAGGTCGGTGCGAGCCTGCTCGAGCAGGACCAGATCGCCACGGTGCAGGACTACCTCGACCGCGCCACCGCCGCCGGGACGGAGTTCGTGCTCCCGACCGACGTGGTGGTCGCCTCGAAGTTCGCCGCCGACGCCGACCACGAGGTGGCCGCGGCCGACGCCATCGAGGACACGTCCTTCGGCGCGGCCGGCATCGGCCTCGACATCGGGCCCGACACCGCCGCGGCCTTCGCGAAGGAGATCGCCGGAGCGAAGACGGTGTTCTGGAACGGCCCGATGGGCGTCTTCGAGTTCCCGGCCTTCGCGGCGGGCACGAAGGCCGTCGCCCAGGGCCTCGTCGACGCGACCGCCGCGGGCGCCCTGACCGTCGTCGGCGGCGGAGACTCCGCGGCAGCGGTCCGCACCCTCGGCTTCGACGACGCCCAGTTCGGCCACATCTCGACCGGCGGCGGCGCAAGCCTCGAGTACCTCGAAGGCAAGGAGCTCCCCGGCCTCACGGCCCTCGGAGCCTGAGCCCCCGGCCCCGCCGCCCCCACAGGCGGCGGGGCCTCCCTGTGCCCACCACACCACCTCGTCAGGAGCCACCCACCGTGACCACCTCCGCGAACGGCGCCTTCGAGCGCACCCCCCTCATCGCCGGCAACTGGAAGATGAACATGGACCACGTCCAGGCCATCACCCTGCTCCAGAAGCTCGCCTGGACCCTCGACGACGCCAAGCACGACTACGCGCGCGTCGAGGTCGCGGTGTTCCCGCCCTTCACCGACCTCCGCGGCGTGCAGACCCTCGTGGCCGGCGACGACCTCGCCATCGCCTACGGCGGCCAGGACCTCTCCCAGTTCGACTCCGGCGCCTACACCGGCGACATCAGCGGCGCCTTCCTGGCCAAGCTCGGCTGCCGCTACGTCCTCGTGGGCCACTCCGAGCGGCGCACCGTCCACGGCGAGACGGACGAGACCCTCAACGCGAAGGTGAAGGCCGCCTACAAGCACGGGCTCGTACCGATCCTCTGCGTCGGCGAGGGGCTCGAGGTCCGGCAGGCGGGGACCCACGTCGAGCACACCCTGGCCCAGCTCAGGGCAGACGTCGAGGGCCTCACCGCCGACCAGGCCGCCCAGCTCGTCGTGGCCTACGAGCCCGTGTGGGCCATCGGCACCGGCGAGGTCGCCGGCCCCGGCGACGCGCAGGAGATGTGTGCCGCGCTGCGCGCCGAGCTCGCCGCGCTCTTCGGCGAGGAGTCCGCCCGCGCGACGCGCCTCCTCTACGGCGGCTCGGTCAAGGCGGCCAACGCCGCGGCGATCCTCGCCGAGCAGGACGCCGACGGCGTGCTCGTGGGCGGTGCGAGCCTCGACGTCGCCGAATTTGCTAGCATTGTCAGGTTCGAGAGCCACGCCGGCGCCTAGCAGCGCCAGCCGCGCCGCGACCACGCACGACAGCTGACGGAAGGCCACGAGGCAAACCTGTGCAAGTACTCCAGATCATCCTCCAGATCATCCTGGGCATCACGAGCCTTCTGCTCACCATGCTGATCCTCATGCACAAGGGCCGCGGCGGCGGCCTGTCGGACATGTTCGGCGGCGGAATGTCCTCCGGTCTGGCGTCCTCCGGCGTCGCGGAGAGGAACCTCAACCGCTTCACCATCATCCTGGGCGTCACCTGGGGCGTTGTCATCATCGCGCTCGGGCTCATCATGCGCTTCTCGAACGCCGGCGGTTCCTGACCGCCGCAGCGCGCTTTCGACCTCAGCAGAGAAGGAGGCCGGGACCAGCATCTGCTGGTCCCGGCCTCCTTCTCTGCGCTGTCGCGTCGGCGTCAGGCCGACGCGGGCTCCTTGCGGACCAGCTCCTGGGGCACCTTCGCGGCGGCGGCGGCGTCGATGAGCCAGAGCGTGCGGGTGCGGCCCCTCGCTCCCGCGGCCGGCACGTGCACGGCGCCGGCCCCGGCCAGGGCGAGACCGACGGCGCCCGCCTTGTCCTCGCCCGCCACGAGCATCCACACCTCGTCCGCGGACTTGATCGCCGGCAGCGTCAGCGAGATGCGGGCTGGAGGCGGCTTGGGCGCGTTCTCGACGCCGACCACGGTGCGCTCGGTCTCCCGGATTCCCGCCATCTCGGGGAATAGGGACGCGACGTGCGCGTCGGGCCCAACCCCGAGGAGCAGCACGTCGAACCGCGGCACGCCGCGCACGCCGCCGGGCAGCTCGGACTCGTGCTCGGCGGACGCGGCCTCGGCCAGCCTGCGCGCGTAGTCCGCCGCCGCGTCGTCGGCCGTGGCGAAGTCTCCCGCCGCACCGGGGCGGTGCACCCGCGCCGGGTCGAGCGGCAGCCGCCCCAGCAGCGCCTCCTCGGCCTGGACCGTGTTGCGGTCGGAGGAGTCGGCCTCGACGAAGCGCTCGTCGCCCCACCACACGTTGACCTTCGACCAGTCCACGGCACGGCACGCGGGCGAGTCGGCGACGGCGCGGAGGGTGCCGATGCCCATCGTCCCCCCGGTGAGCACGATCGTCGCCTCCCCGTACCGGTCCTGGGTGTCCACGAGCTTCGTGATGAGGCGGGCCGCGATCGCGGCGAGCAGCACGGACGAGTCGGGATGGATGCTCACACGGGGATCAGCGCTCACTCGGCTGCACACTCCTCAGGTTCGTGCGCGGCAGCCCGGCGGTGAGGACTTCGCCGAAGACCTCATCCGGGTCGAGCCTGCGCAGCTCTTCGGTGAGGCAGTCTTGCAGACTCCGCCGCGGCAGGGCAATCCGCTGCGCGGGCTGGTCCGGCTGGGTCAGCTCGGCCACCGTGAACCCGGGGCGGTGCAGCTGGATGTCTCCCGTGGACCGCTGGAGGCGGACCCTCCGGATCCCCGTGCCCGCCGGATCGGCCACGATCGTCACCGGAGCGTCGAGCGTGAGCCCGAGCCACGCCGCGAGCAACACGGTGCTGGGTGAGTCCGAGGCACCTTCGACTGTGACGGCGGAGACCGGCTCGGGATCGACCTGGTCCAGGGCCGCCGCGAGCTGGATGCGCCAGTTCGTCAGCCGCGTCCACGCGAGGTCGGTGTCGCCGGGGCGGTACGTCTCGCGCAGGTGGAAGAGCGCCGCGGTGGGGTCGGGCTCGTTGCCCGAGTCCGTGATGCGCCGGTGCGCGATGCAGCCGATCGAGGTGGCGCTCGCGTTGTCCGGGGCGCCGTGGGGCCACCAGGCCACGATCGGCGCGTCCGGGAGGAGCAGCGCCGCGACGAGCGACTCGCTCTCCTCGGCCAGCCGGCCGTAGCCGCGCAGCACGATCACCTCCGAGGCGCCGGCGTCGCCGCCGACCCGGATCTGGCCGTCGATGCGGTCCGCCGCGTCGCGGCCCGAGTCGACGAGCACGATGATGCGGCAGGGATGCTCGCGGCTGGCCTGGTTGGCGGCCTCGATCGCCTCCTCCTCGAACCCGTGCTTGGTGATGACCACGAGGGTGAGGACCCGCCCGAGGGCGACGACGCCGCCCCGGTGGCGCAGGTTCGTGATCTCCTTGGAGATCCGCGAGGTCGTGGTGTTCGGCAGGTCGATGATCATGGTCGCCTCCAGGTGCGTCCGTCGCGGGCGAGCAGCTCGTCGGCGCTGCGGGGGCCCCAGCTGCCCGGCTCGTACGGTTCGGGCTGCTCGCCCGTGCTGGCCCAGTGCTCCTCGTACGGGTCGAGGATCTTCCAGGACAGCTCCACTTCCTCGTGCCGGGGGAAGAGCGGAGGCTCGCCGAGGAGCACATCGAGGATCAGGCGCTCGTACGCCTCGGGCGAGGACTCGGTGAAGGAGTGCCCGTAGCCGAAGTCCATGCTCACGTCCCGGACCTCCATCTGCGTCCCCGGGACCTTGGAGCCGAACCGGATCGTGGCGCCCTCGTCGGGCTGGACGCGGATGACCACGGCGTTCTGGCCGAATTCGGCCTCCTCCTGGTCCTGGAACAGCAGGTTGGGGGCGCGCTTGAACACCACGGCGATCTCCGTCACGCGGCGGCCGAGGCGCTTGCCCGCCCGCAGGTAGAACGGGACGCCCGCCCAGCGGCGGGTGTTGATGTCCACGCGGATCGCGGCATAGGTCTCCGTCGTCGAGTCGGCCGGGATGCCGTCCTCCTCGAGGTACCCCTTGACGAGCTCGCCGCCCTGCCACCCGCCGAGGTACTGGCCGCGGGCCGAATGGGTCGAGAGGTCCTCGGGCAGCCTCACTGCGGCCAGGACCTTCTCCTTCTCGGCCCGCAGGTCGTCGGCGTTGAAGGAGATCGGCTCCTCCATGGCCGTCAGGGCGAGGAGCTGGAGGAGGTGGTTCTGGATGACGTCGCGCGCCGCCCCGACCCCGTCGTAGTACCCTGCACGGCCGCCGGTGCCGATGTCCTCCGCCATGGTGATCTGCACGTGGTCCACGTAGTTGGCGTTCCAGATCGGCTCGAACAGCATGTTCGCGAACCGCAGGGCAAGGATGTTCTGGACCGTCTCCTTGCCGAGGTAGTGGTCGATGCGGAAGACGGCATCGGGCGGGAAGACGGACTCCACGATGTCGTTCAGGGCGCGGGCCGAGGCGAGGTCATGGCCGAACGGCTTCTCGATGACGACCCTGCGCCACTTGCCCTGCTCGGGCTGGGCGAGGCCGTGGGCGGAGAGCTGCCGGCACACCTGCTCGAACGCCTTGGGCGGGATCGAGAGGTAGAACGCGTGGTTGCCGCGCGTGCCGCGCTTCGCGTCGAGCTCCTCGAGGGTGGCCTTGAGGTTCTCGAAGGCCTCGTCGTCGTCGAAGGAACCCTGGACGAAACGGACGCCCTCGTTGAGCTGGGCCCAGACGGTCTCGTCGAAGGGCGTGCGGGCGTACTGCTTGACGGAGGCCTTGACCTCCTCCGCGAAGTCCTCGTGCTCCCATTCGCGGCGGGCGAAGCCCACCAGGGCGAAGCTCGGCGGCAGGAGGCCCCGGTTGGCGAGGTCGTACACGGCGGGCATGAGCTTCTTGCGCGCGAGGTCGCCGGTCACCCCGAAGAGCACGAGGGACGAGGGTCCCGCAATACGGTTCAGGCGCCGGTCCCGCGGGTCGCGCAGCGGATTCGAGCGCCGCTTGGTCCCGTTCGCGCCGTTGTCGTTCTCTGGCATGATGCCTTTCTAGTCCATCGGATGCGGTCCGCGCAGCGGACACGAGCGGCCGGCCCGGAGCGGTCCGGGCCGGCCGCTCGTGGGCGTCAGCGCGCCAGCGCCGAGATGAGACCGGTCAGCTGCGCGACGCCTGCCGCGCGGTCGGTGAGGTGGAGCTGCAGCACGGGGCGCCCGTGCTCGCGCAGCACCTGGGCGTCGCCGGCGGCCTGCGCGGCGATGAGCCGCCCGAAGGTGAACGGGCGCTCGGGGACGTCGACATCCTGCGCGGCGTCCGCCGTGACCTGGAGGAAGACGCCGACGGCGGGGCCCCCCTTGTGGAACTGCCCCGTGGAGTGCAGGAAGCGCGGGCCCCAGCCGAACGTCGTCGGGCGTCCCGTGGCCGCGGCGAGCTCATCGCGGACGGCCTCGAGCTTCGGGTACGCAAGCCGGTCGAGGTAGGCCTGCACGCTCAGGTAGCCCCGGGGGCCGAGCTGCCCCAGGAGCGCCTTGAGGGCCTCCTCGACCGTCGAGGAGCCCTCGAGCCAGTCGCCGCCCCGCACCTCGACGGCACCCTCGGTGAAGAGCGCCGGGGTGGGCTCCGGCTGGGCATCCAGCAGGCCGCGTGCCGCCGCCTTGGCGGCCTCCACATCGGGCTGGTCGAACGGATTGATGCCGAGCAGGCGCCCGGCCACGGCCGTCGCGAACTCCCATACGAGCATCTGCGTCGCGAGCGAGCCGCCGACCGCCGCCTCGTTGGCCCCGAGGGAGGGCTCGCCGTCCGCGGAGACGAGCCGCACCACGAGCACGTCCTCCGCTCCCGAGGTGACCTCGGGGGCGTCGGCGCCGGCGACGACGGGGAGCACCCCGCGGCCGATCTTGCCGGTCGACTCGGCGATGAGCTGCTCGGCCCAGTCCGCGAAGCCGGCGATGCCGGAGCCGTCCTCGACGATGACGATCTTGTCCCGCAGCGGGGACGTGCCCCCGAGCGCCGCGCCCAGCTGCAGGCCGATGTTGTCCTCGGAGTCGTCCCGCAGGAGCTCCGCGGCCTCCTCGGCCTCGTCGAGGAGCGCCTGGAGGTCGACGCCGGCCAGCCCCGCCGGCACGAGCCCGAAGGCGGTCAGCGCCGAGTAGCGGCCGCCGACGGTCGGGTCGGCCTTGAACACGGCCCGGTACCCGGCCTCGCGGGAGGCGCTCTCGAGCGGGGATCCGGGATCGGTCACGACGACGATCCGCGACGCCGCGTCGATGCCGGCCTCGGTGAAGGCCGCCTCGAAGGCCCGTCGCTGCGAGTCGGTCTCGACCGTGGAGCCCGACTTGGAGGAGACGACGATGGCCGTGTTCGCCAGACGCTCGCCGAGGGCCGCGGCGACCTGCTCGGGGTCGGTCGAGTCGAGCACCACGAGGGGAACCCCGGCGGTGCCGGCGATCACCTCGGGGGCCAGGGAGGACCCGCCCATGCCGCACAGGACGATGCGGTCCACACCCTCGGAGCGGAACGCGTCGCGCAGCGCGGTGATCTCCGCGACGAGAGGCTGGGAGACGGTGGCCGCCTCCGTCCACCCCAGGCGCTTGGCCGACTCCTCCTCCGCGTCCGGCCCCCACAGGGTGGCGTCCTTGGCGAAGATGCGGCTGGCCACCGAGTCGGCCACGAGCTGCTTCACGTGCGCGTCGACGGCCGCTTGGGCGGCGCCGGTCGACGCGAAGGTCAGGGCGCTCATGCGCGGGCCCCGTGCGCGGTCTCGGAGAGGGTGCGCTCGACGTCGGCGAGGAGGTCCTTCCAGGAGGCGACGAACTTGTCCAGGCCCTCGGATTCGAGGACGGCGACGACGTCGTTGTAGTCGATGCCGAGCTCGGCCAGGGCATCGAGGTGGGCGTTGGCCTCGGCGTAGGTGCCGGTCACCGTGTCGCCGGTGACCTCGGCGTGGTCGAAGGTCGCCTCGAGGGTCTTCTCCGGCATCGTGTTCACCACGCCGGGGGCGACGAGGCCCGTGACGTAGAGGGTGTCAGGGAGCGAGGGGTCCTTGACCCCGGTCGAGGCCCACAGCGGGCGCTGGGGCAGGGCCCCGGCGTCGGCGAGGAGCTTCCACCGCTCGGTGGTGAACTCCTCCTCGTAGATCTGGTAGGCGAGGCGGGCGTTGGCCAGGCCGGCCTTGCCCTTGAGGGCCGCAGCCTGCTCGGTGCCGATCTTCTCGAGGCGCTTGTCGATCTCGGTGTCCACGCGGGAGACGAAGAACGAGGCGACGGAGTGGATCTTCGACAGGTCGTGGCCCGCGGCCTTGGCCTTCTCGAGGCCGGTCATGAACGCGTTGATCACCGCGCGGTAGCGGGTGAGGGAGAAGATCAGCGTCACGTTGACGCTGATGCCCTCGGCGAGGGTCGCGGAGATCGCCTCGAGTCCCTCGAGCGTCGCGGGGATCTTGATGTGCACGTTCGGCTGCGCGACCTTGGCGTGCAGGCGCTTGGCCTCCGCGATCGTGCCGGCGGTGTCCCAGGCGAGGCGGGGGTCGACCTCGATGGAGACCCGGCCGTCCACGCCGCGGGTCGCCTCGGCGACGGGGGCGAAGAGCTGGCAGGCGTCGGCGACGTCCGCGGTGGTGATCTCGAAGACGGTCTTCTCGGCGTCGGCGCCCTCGGCGACGAGCTCGCGCAGCTGGCCGTCATAGCCGTGGCCCTTGGTGATCGCGGCCTGGAAGATGGTCGGGTTGGTGGTCACGCCGACGACGTTCTTCTCGGAGATGAGCGCGGCCAGGGAGCCGTCCTCGAGGCGCTGGCGGGAGAGGTCGTCGAGCCAGATGGACACGCCCGCGTCGGAGAGGGCCTGGGTGGGGGTAGTCATGGGAGGTGCTCCTCGTGGGGTCAGGCCGCGGCGGCGGCGATGGAGTCCTTGGCGGCGGCGGCGACCGCCTCGGCGGTGATGCCGAACTCGGTGAAGAGGGTCTTGTAGTCGGCGGAGGCGCCGTAGTGCTCGAGGCTGACCGAGCGGCCGGCGTCGCCGACGAAGCGGTGCCAGGTCAGCGCCAGGCCGGCCTCGACCGAGACGCGGGCCCTGACGGCCGCGGGCAGGACCGACTCGCGGTACTCCTCGTCCTGGGCGTCGAACCACTCGACGCAGGGCATGGAGACCACGCGGGCCGCGACGCCCTCGCCGGCCAGCGCCTCGCGGGCTGCGACCGCGAGCTGGACCTCGGAGCCGGTGGCGATGAGGATGACGTCCGGGGCGACGTCGGCGCCGTCCCGCTGCGCCTCGGCCAGGACGTAGCCGCCCTTGGAGACGTTGGAGGCGGAGGCGAAGCCGCCCTCGCCGCGCTCCCAGGTGGGGAGGTTCTGCCGGGTCAGGACGATCCCTGCCGGGTGGGAGGTGTTCTCCAGGATGGCCTTCCACGCCTGGGCGGTCTCGTTGGCGTCGGCGGGGCGGACCACGTGCAGGCCGGGGATCGCGCGCAGGGAGGCGAGCTGCTCGACGGGCTGGTGGGTGGGGCCGTCCTCGCCCAGGCCGATCGAGTCGTGCGTCCATACGTAGGTGGACGGGATGCCCATGAGCGCGGAGAGGCGGATGGCCGGGCGCTGGTAGTCGGAGAAGATCAGGAACGTTCCGGAGAACGCGCGGGTCTTCCCGCCGAGGGTGATGCCGTTGACGATCGCGGCGGCGGCGTGCTCGCGGATGCCGAAGTGGAGCACGCGGCCGTAGGGGTTGCCCTCCCACGCGTGGGTCGAGCGCGAGGCCGGGATGAACGAGGGCGAGCCCTCGATCGTGGTGTTGTTCGACTCCGCGAGGTCCGCGGACCCGCCCCAGAGCTCGGGCAGGACCGGGCCGATCGCGTTGAGGACCTTGCCCGAGGCGGCGCGGGTGGAGACGTCCTTCCCGGCGGGGAACTCGGGCAAGGACTCGGCCCAGCCCTCGGGGAGGCGGCGGGCCTCGATGCGCTCGTGCAGCTTCGCCGCGTCTGGGTTGGCGGCCTTCCACGCGTCGAAGGACTCCTGCCAGGCGGCCTTGGCCTCCTCGCCGCGCTCCACGGCCTTGCGCGTGTGCTCGAGGACCTCGGGGTCGATGTCGAAGGACTTGGCGGGGTTGAAGCCCAGGATCTCCTTCAGGGCCGCGATCTCCTCGGCGCCCAGGGCCGAGCCGTGGATCTTGCCGGTGTTCTGCTTGGTCGGGGCGGGCCAGCCGATGACCGTGCGCAGGGAGATGATCGAGGGCCGGCCGGTCTCGGCCTTGGCGGCCAGGAGGGCGTCGTAGAGGGCGGGGACGTCCTCCTTGTATTCGCCCGTGGCGGTCCAGTCGACGCGCTGGGTGTGCCAGCCGTAGGCCTCGTAGCGCTTCAGGACGTCCTCGGTGAAGGCGACGTCGGTGTCGTCCTCGATCGAGATGTGGTTCTCGTCGTAGATCACCACGAGGTTGCCCAGCTCCTGGTGGCCGGCGAGGGAGGAGGCCTCGGAGGTCACGCCCTCCTGCAGGTCGCCGTCGGAGGCGATGACCCACACCGTGTGGTCGAACGGGGACTCGCCGGTGGCGGCCTGGGGGTCGTAGAGGCCCCGCTCGCGGCGGCCGGAGTAGGCGAACCCGACCGAGGAGGCCAGGCCCTGCCCGAGCGGGCCGGTAGTGATCTCCACGCCCTTGGTGTGCCCGTACTCCGGGTGGCCCGGGGTCAGGGACCCCCAGGTGCGCAGGGACTCGAGGTCCTCCAGCTCGAGCCCGTAGCCGGACAGGAACAGCTGGATGTACAGGGTCAGGGACGAGTGGCCGGGGGAGAGGATGAACCGGTCACGGCCGATCCACGTCGGGTCCGCCGGGTCGTGGCGCATGAGCTTCTGGAACAGCAGGTACGCGGCCGGGGCCAGGCTCATCGCGGTGCCCGGGTGTCCGTTGCCCACCTTCTGCACCGCGTCCGCCGCGAGCACGCGGATCGTGTCGACGGCCTTGCGATCCAGGTCGGTCCAGGTCAGTTCTTGCACATCCACAGCAGGCACGTACACGGCCCCTCTCCATTGCTGGCGGCAGGCAGCCTACGGGGCACGCGAATGGTGGGCCCTGCAATGCATCCTGCCAGCCGTTCACCATCGAAACGTTTGTCGGTGTCTGCCCACTGCCCTCATGCGCCTTTCCCCACACATCTCCGGCCACCGGTCTGGCTGGCCGTTCGTCCCGGGGGCGCGTCCCAGCAGCAGGTCATCCAACCTCATACTAGCCACGGCGCGCGGCCGGGGGTGAGGTGTTTCAGGAAATTGCCACTGATATTCCGCTCTGTGAACACGCCGGGGGCGGATGTCCGGGCGGCGCCGCCGGTGGTCCCGGCGAACCGGGTGGCGCACGGGCGGCGGGTATCATGGAGGCGGTCCCCGAGCACCCCTTGCGGGGACCGACGATCCCGAGTAGAAGAGTCGCGCATCCGTGAGCACAGCAGACGCCCCCGCCACAGCACCGTCCAGGCCAGCGAAGCTCGGCCTGCGACGCAAGATCAAGGCGTACGTCGCCCTCACCAAGCCCCGGGTCATCGAGCTGCTGCTCGTGAGCACGCTGCCGACCATGATCTACGCCGAGCGCGGCTTCCCGTCGATCGGGCTCATCCTCGCCACCCTCGTGGGCGGGGCGTTCGCGGCGGGCAGCGCCGGAGCCTTCAACTGCTACATCGACCGGGACATCGACCGGCTCATGCGGCGCACTGAGAACCGCCCGCTCGTGACGGGAGAGGTGACGCCGCGGGAGGCGCTCGTCTTCTCCTGGGTCCTGGGCATCGCATCGCTCGCCATCCTGTGGTTCGGCGCCAACCCGCTCTCGGCGGTGCTCGGCGCCGGTGCCATCTTCTTCTACGTGGTGGTCTACACCCTCGTCCTCAAGCGCAGGACCGCCCAGAACATCGTCTGGGGCGGTGCCGCCGGCTGCTTCCCCGTGCTCATCGCCTGGTCGGCGGTGACCAACACCATCGAGTGGCCCGCCGTCATCCTCTTCCTCGTGATCTTCCTGTGGACCCCGCCGCACTACTGGCCGCTGTCCATGCGGTACGGCGAGGACTACCGCAATGCGCAGGTGCCGATGCTCGGCGCGGTCGCCGGGGCGAAGATCGTGGCCGTGCAGGTGGTCCTGTACGCCTGGGCCATGGTGATGGCCTCGCTCCTGCTCGTCCCGCTCGGCCACGCCGGCTGGGTGTACACGCTCACCGCGCTCGCCTCGGGGGCATGGTTCCTGTACGAGTCGCACGCGCTCTACGCCCGCGCCCAGCGCGAGGAGATCCAGGACAAGAAGGCCATGAAGGTCTTCCACGGGTCCATCAGCTACCTGACGCTGCTCTTCCTCGCGCTCGCCGTCGACCCCTTCGTGGGAGGCCCGCTCCTGGGCTGAGCGGGGCGAGCACAGCCGCCAGACGCGAAGGAGGCCCGCAGCACGGATGAACTGCTCCCCTGGAGTTGGACTGAGAAATTCAGTTCCGATTGCAGGGGAGCAGTTTTGTGTATGCATGGAGTTCGTTGTCAGAGGATGAGCG